>NZ_UGSI01000002.1:320833-641666 GCF_900454495.1 Paenibacillus macerans
AAGTAAAAAAAATCGTCCCGGATGCAGTTATAGCTTTTGTGTCTATAAGTTCCGCCTCCATTATCGTAAAGGAGCCTAACTTGGCGAATGTTGTTTTTATAACAAAGCCGATCAATTACGGGAAAATTGAATTTCTAGTTAACGAAATCAGAAATGTGAAATCATACAGAGAAAGAAAAAGCCTGTTGGTTAAAAATGATCAGGGTATTTTTAAAATCAGGTGTTGCGACATTATATTTTTAGAGCGTTGTCAGAAGAGCGTCATCATTCATACGAATACTGAAGAAATCAATAGCTGCAGAACAATGAAGGAGTACGAATCTAAACTGCGGGAGCCTGTTTTTTTTCGATGTCATACGAGTTTTATTGTGAATACGAATTATATTGCCAATCTACACGATCATGAATTGAGCATGATTAATAAGAAAGTGATACCCGTAAGCCGTTACCGAAGAAAAGGTTTGATTCAACTTATGTTGAGCCCAAGCAGATGTGAACCCATGAATCCGGGTGCAGGGTCAACTTTTTCAAAGCAGGTGTGAAATGAAAATAGCGGTAATCGATTCGGGCGTTAACCTAAAAGATGAACTACTGCTCGACCAAACTATTGAAACCATCGCAATGGGACAAGGCCGTTATCAATCATGCTCAATCGACGATAGCGGACATGGAACGGATATCGTAAAAATTATTTGCGGACAGACCATGGCTCCGCACATCGTTTCCATCCAGGTGCTCAACCGCGACAATAAAGGCTCTGTTGATGCCTTATGCGCAGCCATAAACCACTGTGCTGAAACCGGGGTTGATTTAATCAACCTAAGTTTAGGGCTGCGAAATACAAGCAGCGAGACCATACAAAAATTAAAGTCCTGTTGCGATGCAGCGGTGAAAAAGGGAGTGGCTATTGTCTCTTCCAACCATAACGACGGAAATACGGACCTTCCGTCCTATCCGTATGCTTTTGACGAAGTTATTGGGGTTTCCAGTTCCCTGGGGATTGAGCAAAAAATAAAATTCGACCGCCAAACGAATAAAATCATTTTCTCCGACAATATTGTCAGCGTCCCTGACCGAAATAGGGTGATACTTCAAAAAGGAAACAGCTTTTTGGCGCCGATCATAGCCGGCTTGTATAGTGAATTTCTGAAGGAAACGGTGGATCGCTCCGACATTCACCGCGATTTTTTATCGTTCATGGAGCATGTTCAGTGCAACCATACGAACCTGTTTTTCTATAGAAACAAGAGTCAAAGTTACGGCCAGTTCCATGGCAAAAAAGTCGGTTATTTTTATATGAAAAAAACCGCTAACGACATTCATTTGCTTAACCGGCTCCATCAATTTGCAACCGTTCGTTTATTTCATATGGCCGAAGAAATCGACCAATGCTCTATTTCCGGTTTGGACTTTTTATTTTTTGGAGAAATCAGCAAAGGTGAAGCGATGCAATGTGAACCCGTATTGTCAAAACTAATTAACGCCGCCGCCAGGCAAGGCATACATTTGGTGATGATGGTGCCCTTTATGAGCATTCATCAACGATTACAGGTGTCGGAAAAGTATAAAATTTACGTACAGAGCGCATATATCTAGCCTCCAAAAGGTTGCAATTTTATGAAACTGACCAATTAGCCCAAATAATGATACATTTAATCAAAAGCGCTATGTACAGGAAGAATATGGTTTTATAGTTAAGACATAAAACTTACTTGAGTAAGTGCATGAAAGGAGGGAGAACGATGAGCAAAGAGCTGGAAAAAGAACTCAACGTTTTGGACGAACTCGAGGAAATCGAAGGCTATGCCTACTGCAGCACGCATAAGGACAAATGCTTGAACGATTGTATCAACCCGCTTCCTAATGCTATGATCGCAGACATAAATTAACAAAAAGCGGATGAAAGACCTGGAATCCTGATGCTTTTATTGCAGACGCAAATTAAAAATAAAAGGTTTTAAACTACGATTTGAAACCAAGTAGTTTAAAACCTTTTATTTTACATATATAAAAGTTAAATAGATTAATTCGTCCAGTAAGCCGAGAAAGGATGTAATATCATGGTAGTCTTGGAGGCTATGTATTTAAAAAAGTATTATGGAGTTGCCCCTAACCTGATCAAAGCCTTGGATGGCGTCAACTTATCAGTGAGCCGCGGAGAGTTTGTCGCGATCGAGGGAACTTCGGGAAGCGGCAAATCAACCTTGTTAAATTTAATCGGCGGACTCGACAAACCTACGGAAGGAAAAGTGGTCATCAACGGATGCGAATTGTCCAAACTTAGCGATGATCAACTCACGGTGTTTAGGAGAACAAACATCGGGTTTATTTTTCAAGATTACAATTTGATCCCTGCTTTGAATGTCTACGAAAACGTTATACTTCCGGTTGAACTGGATCATGGGAAGATTGATAAAGATTATTTAACAAGTATTTTAGAGATGCTCGATTTATCCGATAAACAAACGAAATTAATGAATCAATTGTCCGGAGGACAGCAGCAAAGGGTGGCGATTGCAAGGGCACTGGCAACGAAGCCGGCGATTATTCTGGCCGATGAGCCGACGGGCAACCTGGACAGCAAAGCAAGTGCCAGCGTGATGGAACTTTTGCGGATGAGCAACAGAAGGTTTAATCAAACTCTTATTATGATTACGCATAATCCGGATATCGCCAAACTTGCTGATCGTATCGTACGCATCGAAGACGGAAAAATAATGCCAGCAGTTCCGGAAAATAAGGTGGTAGAAAAATGGCGAAATTAAATACTTCAGGGATAAAAAGATTATCCAAAGCGAACTTAAAGGCGGATAGAGTTAAATATTACTTTGCCGGCAGTATTATTGCTTTGGCTGCATTTTTATTAACGGTTGTATTGACATTTGGATATAACTCTTTTACGAACTTGCAAAATGATTCCGATTTTCAGGCCATTTTTTATAATGTCAGCCCTGATGAAATTTCTCGAATACAACAAGTAGAGGAGATCGACAAGGTTGGGCTTTACCTGGAGGTGGGCAGGGAGAAACAAGAGGAGCGATCATTATCGATTTTGTATACGGATCAGACGATGATGGATTTATCGAATGCCAGCATCGTTCAGGGCAAGTTTCCGACACAGCCCAATGAAATGGCGATAGAAGAAGGCTACTTTTCGGCCGATGCTCCCAAACCCGGTATCGGGGATCGCATCGTAGTGGAGTTTAGAAACAACGCCAGCAAAGAAATGCAGACGAACGAATTTGTGATCTCAGGCTTGTTACAAACGACTGCGTCCGGAGAGGCAAATCGGATCAGCTACAACGCCTTGGTATCAAAGGCGTTTATCGCGGCCGATCCGCACCTTTCCAAGGCAAAATATTCCGCAGCCATTAAAGTGCAAAATGCCGGCAGCTATGCCAATGAAGAACTGAAATCCAAAATCAAAGATATCGGAAATCAAATCGGCTTTCCTGAGCAAAACGTTCAGATCAATAATATGAACGTAGATACCAACAATCTATCAGGCGGCACCATCCTGATGATTTTTTGCATCATCGTGGTCATTGCATTGGCATGCTGGGTCGTAATCTACAACATTTTTTATATATCGATTATCAAACAAATCAAACAATATGGACAACTACGGGCATTAGGAGCAACGCGCAAGCAAATTAAAAAGATGGTGAAATATGAAGGGGGATATGTATCCCGTAATTTTATCCCGGTTGGCGTTCTCCTAGGATGCTTGATGAGTTGGGCCATGAATCCTTCCGTTTGGACGTTCCTTCCCAGCCTGCTTCTCGCTATAGCGGCAGGTTTGTTTACGGTTATAACGGTACGGTTTTCATTAAACGCGCCGGCCAAGTTTGCAGCGAAAATATCCCCGATCGAAGCGATTCGCTACATCGGAGCGGAAATCTATATCTATAAGAGGAAAGAGAAGAAAAGCTCGAAACGGCTAACCCCCTTTGCTTTGGCCGGGATGAATTTAACAAGAAGCCGAAAAAAAACGCTGTTGACGTTGTTATCGTTGATCTTAAGCGGCGTTCTGTTCATTTCATTTGCGACACTGCTGAATTCGGTTGATGCGGTCTCCAGAACTCAGCCGAACTTCCCGAATAACGGGAAGTTCGTGATTCAAATCAACAGTGAACTTTATTCTGAAACGGTGAATTTAAGCGATCTGCAAAGCGAGAATCAGCTCTCCGGGACTTTAAAGGGCAGCATCCTCTCCATAAGCGGAGTCGATCGTGTTATAGAACGTCAGTATATCGAAGCCACTATTAAAGGAACGAGCGAAAGTGAAGGACCTGCGGTGGTAAGCGTAGAAAACATTTCTCCGAATAATATAGAGCCATTACGAAAGCGCCTGGTTCAAGGAAAAATACCTGAAGTTGATTCTTCGGATGATTCCTATATTCTGATGAACAGCGCCAGTAGTGCTTTCGAATTTTATGGCATTAAGTACGCCGTTGGCGACCGAATTTCATTTATCATTGGCAATGATCGGGACAAGGTTGAACATGAGTTCGAGATCATTGGCGATATAGCGGATAAAAACATGGGAACAGAGTTTTACTTGCCGTCCAAAGTCATGCAATCCTTAGCCCCTTTTAATCCGAATCAAAGTTTTGAAGTGGTTCTCAAGGAAAATACGAATGAACAAATCGTGAAAGAGGAGCTGCAACGTCTGATTCAAAACAAGGACACTTTAAACGTACTTTCATTTTCTGACATGGTGAAGTCCAATAAGGCGGGCTTTCGAATGATCACGATTGCTGTGTACAGTTTTATGATTTTTATAGCCTTATTTAGCGTTATTAATCTGTTGAACACGGTTATGACCACAATTAATGCGAGAAGAGTCGAAATCGGAATTATGCAAGCCATAGGCATGGATCGGAAACAGTTATTCGCCATGTTGGGTTGCGAAACC
This sequence comes from Paenibacillus macerans, assembly GCF_900454495.1. Lineage (NCBI taxonomy): Bacteria > Bacillati > Bacillota > Bacilli > Caryophanales > Paenibacillaceae > Paenibacillus > Paenibacillus macerans. Next base: position 325,752 of record NZ_UGSI01000002.1, read on the forward strand.
GGGTTTTTAATTGTTGGAAGCTTCGTGATTTCTCTTCTTGCAGGGAATCTTATCGGGTATGGGATAAGCGAATCTTTAGGGAACGTTGGCGGACTTTCTTTTATTCATTATAAATTTCCGTGGCTTGCCATTTTCTTATATGTATTCGCTACGTTGCTGATTCAAGTTTGCGTACTCCGGTTCATGAGGAGCTCAATGTCAAGGCAGACTGTAGTGGAGAGATTACGATAAATGGGGATGAGGTTAAGCTAACCACATATGCTAACCATCTAGGCTACTTCAGAGTACATTTAAACAAAAACCATTTCGCCAGGTCTCAAAGGAGCATACAGTTAAAGCAAAACCTGAATGAAAGGAAAGTGCTTATGGAGTGCACCTTAAACCTGGCGGATGGTTGCAATCTTCAATGTACTTATTGTTATGAAGGCAATGAAAAACGGAACTCGGTCTTAAGCGAAGAAGTGATGCGGGAAGCTATCGATTTTATGGTGGAAAATAACCCGAAAGAAGAAAAAATTCATCTTAGTTTGCTAGGTGGAGAACCATTATTAAACAAAAAGGTGCTCCTCCGTCTTTTTGATTATATAGATGATAAATACCGCGAAATAAAACAAAGGTTTGAGTTCGAGATGACCACCAATGGGATATTGCTCGATGACAGGATCATGGAAATCGTGAGAAATAATAACTTCAAACTTTATGTCAGCATCGATGGGGACCGTGAGACGCATAATTTAAACAGATCAAGCGGCAATAAGAGGAATTACTACGACACGATTCTGCGCAATCTACAAAAGTTAATTGAGCAAAAAGTCCAGTTTGGCGTTCGGATGACGGTGACTTGCAATAATGTACACATATTTCATCAAAATGTACTTTATTTTTACGAGATGGGCGTGAAAAGAGTTCACGCCGCTTACGATGATTTCGGAGCGTGGACACGAGAAACCCTGAACCTGCTGGATGAACAGATGGAGCTTCTGGACGAGTACTATTTAAATTCGGTGGCAAACACTCAAGATCGCCTCTTTAATTTGCATGATCTCAAGTTAACAACGTTTTTTGCCAGCAGGAAGCCGCTGTTTTGTTCGGCCGGTTCAATCGGGCACTTTACGGTAAATAGCAGCGGGGATATCTTTCCCTGCGGGTATGTACTGAACGATATGAAATGGAACATCGGAAATTTTCAGGAGGGTATTGACCGAACGAAACTAATAAGTTGTATCAAAGCGTCTGTGAAACCTTCGAACAAATGCAATGATTGCGATATCGCCTTTACGTGCAGTGGGCGAAAGTGCGGATTTCAAAATTACCGGCTGACGGGTTCTTTAAATATACCTTCGGACATTACGTGCAAACTGGAACGGATATTGTATAAACATAATTACCAAGTGATTAAAAAGATGTATGAGCGGAAAATCCCCAGATTAATGAGATATTTTGAGATTGCCGAGGCCAATCAAATTAAAATCGGAAAGACGATGGAATCCATCATCCGTGAAGCGGCGGCTGCCAAATCATAAAATAAAGGGGTATCCTACCATGTATTCAATATCGCTGGAAGTTAATCAGAAATGCAATCTGAGGTGTAAATACTGCTATTTAGGGGATAAAGCAGGCTCCGTCATGTCATTGAAAACGGCTAAACAAAGCGTAGATTTGGCATTTGATCAAGCGGTGATTCATAGGGACAAAAAAATCTGGTTTGATTTTATCGGCGGGGAAGCGCTGATCGATTTTCCTTTGCTGAACCAAATACTGCAGTATATCCAGGATAAAAATAAGGACAAGCAGTACCATGTTAAATTGTCGATGACCTCGAATGCTACGCTCCTGAATTCGGAAATTATCGATTGGTTGGCGGAAAACAACTTTGATTTAAAAGTAAGCATTGACGGAAAAAAGGACGTCCACGATCTGAATCGGGTTACCATCCATAACAGGGGTTCATTTGATGCTATTTTGAAAAACTGGAAACATGTACGTGAATATGAACGGAAAGCGGGAAAATACATCCAGGCGACCAATGTTATTACGAGAAACAATTACATGCATTACGGGGAAACCGTGAAGTTTCTGGTTGAAGAATTAGGCATCAAAATCGTTGACACGGCTATTGATTTGTCCGTCGACTGGAAAAAAGATGAGCTGACGGTCATTTGCGATGAAATAAATAAGGTATTTTCCTTTTATGAACAATGTGCCGCTGAAAGAAAAGCTTTTGGATGGAGCTTTATTAATGAAGTTTTCAGTTCCGTGGAGAAAAAGAGGAAATTTTACAGCTGCGGCGCCGGGATCATTAGCCTTTATGTCCGGACGGACGGAACCTTTTACCCGTGTCACGCCTACATGGTAGAAGAGGAAAGCCTGGGAAACGCCGATCAAGGATTAAACCGGAATAAAATTGAATACTTAAAAAATTTGAATTCTATCGATAATGAAAACTGCAATAGGTGTGAAATTTACGAAGTGTGCGGGGCAAAGGGCTGTATTATGCAAAGTTTGGAAACGAATGGCGACGTGAATTTGCCGGATCCAACGCTCTGTTATATGCAGAAGTTTAAAAGTTCTTTCTATTATAAAAATATAGACCGATTAAAAAAAATCGCCGAAGGAAGTCGTGCCTATGAATACGAACTTTAGTCCCCAAATCAAAATCGTAAAAAAGAATGGAAAAGTAATCCTGTTGAACCCGGAAAGTTCCCATTGGGTAAAGATGGATGAGCGTGTTTTTAATAAATATAGCACTCATTGGACGGTTTTTTGTGAATATTTGAACAAAAGATTCAGCCTTTTTGAGACGATCGACAAAAAACAATCGATCAATAACGTATACTATTCAGTTACGGGCAAATGTAATTTGAATTGCGATTTTTGCAGCATGAATTCGGGAACACATGTCAGCACGAAAGAGGACCTTTCCTTGGAGGAGATAAAACATACTTTGATCCCCAAAATCAGGGCAGTTAGCCCCAAAGTAGTCATTATTACCGGTGGGGAGCCTTTTGTAAGAAAGGACATCATCGAAATTTTAAAGGCCTTCAGCGATACCTTCGGAAAGGAACGCATCCTTCTTCAAACGAATGGACTGCTGCTTAGCAAAAAGCTTATCGATAACTTCGCGCAATACGTTGGAGCTGTTGAGATCAGCATAGAAAATATATTCGAACACGATAAATTGCTGAATAAGATGATAACATCGTTCAACCAGATTATTGATAACGATTGCAGTTTGAAATTTTCCTTCGTCATTAACAAGCATACCGCTCAATTTCTGCAAAGGGCGATCGCTCTAACATATAAATATAACGCAGCGTGTTTAATCAGGTTTGTAAGCGATGTAGGGCGCGCGGCGGCTTATCCATCCACTATGAGTTATTTTGAAAAGATAGATATTTATCGAAGCACGGTCCACTATGTTCTTGAGCATGAATATTTCAATGATAACATTACCAATATGTTTTTCAGCACGGTTCAGACGAAAACAGAGTGCGGCGGTTTCGGGAGAACCTGGGGAATTCATGCCAACGGTGAAATACGGATGTGTTCAAACCTTCATGATGAAAACTTCAAGATAGGGAACATTAGGGAACATACTCCTGATCAGATCACTGACCTAATCAATGTGAAGAAACAAAACGAGGAGATTCAAAATCTTTTTTTGGTAAGCAAGCGGGAGAGATGCAGTAAGTGCGATATCCAATATTTTTGTACTGGCCCGTGCGCTGCCGAAATTGTGGAAAAGGAGAAAAAATCCGAAGACATATACGGGGATTGCGAACTGAAAATATTACTGGTCAATTTTATGCTCTATCACTATGACCGTACGAAAACGAGCAAAGAAAATCTGGGCAGCTTCTTGGAATATTTGAATGACAACGCAAACGACCATTTAAAGAAGCTAGTTTTTGAATCAAAGTGAGGTACCCATTGTAATTTTATTGAGGGAAGGTTGTCTCTCTTATGCATAATGCATATATTGCTTTTTTGAACAAATACTTGCTTAAAGAAAAAAAAATTATCATCGTAGTGTTGGCTATAACGGTACTTCAAAGCCTCATTACCATCTGTATTCCATTAACCTATAAAGGGCTTATTGATCAAGCATTTCCGAAACGTGACTTTAATCTGTTTATGATTTGTGTTTCGGGTATGCTTATTTTATTTTTTACGAATTCCTTATTGAATATTTTAAAAGATTATTTGCTGGCAAAGATTGTCGAGAATCTGAGCTTTTCTTTGAGAAGAGGGCTCAACGACAAGCTCAGCCGGCTGCCCTACAAATTTTTTGACGATCATAAGTTAAGCGACATTTTATCCCGGTATAACAAAGAAATAGATACCATCAAACAAAATTGCGGATATATGACGGTCAGCATCTTCAGTAATGCGGTTACTACTGTTTTTGCTTGCAGTATGATCCTTTTTTTTGATTGGAAGTTGCTCGCCGTTTCCATGCTCATCATCGCACTATACATCTTGGTCAACAGATGCTTTGGAAAAAAAGTAAAAGAATATGCGGAAAAAACGATGAAAAGCAACGAGCAATCGATGAATCAAATGGTGGAGACGTATAATAATGTATTGATGACCAAGATTTATAATGCATTCGGTTATGTAGAAAAAAATTTTTTAAAAGCTTATAAAAGGCAATACGACCATCAGATGAAATTGGAACTGGCTTATTCAATCAATATCAATATTGGCGGTATATTGGTATACCTGCTATCGGGAGTGATATGGATCATTGGCGGGTTGGGCGTTTTTGCAAATAGATATACAATCGGAACGATCGTTTCGCTTATAAATTACCAGAGTATGCTGCTAGGGTCGACCCGGTTTTTTAGCGAATTCAACAACAGTTACCAAGGGACAGTAACAGCGATCGGCAGATTGGATGAAATTTTAAATGAAGCGGAAGAGAACGTGAAAGGTGCCCCTCCGCCTCAGCAAATTTACGAGATCATTATTGATCATGTATCTTTTTCTTACGATGTAAACGACAGACCGGTGCTTTTGGATGCCAAAGGAGCTATAAAGAAGGGAGAAATTACGGCTTTTGTCGGGCCAAGCGGTTGCGGAAAGTCAACGATAACCAAGCTGCTGCTCGGGCTGTATAAACCACAGCAAGGTTGTATTCGGATCAATCATGACAGGCTGGACGGCATGGATTTGTGTTTATTCCGAAGAAGGACGGCCTATATTCCTCAAGATTCCTTGTTTTTTCATGACTCGATCTTAAATAACATAGGCTTTGGAACAAATGTTAACCTGAATTTGCTGGATGACTACACTAAAACTATAGATTTGTACGATGAAATTATGGACTTGCCCAACAAATGGGATACGATCTTGAGTGTCGGCGGAAACAATATTTCAGGCGGTCAAAAAAAGAGACTCGATATTTTAAGGGCCTTGGTAAAAAATGCGGACATTATCATTTTTGATGAGCCGACCGCTTCTTTGGATGCGGAAAGAAGGGGCGCGTTTTTAAATTTACTAAAAGAGATAAAAAACGATAAAATCATTATTTTGATAACCCATAACACGGATGAGATGCAGTACTTTGATAAAATCTATGCCGTTCAGGACGGAACCCTTTTAAGCTTAACAAACGAAGAATGGCAAGCCAATGTGAGTAAACCGTCAGTGGTTTGCAGTTAGTCACCGTATTCTTCCCAGAAGCCAAAATACCTGTCCTCTTCCTGTCCTCCCACTTGTCCGCTCATTGTCCTTTCCATGTCCGCTTTAGGGCCGATGATGGCCGCCAATCCGAGATAAAATGATAGTGTCGAAAGATAAAAACTTAATACCGAACGGGGCTGTGAATGAGACTTTCACGGCCCTATTTTTTTCTCGCCGGTTTCAGAGGCAGCGGCAGGCATCCCATACGGGCGTACCCTCATTGCAGCGGGTGATGATACCAGGTAGGCGCTATAGAGGAAGGGCGTTCGAACAATTGTGCAATAGAAGGGACGCCGGATGGGGCCAGCCGTGAAGTGTTCTGGAAGCGTCGGCCGTTCGATGCCGGTTGAATGCTGTCCGGAATGCTGCGTCCTTGAAAATCGGCGGGAAAAACAAGCCTAAGCGAAGGCAGGTGAGCATTTGTCACAGTCGATCATGAACGACGTGGTGCAGCGGGTGGCTGCGGCGGTAGCGGCCCGGTTTCGGGATCTGCCGGTTTATACCGAGCCGAGTCCGGAAGGATTCACGGGGCCGTGCTTTTTCGTGCGGCTGCTTAAATCGGAGCAGAATCAGGAGCTGGGGCGGCGCTTTAAGCGGACCTATTCGCTTGATGTCGGGTTTTTCCCCGCGGCGGAACGCAGCCGAGAGTCCGCCTACGACATGGCGGAGCAGCTCTGCGAGCTGTTTGCGGATTTTCCGGCGGATGACGGGCTGTCGCATGGGGCGGGCATAAACGCCGAAATCAAGGACGACGGGACGCTGCATCTGTACCTGACATTCCGCCAATGGGTCTGGTCGCCGGCCAGCGAAGAGATCAAGATGAGAAAACTTCGGCAGGAGGGGAAGGTTAAAGATGGTGTTTAAGAAGAAAGCGGACAAGCCTGTGGCACCGGCGGAACGGACTTTTTCCAAGGCCCAGCTGCTGGCGGCCAAACGCTTTAGCGGCGTGGAAAAGGACATTTTGCACGTGACGCTGGAGGACGGGGCGGCCTATACGGAAGCCCAGGCCGAGCAGGCGCTACAATCATTTATCCAAAGAGGAGTGAAGGAACATGGCTAACGGCACATGGACAACGCAAAATAAAGTATCTCCGGGGGTTTACATTAATTTTAAATCGGCGGCTCGCCCGCTAGGCACGGTCGGCGAGCGCGGGGTAGCGGCTTTTCCGGCATCGCTGCCTTGGGGGCCAAGCGGATTGATCAAGCTGGAGGCGGCGACTTTTCTGCAGAACGCCTTGAAGCTGCTGGGCTTTAACGCGGCTGACGCAAGAATCCGCCACATTGCAGCGGCGATGGCGCACGCCAGCCAGGTGCTGATCTATCGGCTGGGGGCCAAAAACGCCGTAAAGGCTACGGCCGCTATCGGCAATTTGACGGCTACCGCCAAATACGGCGGCTCGCGCGGCAATGACCTGCAAATCGTCGTGCAGGCCAGCGTGGATCAACCGGACGCTTACGAAGTCCGCACGTTGCTGGAAGGCGAGGAAGTCGACGCCCAGATCGTCGGTTCGGCCGAGGCGCTCGTAAGCAATGACTTCGTCACGTTCGCGGGCAGCGGTGAGTTGACCGAAACGGCGGGAACGGCGCTGGCGGGCGGCAAGGAAGGCACCGGCGGAAACGGCGACTGGACCGATGCTTTGGCGGCTTTGGAAGCGGAGGAGTTCGACGTGCTTGGTTTGCCGACCGACGATTCCGCGCTGAAGCAGTTGGCCGTGGCGTATACAAAACGTCTGCGGGACGATGAAGGCAAGAAGTTCGTCACCGTCCTCTACAATTACCCGCAAGCGGACTACGAAGGGGTCATCAGCTTGAAGAATAGCGTGATCACCGCCGAAGGATTGACGGTGGAGCCGATTTCCCTGTTGTGGGAAATCGCCGCGATGGAAGCGGGAGCAGCCGTCAACGAATCGCTCACCTATGCGGAGATTCCGAATGCGGTTGACGTAACGCCGAAACTGACGTACAGCGAGACGATCAAGGCGCTGCAAAACGGCGAGCTGGTGCTGACGGCGGCGAACGGCAAGGTGCAGATCCAGCAGGATATCAACACCTTCAAGACATTTACGCCCGAAAAAGCCAAACATTTCAGCAAAAACCGCGTCGTGCGGGTATTGGACACGATCGCGCGGGACATTCAGCGTACTTTCGGCGCAAGTTACATCGGGAAAGTCGGAAACAACGCGGACGGCCGCAATTTGTTGAAAGGCGAGGTGCTCAGCTATCTGGGAACCCTGCAGGGCATTGGAGCGATTCAGAATTTCAACGCGGAGACCGATCTGGAAGTGCTGCCGGGCATCGACGGGGACGCCGTTGTCATCAATCTGAGCGTGCAGCCGGTGGATAGTATCGAAAAAATCTACATGACCGTCACGGTCAACTAAGGAGGACGAAAACATGGCAGGTTCTTTTTTTAATGTGAAAGATGCGATAAGCGGCAAACAGGCCAAAGCCTTCGTAAAAATCGGCGACCGGACGGAGGAGCTGTTCTACGCTAAAACGTTGGAGTCGACGATCGAAAAATCGAAAGTGGACGTCCCGACGCTGGGCAGAACGGGGACGCCGCAGCGGTCGGCCGGCTGGAAAGGCACAGGCACGCTGACCATTTATTACGTCTCCTCCTTTTTCCGCAAGCTGATGGAGGACTACGTGAAGAACGGGAACGACTTCTGGTTCGATCTGATGATTACGAACGAGCAGCCGGGAAGCAGCGCGGGCAAACAAACCGTGTTCCTGCGGAACTGCAACCTCGACAGCATCATTGCGGCCAAATTCGACGCGTCCAGCGAGGATATGCTTGAGGAAGAGATTCCGTTTACCTTCGAGGATTATGACGTGATGGAATCCTTTAACGCGATTCAGCCGACCAACTAACGATTCTTTAACGGAAAAATAAAACCATTCAGGAGGAGATTCACGAATGAGCTCTTTATCTGCTTTTTTTGCGCAAAATGCCGCCGCCGGACTGGTGGAGGAAGTTGTCGTGTCCGAACGTTTCAAGGATGAGCAGGGCCAGCCGGTCCCGTGGCGCCTGCGCAGCATGACCGAGGAGGAGAACGAGACGATCCGCAAATCCTGCCAGCGCAAGGTGAAGGACAAAGGAATGGTCAGCTACGAGACGAACACCGATGAATACCTGGCCAAGCTGGCGGTCGCCAGCGTCGTATTCCCGGATTTGAAGAATGCCGAGCTTCAGCAATCCTATCAGGTGATGGGCGCGGATCAATGCCTGCGGAAGATGCTGCTCCCGGGCGAATACGCCACACTTGTGCAGAAGGTCCAGGAGATCAACGGCTTCGACAAGAGCATCAACGAACTGGCGGATGAAGTAAAAAACTGATCGATGAGGGCGACGGCGAAACGGTCTGCGCCCTCTTCGCCCTGAACCGCTACCACTTGATGCCCTGGGAGTTCGCCGCGTTGGGCGCAAAGCAAAAGGCAGCGCTCATCGCGATGATCCAGGAGACCATCAAATCCGAGAAAAAAGCGGCGAAGAAAAAGTGAACATCCTGCCTGGAAAGAAGGTGAAGCCATGGCAACTCCAGATTCCATGATAGTAGTGTACGACAGAATGAGGAATCTGCTTCCTCAAGTCATCCAGCCTGCCGAGCAGTCGATTGTCGTCTGGGAGGCCTCCGCGCGGGCGATGAACGACAACGTTAATGTGATGCTGCAGTTCTTACAGACCCTCCAGCAAATTATATCTAGCGAATTGAAGGCGCATCGGGAAGCGATGCAGGCCACGCAAGCGCAAGAGGAATTTAACCAGGAGCTGGACGAGTCCGCCAAGAAGGGGAACAAGCTTGTCGAAGCTTTTAAAAAGATGGACCTGAGTAAGATCGCATCGACGGGTAAAGAGTTCCTCGGGCGGATCTTAAGCGACGGCGCCCAGCAGCAAACCGCAATCGATCAACTTTCCTTCAGTGCCGGCAGTCCGGGGGCGGGGCAGCAGATTTTTGACCAGACAGCCTCGCAGGCGCTGCGGTACGGGCAAGATGTGGACACCGCAATGGCCGGTACGCAGAAATTTATGTCGATAACGACTGATCCCGCACAGCTCGCCGAACTGAATATGCTGGCGATGCGGCTTGAGCGGCTTAACCCCGGGCAAGGGTTGGAAGGGGCCGCCGATGCGCTTTCGCAAGTACTGTCCGGAAGTACGGAAGGCTTAGGATCTTTCGATATTTCGGCCGGGGCGATCGATAACAGCGGAGTTCAAACGGCGGGGCAGCAGGGTAACGTGAACGGCGTCATCGCGGCGATGGATGAGCTGCTGAACAAACAGCGGATGACGCAGGCAACTTTTGAAATGATGATGGACTCCCCGGCGGTGAAATGGAAGCGGGTGGTAGACACCTTTAACTTCCAGCTCGGATCGATAGGCCGTCAGGGGCTAAACGCGCTTGGGCCAATGTTTGACTCTTTCCTGGAAGTGTTGAACAGCGATGCGTTCAAGAGCTTTATCGACGGCTTGGGGGCAGGCTTAAGCATCGTGGGGTCTTTTTTGGGCGAGGTGGCCGATGGGCTGGCGGCGTTCTTTGGAGCATTCACGTCCAACGGTTCTTCCTCTTATTTTATCGTTCTCGGAATCATAGCGGCCTTGGGGCTGATGACGATCATGCTCTGGGCGATGGTTGCACCGGTTGTGGCCCAAGCGATAGCATGGTTGGGCGTTTATTGGCCGATACTGCTCATCGCCGCCGGAATCGCCTTACTCATCGGTGTGCTGATGAATTTGGGAGTCTCCGCCCAGACCATTGTCGGTGTTATCGCGGGAGCATTTTACGGTTTTTTTGCCTATTTGTATAACCAGTTTGCACTTCTCTACAATGTAATAAGCAGCTTTGTTGAATTTTGGCTCAACGTATTCCATGACCCGGTTTATGCCATCAAAAAGCTGATCTACGATCTGGCGATGGCGTTTGGCGGGTATATGTACAATATGCTGCGCTCCGCGGAAGACTTCGTCGAAGGTTTTCTTAAATCGTTCCAGGGCGTAAAAGGATTGGCAAACGGCTTAATCAAGGCGTTTAATAAAGTGTCCGGAAAAGATGTCCCGATGATTGATGACTGGAATTTCCATCGAATCAGCGATGGGGTACAAAGCTTCATGAACGGAATACCGGCTCCGGAGAAGCCGGATGGTGTCATTACTTTAGACAAGATGCAGTATAAGAATCCTGCCGAAGAGGCTGAAAAAGGCAGCAAGAAAGCAGTGGAACAATTTGATAAGCTTGCAAATAAGACGAATTCCTTGACCTCCGGCTTCGGGAAAGACCAGTCCCAAGATGCTCTGATTTCAGGCTTGGGAGGCGGAAACATCACCAACATCGGCAGCGTCGGGAACGTCGGCAGCGTGGACCGTGTTAATGAAACCGTGGATATTTCCTCGGAGGATTTAAAAATGATGCGTGAGCTGGCCGAACTGAAAAATATCCAGAATTACGTTACCTTGCAGCCGTCGATCAGTTTCGGGGATACCCATGTCCGTCAGCAGAGCGACATCAATACGATCATTGCGCATATCACAGAAAAATTAGAACAGGATATCGTCACCTCGGCGGATGCTGTCTATGGTTAGTAGGAGGGATGGATGGTGCGAGTATATGGCGTTGAGTTAAGTTTTAACAACAGGGCCGAGGTACTGAAGCTGCCGATCAACCCTTCCGAAATCAAAGTCAGTGAGTCCGGTCAAGGCAGCTCGTATGATGTGGCCGGGCTGGGCCAGATCAATGTGATTAAGGATCGGGGGTTGACGGAATACAGCTTTAGCGGCTTGTTCCCGGCCCAATGGTATAAGTTTGTGGCGACGGATGACCTGTTGCACCCGGTTGAATATATCAAGATGATCGAAAAATGGATGATCGCCAAGCGGCCGATCCGGTTTATTTTCACCAGTGACACTTACGACATTAATACACCGGCCAGCATCGAGTCTTTTACTTGGAAAGAGGTGGCCGGCAGCGGCGGAGACATTGAATACGATATCCAGCTTAAAAAATATGTTTTTTACGCCGCCCAGAAAATTACCCGGGAGACCACCAACGGGGGCGGCCAGGTACAAAAGAAAACGGCCAAAACCCGGCCCAATGATAAGCAGCAACCGAAGAACTATACGATGGTTGCCGGCGACAGTCTGTGGAAGGTGGCTCAGACGAAGCTCGGCAATGGAGCCCTTTGGAAGGAAATCCAGAAGCTAAACGGAATTAAGGACTCCGACCTGAAACGGCTGCCTGTAGGAAAGGTGCTGAAGCTGCCATGACCATGGCTGTGAAAATCATCAATCGGCAGGGGACCGGCAACGACGCCGAATGGGATGTTAGCGAAATCGTGAAAGGCCTGTCCTGGAAGACATCCCGGATCGGCAAGGCGGGGAGCGTTTCTTTTACGCTGATTAAAGGTTCTCCTTTTCAAACCACTAATTTTACGTACAACAATGGGGATATCGTGCGGGTCCGGGTGAATGACACGAATGTGTTCCACGGCTATATTTTCAGCATTGACGAGGGCCGGGACGAAGCCGTCAAGATCACCGCGTACGATCAGATCAGGTATCTAATGAACACCGACACCTACGTATTTACGGGCGTCACGGCGACGGAGGTTGTGCAGCGGATCGCCAAGGATTTCAATCTGAAGCTCGGGACGGTGGCTGATACGAAGCACCGAATCCCGACGATGACCGAGGATGGTAAAAAGCTGCTGGATATCATCGACAAGGCGATCACCTTGACCCTTCACCATACAGGCCGCGACTACTGCCTCTACGACGATTTCGGTTCGCTCTGCCTGCGCGAGGTGAATGATGCCGGGTTGGATCTGATTATCGGCGACGGCAGTCTGATGTACGACTATGAGGTTAAACGCTCGATCGACAGCGATACGTACAACCAGATTAAGTTATATAAGGACAACAAGGAGACCGGTAAACGTGAAATTTACATGGCCAAGGACAGCGTCAATATTAAGCGCTGGGGCTTGCTGCAGCACTACCAGTCGGTAGATGAAGACTACAACACGGCGCAGATCAGCGAGCTTCTGGATAAACTGGCCAAGCTTAAGAACCGTGAGACCAAGTCGCTTAAGGTAAACGCCCTGGGGGATATCCGCGTCCGCGCCGGCATGCGCGTCCGGATTATCATATCGGAATACGGCGTCGATCAGGCGCTGCTGGTGGATGAGTGTTCTCACGACTTCGACGGGGCGGTGCATACAATGACACTGGATTTGAGGGTGGTGTGAATGGCGGATTTACTAGGTACATTGAAAAAAGCTGCAACAGACGCCGTCCATGCCGGCAACCCTGTCGCAGTGCTGTTCGGCGAAATAAGCAAGGTGAATCCGCTGGAGGTAATCGTTGATCAACGGTTTACACTCACTGCGGATTTTTTGTATGTGACAGAACGCTTAACCCGATATGAAATCGATCTAAAACACAACCATACGTTTGACGGAGGAGTTACCCGCGATGCGTTGCCGGAAAAGATCGATCTCCAGCATAACCACACATTCGATGGCGGAATTGCCGGCGACGCGCTGCCGGACAAACTCGATTTAAAACACAACCACGCGTACAACGGTGGAATGACGGGGGACGCTTTGCCGGAAAAAATTGTGATCCGCGAAGGGCTGCAAGCCGGTGATGCGGTTCTGTTGCTGAGAGTACAAGGCGGTCAAAAATATGTCGTATGGGATAGGGTGGTGAGCGGATCATGATACCGGAAACAGACGAGAATCTGTTAAACGAGCCGTTAGTGGACCAGCCCATGCCGTCCCTGACTTGGCAAATTGATTTGGGCAGGGGACGCATCGCCGGGAAGACGGACGGCTTGGACGCCATCAAACAGGCGGTATTCAAGGTTTTCCAGACGGATCGCTTTTGGTATGACATCTATTCATTCGATTATGGCCACGAGCTAACGCTGCTGCTCGGCAGCAGCCCAGTATTTGCCCGGTCCGAGGCGAACCGGATGATTCGGGAGGCATTATTGCCTGATGACCGGATCGACTCGCTGGAAAATGTGGAGGTTGAAGTAGATGGCGATCGACTCATCATCCGTTTTACCGTGGTGACAGCGTACGGCAGTTTTGAGCAGGAGGTGAGACGTAGTGTATGAACACATGACTTTTGATTTTATACTGCAGCGAATGCTCTCCCGGGTACCGGATACGATCGACAAAAGGGAGGGCAGCGTTATTTATGACGCATGCGCACCGGCCGCGGCCGAGCTGGCCCAAATGTACATTGAATTGGACGTTAACTACACTCTTTCATTCGTGGACACGGCCAGCGGCGAATATCTGAGCCGGAAAACGGCTGAATTCGGGGTGAACCGCATACCGGCGACGCCGGCGGAGCGAAAAGCGATGTTTTACAACTCGGCCAATGACCTCATGGATGTACCTCTGGGTACACGGTTTGCGATTGCCGATTTGTCCTTTACGGTCAAAGAGAAGATCAGCACAGGCATATATAAAATGTCCTGTGAGACACCTGGCACGATCGGTAATACGCAGTTCGGTCCACTGTTGCCGATCGATTATGTGGCCAACCTGACCCGGGCCGTGTTGGCTGAAGTGCTGGTGCCGGGGGAAGACGAGGAGCCGGACGATGTACTCCGCAATCGATTTTACGAGACCGTCAACGAACCGGCTTTTGGCGGCAATGTCGCCGATTACAAGCAGCGGATCAATCGTATCCCGGGCGTCGGTGCGACCAAGGTTTACCCGGTCTGGCAGGGCGGAGGGACCGTTAAGTGCACCATCATTGCCGCGGACTGGACGCCTCCGTCGCCGGCGCTGATCGATGAGGTGCAAACGATCATCGACCCCACGGTCAATAGCGGTCAAGGATTTGGTCAGGCGCCGATCGACCATAAAGTGACCATTGCCGGAGTGACGGGCCTCCCGATCAATGTCGAGACGACGCTGACTCTAGCGACAGGAGTCACGCCCGGTCAGGTGCAGGCAGATGTTGAAGCTGTGATTGCGTCTTATCTGCTGGAGCTCCGGAAAGATTGGGCCAATCAGCAGCAGATCATCGTCCGGACCGCGCAGATCGATGCGCGAATCCTGACCGTGAACGGCGTCGAGGATGTGACCGGGACGACCGTTAATGGATCGGCAGCCAACTTAACGCTGGAGGCCGATGTGGTGCCGCAGCCGGGGACGGTGACCCTCCGTGTCTGATGATCGCATTTTGATCCATCTGCCGGCCTTTTACGGCGGCATTGAAGATTTTATCCGGCTGGCCGAAACGGAGACCATCGAGCTTGATTTGGCTCAGGGAGCCATCGACCAGCTTTTTGATGACCAGTTTGTTGAAACGTCCGCGCTGCAGGCGATCAAACGGCGCGAGCAGATGCTTGGCATCCAGGCGGACCCCACGAGAGAGACGCTGGAGTTCCGCCGGCGCCGCATTCTTAACCGCTACCAGACCAAACCTCCGTTTACCGTCAGATATTTGCAGCGGCAGCTCGACGCACTGGTCGGCAAAGGGATGACGATCGCGTCGGTGGACTATGCCAATCGGGTTTTGACGGTGACGGCCAACATTGACAATGCTAGCGTCTTCAAAGAGGTGCTCCGGACGATTGAGACGATCAAGCCGGCCAACCTCGTGTACCAACAAAACACGGCGCTAGAGGGAGCCGTTGCGCTGGAAGAGCATATCAGCGCGCGGGAAATGACATGGAATTACAAGCTGGACGGCTCTTGGAAGCTCGGGGAAAAACCATTCCTTACTTATGGACCGGAGGTGCCGATTAAATGATAGCTTCAAATTTGCTACACGATGTTGCCGAGTATGTAAATGGCCGGGTAGCCAAAGTGGTCATCAACGGGACTTATGTCATTACGAATTTTGAAGTAAAGGCTGTTACTAACAACGTGCTGGCTCTCAATTATGTAGTGCCGGTCAAAGAAGTATCTTTGATCACGTTGGTTGAGCTCAAAGACTCGACAGACGTCGTGTTTACGTCAAACGCTGTGAACATCCCGATTACGGCAGACCACCTAATGTTACAAACAATTGAATTTAAGGAGGGATTAAAGTAATGGCCAAAACGGATTGGACAATTTCAGATGTGGTTAAAGCACAAGACATGAACAACATCGGCGAAGAAATTAACAGCCTGAAAAATGCTATAGATAATATTCATATCCCGGATGCAGGCCTGACCGAAAAAGGTATCACAAAGCTCTCCAACGCCGTGAATAGCACCAGCGAAATTGAAGCTTCGACGCCGAAAGCCACGAAAACAGCATACGACGCAGCAGTGGCGGCACAAAATACAGCGAACGCTGCAAATACGGCTGCTGCAGATGCGCAGAACTCGGCGAACGCGGCGAATTCTGCCGCTGCTAACGCTCAGGGAATGGCTAGCGCGGCAAGCAGTGCGGCTGTTACCGCTCAAAGCAAGGCAGATGCCGCCAGCAACGCCGTAGGTCCCCTCTCAAGCCTGCTTACGTCGGCAAAGGGGAACGCGGTTGCCGCCATAAACGAGGTTTTTCAATCTGGAGTTGACGCTAAAAATCAGATTGTGGGCGCCGTCAACTCCAAGCTAGGCGCAGGAGCGTCCACAAGCGATCCGTGGGCTACTATAGCTCAAAAGATCACAGACTCGAAAGCGGTACGATCTATCTTTGGTTTTGGATCATCTGTGGAGTGGGGTATCCAAAGAAATGCCGGATACGCAAGTGCAAATTACCCGCCAAGTTATTATAGGGTTGAGCTAGATTTAGGCTCCGGGACCGACACTAAAGATTGTTATCTATATACCCTAACACCTATAGACTTTACTGGCGTGACACAACTCTATTGCCTCGGAGTACAGCAAATCAACAGATTGGGCAGCGACATCGCTAGGGTGGTTGTTGACCCGGTGCAGCACGGAAGTTACAGCGGAGGGAGCGTCATCGCATCGAGTGATATACCGTATCATGGTAGTGGATATCGGCAAGAGTTCAATATATATACAAAAGGATTAACTGGTTGGTACTATTTAAGAGTACATGCTAGAGGGGTATCAGGAAAATTGTGGTTAGAGAAGATGTTGCTAAATTGACCAAAACAAAGGGGAGATATACATGATCAGGATGTTTAAAAGTAATAAAGGCTTATGTCGAAGCAATCGAGTTTAAAGATTTTAAATTGATTTAGGAAATTATCCGGTTTACGGGAATGGTGGCCACAGTGAAATTCGATATGGATGGCTCATTCGATCGATTACTATCGAAAACGGGAAGAAGCCTGTCGTAGCCATTCCAGGACAGTTCATCTACAAAAACAACACCGGGGCCATTGGAGTTTTAAGACACGCTCGGCACTGAGGTAGACTGGGACACAAGACAAAGACGGTCATGATTACAAAATAATGGATAATCATAAGGCCCACTAACCAAAATGGGAGGTGGGCTTTAACATGTCTTTAAAAAACGTTAAATTCATACATCAAATTGTTGTGTTACAAGCAAGAGTATGGATATTTTCAAACTGTATCTGGGGGCTCAGTTTTTGAGGAGATCTGATTATAATACCGTATGCCTCTTTTGACTATGTCACTCTTTTCTAAATCCTAACAACCATTTCTGTATATTATCGCCCTCTAGCTTTATTGGTTCGTCTTCTGTTCCAACAAAAATATACTGAGCTGATACTTCCTCAATTCCTTTTGCATCTTTAAAACTTGTCCCGCATAGAAGTGCTCCATCAAATATAGCGCTTGTTAGATCCACATTGTAAAAATTTGCATGACTTGAATTCGCTCTTCGAAAAGAAGCACGGTGCATATCTGATCCGGATAAGTCAGCAAAGCTAAGATTTGCGTCGTCAAAAGACGCCTTTATACCAAGGCAATTTCTCAAAATTGAATTTTTTAATGATGCATAATCGAATACAGTTTTGCTCAACATACATTCCGACAAATTCGATTAATCAAACGAAGAACCTAAAAAGTAGCAATCGCTCATATCATTATTTGTCAGGAAGGAGTTGCTTGCGTTTGAATCAACAATTTCAGAACAACTTAGATTAATCTCTGTTAGATTTAGTTCACATATCTCTTTTTTTACTATTTCTAACTTTCTTCCACTTTTCCCATCCGACTGTGCCCAGAGGTGATGGCTCAAAAACATATCTTTAATATCCATGCAATACTCCTTTTCGGGCATACCTCTGAATAACAATTAAAAATATACTTAGGTTATTGTTTTAAAATAAACTACAGCATATTTTCCCGCCTTAAACTTTCCAAAAGTCTCCGGTCAATATATAAGTCTGTTATTACTGAAAAATCGTCTGAATTGTTGTGGAGACCATGCGACAGTATAAATTTTTCTCCGTTATCCATAACTATCTCAACACCAACCACATTTGGTAATTCGGCGAGCAAGGCATTTTGCGGATCGCGCTTAATAATATTTACCATCCTTATTTTCTGCCCTACTATTCGGCTCCAATAGGAATTGCTGTATTGTTTATCCAGGGCACTAATAGCGTAGAGTTCTGGATCGTTTTCGAGGGGCTCATTAGTGGTGTAGCCTATATCATCTTTTTCAACCCATGTAATAACCGAATTTTGCGATGGGTCGCTGGCGGCCCCAATGACTAACCCCGATTGAAAATACATTAACACTGGTCCTGCGGTTAATGAGAAAACGTCTTCTTCTTCAATCTCACATTGCTCTAAGGCATCACTACCTTCCCACCAGCTAAATCTTGTCAATTGGCAAAGCGTCTGATTTTTATAATTTGAAACAACCTATTTTTATCAGACGGGAAAGAACTTAATCTAATGTCTGCATTCATTGAGTTCCCTCATTATCAACGCGATTCTCTTTTAGCAGTTTCAATAAGTAGATCTATCATTCTCAAGTTATTCTAAGTCTGCTTTGAGTCTCGGCCTGTATTAATGCTCTCAGAGGATGTTTCTGTTCAATAAGAATTTTTAGCTTGATAAGAAAAGGCCGACTTCGGCACACCCTGACCAAAGACGACCTATGAACATCACTATATTGTTAAGAATGAATCTTCTCAAGGAAGTCCTCAAGAACTTTTTTTACTGGTAAGCCTACTTTAGGCAGCAAATCACGTACCAGGCCTGCAATAATACAACCATAATCGTACCATGAGTCCTCAGAGGTATCGGCAGATAATAGATTATCCAATTCTTTATACATTTAACATCCCGAATCTCTTCTTTAGATTTTGTCTTTCTAGGTTATATAAGCTCTCTCTTACTCTAAGAGTTAAATATCCTTGAGTTCTATTTTTTCAATTAGCCCCCAATTTACACCATCCTCAAGTTGATAGTCCAGCTCTTCTAATAATTTAAATCCTTCTTGTTCGATTCCTGAATCATGCCCATAAACTTGAAAGTACCGTTCTTTAAACTGTACATACCAATAATAAATACTGTAATAAATACTTTGTTTATCCAGAGGGATTGCGCTAACATTGTTCTTTAAATAAGAATAATATGCCAACAACTCGTTTAAATGAGCATCATTTATAGAATCATTGTAGAAATTCTGTAGTTCTTCATCAGAAATATATTTCTTAATTTCTTCTTCCTTTAAAATTCTCATACATCTCACCCCTAGTGACTATTCAGGAAAGAACCTCACATCAATATCGATTTTTCTAGAATTAAATAAGTTTGTCAATTGTTCTACAGCCTTCTCATCAGATACTAACCATTCTACCTTATAACCTGCAGTAACTGCCGCCTCTTGCTGTCTTAATGCCTCTTGTACTACTTTATTCTTAGCAAATTCAGGTAGTTCATCAACGTGATAGAATGATTTCGGTTTTATTATAAGCTTGCCATCCTGCAAAACATCCTCTAAAAGGTTCTCAAACTGTACATACCCCCCTTTTGGATGAGGTAAATAATAACTTTCGTTGTTAGGATTTATTTTTAGTTCAAAGTCATCTACTCTTGGATTATTCTGAGGTATTCTTTCACCAAAGAAACCTTTACCATATGGACGTGCATTAATATCATTGATGCCCCATTTTATCTTTGTATTATATTCGGGGGTTTTTGGCGTCCCCCCAACTCCCCGCTCCCTCTCCTCAATAAACTTCAGGTAATTCTCCTGCGCCGGGGTTCTGGGGAGGACGATATCATCGACGCTCGTTCCGGGGATGGGGGCCATCATGCCCCCGGAGGTCAGTCCTCTTTCGACCTTCACCGAATCGGAAATCTTCGGCAACAACTCAGCCAATTTCTTCGACGTCTTCGCCGAAATCTTGGCGCCGGATTTGGCCGCTCCGCTTACCAGCGTTAGCGCCATAACGGCTTTGGTCAAAGCGCGGCCATAGGTTACGCTCTCTTCGTAGGTGGCTTTGCCGCTGAAGATTTTGTCGGACAGCTCATTGATTTGTTCAAAAGGAACGACGAATTCTTGGGCTAACCCTTCGCCGACTGTATTTTTAACGTCATCGTAGGTGATCTCGCCGCCGGCGATCGCTTTACCCAGATCGTAATATCCCGGGATGGTTTCTGTCCAGAACTGCAGGCTGGTTGGCTGAACGCTTATTGCGTACTCAATCAAATCTTTGGCATCTTCACCAAGTTGCTTGACGATGCCCTCCCCGACGCCTACCGTCGTGAAAGCCGTGCTCATTCCGCGGGTGTCCAGGTCCGGATTATTGCGGATGCCCAGCCCTCTCTCGGCATAAGCCAATTCCAGCAGCTCTTTCGTAATTTTGCCGTCCACTTCAAATTGGTAGCCGTCCAGGCCGAACATGTCCCGGCGCACCGCGGCCACGGAACTGACGGTATTCGCAATGTGTTGGTAGCCCGCGACCGCGATCAAAAATTCCTCGTTGTACTTTCCGGTGATTTCGCCGTGATAGATGTTCATGTCTTTCAAATATTGCTGCAACTTGCGAATGTCTTCCTCGGGAACCTCCCGGTTATACGTATCAAGTTGTTCCTGAAGATTTCGTCTTTGCTCGGCGGCCTTAAGAACAGCAGCTTCGATTTGATCGTAGTGGCTACGCGCCCATTCCCGGTACACGGCGTTCAGCATTCCGGCTGCGATGACAAGCCGCAGTTCGCTTTCCTTTGGCATTGGGGATCTGTCCTGTTTGAGCGGATTGTATGCGCAGGCGTCCAAAGGCGAGCCTTTTTGGAACTCCGCCAAGCTGACTTCTTCCTTGAACCACTCCTGCGATACGCCTAAATCGGCCAACACCTTGCGATACTTCTCAGCCTCTTGATGGGTCTGCTCCATGTACATCCGGTTTCCATATACCATGTAAATACGGTAGGCCGCCTGGCTGCGGGCGATTTCTTCGAAACTTTTCGCGATAATCTCGAGTTCTCTTCTTGCGTTCAACTGCTCCTCTGCACTTCCGGTGTCCAAGCTAGCCAAAAGAGCAGCGATCCGCGCATCTTCTTTGACCGGGGCAAGACGGCTTTCAAGCGACCATTCCTGAATCTTCAGCAAAGACTCTTTGATCAACTGCAGGATGGAGGGATACGCTGCCGTAGCCGTCTGTGGGCCCGCTCCATCCCCTGCCGCAATGCCTGCAAACCGGTTCAACCCGCTCTGGAGCAGCCCCTTTAAAGTAAACACCGGCGGTTTCTTGGCACGGGTTAACGCCAGCATCTCTTTTTCGGTTTGGCGATATTGGCCGGCGGCCATCGTCAGAGCTTTCGCCTTGCTCCTCATATGATCGTCCAACTGCATCGACAGCGACATGATCTTTTGCAGCCGATCCCTTGCCGCCCGCGCCGCCGAGCGCACGTTATTTTCATGATAAGCCGATTCCACACTGCCGATCAGCCGGTTCAGTTCCCGGTACATCCCGGTGTTTGTCTCTTCAAAGGTCTGCCTTAACCGGTCCAGTTGGCGAGACAACTGCTCGATTTGATCGGGATTTACCTTTTGCAACATGCTTGATCTCCGCCTTTAGGTGGACGTATGTACTCGGTAAAATTTACCACCACCCAGTATATTCACGGGTATTCTACCAATATGAACCAGGCCGGACAATAGATACATCGTACAAATTTCGTTATACGAAAGTCCCATTATTGCGGCTCAACATGGTGTGCCAACCGCAGGCTATCCAATCGACTAACAATCGACTAACAGCCGATTAACAGCGAACAGGACCGCGAACATGACGTTCACGGCCCTGTCTTTTGCTCACCCGATTCCCCGCATCAGCGTTCCTCACCCGAATCCGCCTATCAGCGCTTTCCGCCCAACAATTTTTCCACAAGCCAAGGTTTGATCACGGGCAACACCACGTCAGGCTGCATTGCCTTTGTATGATCCATGCCGCTCCCCGGCATAATTTCAACATCCCACCCCGCTTGCCCCAACAGACTCTGGTTCTTTTTCAAGCGCCCAACGATGTCGACCGTAACATTGCCGAAGTTTTCGCCGTAAACGATTGTGTCCTGCTCCCCGGCAAAAGCGAGCTTGGGAATCGGCAGCTTCTCCAGTACGCTTCGGCCGTCAAAGCCTATCAAGCTACGGTACAACGTCATAAACTGCTTGGTTACGGACGGATCGATCGTGACGTTGACGTTATCCCAATCGAAATCCGCCGGATTTTCGGAGTCCGCTTGCTGGGGAACCGCATTTTGCTTTTGCTGCAGCGCTTGCTGATAGGTTTTTTCGGTGACGGCCAGCATTTCACGGTACGGCCCTTCGCAAGGCGGGAAGCCACCCATGATCAAACTTTCCAAACGATCCGTCCTGACCGCCAGCTGCAATCCAGCAAGCGCCAGCCAGGAATATCCGTAGTAGCTAAACTGCCGGATGTTCATTTCATCCGCGATGTGCAGGAAATCGTTCACGATATGCTCCGGGGTGAGGTAGTCCGGAACGGGATTTTGAAACAAGTGCCCTTCATAATCGAAAAATAAAACCTGAAACCGGTCGGCGAGCCCTTCTACCAAGCGCTTTCCCAATTCCGGGTCAACGCCCCACTGCTTTAAACTTTCGGCCTCTTGACCGTATACCGGTTTTTTGGCGACGGGCAGCATGATCGTTTTGGGGTTCGATTGTCCGGCAAGCAGCCCCACTTCGATGACTGAATTATCGGGCAGAGTTATCGTTTTTTTCAACACAAATCACTCCTTAGGGCGGTTATATTATCATCGTATAACATTCATGCAATCTTTCGCTTTGCCGCTCATCATGCCTTGGTATTCGTGTTATATTAATGGTCAATATTAACGCAGCACTTTAGGGTTTAACTTTAATCTTTTCACTGGGGGGGCAGGAATGAACGAAGTATATACACCGAAACAAATAGCAAAAATGTTAAACATCAGCACCACAACTTTGCGAAGATACGAGGAACAGGGGCTAATTCCACATGTCCATAGAACGGCCAGTAACCGCAGATGCTACCGGCCTGTTCACGTACAGGCTTTCACCGTTATCCGAATGTTGCTTCAAGGGTATGACATCCCGGTGGTCTATGAGGCGATGCAAAATATTAAAAAGGGGAACACGGTGGAGGCTTTCTGGTTAATCAACCGGCAACTGCACATCCTACAGGAGGAGAAGCATAGAGTTGAGGAAGTTTTAATGATGATCAAAAACGCGGATTTCTCCAAATACTGCAACGTCAAGGTTACGGAAACGATGAAAATCGGGGAAGTTGCCGCGTTGGCCGGCGTTAATCCTTCGGCGATCCGGCACTGGGAGAAGGAAGGACTGATCAAATCGGAGAGAGAGCGGGGGAACGGGTACAGAATGTACACCACATCCGAACTGAAGAAAGTCATTGTGATCAGCAGCCTGCGAAAAACGATCCATTACATCGAAAATATGAAACAGTTGCTAAATGAACTCGAAACACAGCACTACACGAAAGTGGAGCGGTCTTTTCAACTGGCTCTGCAAAAATTAAATCATCAACTTACGACTCGATTCCAAGGCATCGCCGAATTGATGAAATATGTAACTTTTTATCGTGAGCAAACCTCGCCTGGGCAAACTTGACCTCTCCCGAATGCCGTATTCCTCAGCCCTTCCGGTCAGCTCAAGCCCGGCAACAAATCTCTCATCAGCCGCTAAAAAGAAGGAGGTACAAGCGTATGCTTGTTTTCTTTACCCTCATTTGCCTCGTGGTGCTCATCGCCGTCGGCTTCGATTTGTTTATGAAGCTGTACCCGCCCTTTGGCGGCAAGCCGTCGCCCGCAGAGATGGAGCGTTACCGGCAGTCTCCCAACTATAACGGAAAAAAGTTCGAGTACCCCCTGCACACACAGTTGATGGCGCCGCTCCCCGGCAGTCTTCTAACGGCTCTGCGCGAATACCTGCAACGCAAACCTCATCTGAGGCCGGACCGGCCCCTCCCGCAGGTCAAGCTGGATCGGCAGGCGATTGAAGGGATCAAGGAGGACACGGTGATCTGGTTTGGCCATTCGGCCCTGCTGCTGCAACTTGGGGGGACGCGGATGCTGCTGGACCCGATGTTTGGTCCCTCTTCATTTCCGATCAAGGGAATGGGCGGAAAAAGGTACAACCAAGAGCTGCCATTCGGCGGCCTGGACGAGCTTCCGGCAATCGATGCCATCGTTTTGTCGCATGATCATTACGATCATCTCGACTACGGTACGATCAAGCGGTTGAAGGACCGGGTGACACGGTTTATCGTGCCGCTGGGCGTCCGCTGTCATTTGGAACGGTGGGGCGTCGCGCCCGAGCGGATCAGCGAACACGACTGGTGGGATGAACTGGAGTTTCAAGGCGTTCGGCTAGCCTGTACGCCGGCCCGTCATTTTTCCGGCAGGGGGCTGTTTAGCCGCGACGGCGGACTATGGTGTTCGTGGGTCATCGCGACGCCGGAGACGAGGGTGTATTACTGCGGGGACAGCGGGTACGGACCCCATTTCAAGGAAATCGGCGAAAAATACGGCCCGTTTGATCTCACCTTAATGGAGTGCGGCCAGTATGATGAACGGTGGATTGATGTCCACCTGCTTCCCGAGCAGACGGTGCGGGCCCATCTGGACGTCAAAGGGAACGTGCTGCTTCCGGTGCATTGGGGCGCGTTTACGCTGGCGATGCACAGCTGGTACGATCCGGTGCGTCGGCTGACCGAAGAGGCCGGGCGGCGGGGCGTCCCGATCACAACGCCGAAAATCGGGGAGCCCGTCAAGGTGGGCGCGT
The DNA here is from genome assembly GCF_900454495.1 of Paenibacillus macerans. Taxonomy (NCBI): domain Bacteria; kingdom Bacillati; phylum Bacillota; class Bacilli; order Caryophanales; family Paenibacillaceae; genus Paenibacillus; species Paenibacillus macerans. The sequence continues at coordinate 350,586 of NZ_UGSI01000002.1, forward strand.
CCGAATATCCGGCCGAGGCGTGGTGGAAGTAGCGATGGCGGGCAGAGGCGGACGCATAAGCAGGAGCTTTTCCTTGAGGATGAGGGCGATCAAGATTGAAATCTACGATCCCTTGCGGAAAAGCTTTTTTTGTGCGGGCAGAGTGCTGTCCAGTGCTGCTCAATACTGCTCTGTGTTGCGTGCCACCTAGTGCTGCCTAGTGCTGCCTAGTAGCCGCTTAGTGCCGCCGAGCGAAAATAACGCCCTTTTTCGGCGCTATTTTCGTCATTGAGCGGAAGCTGGGGCTAATAGAGGACTTTTTGGTCGTTATTTCAGTGGGCGGGTGGTCTAAGGCTAATATCTCCGGGCCCCGGGGGAAATAGGAACATAAATGTCCGCTATTTGGAGAACGGAGGGAAAATCCGTCCCAATAGCGACATAAATTACCGTTATTTCCGGGGATATCGGGATCAATGGTGTTATGGCAGGCCATGAAAGGCCACGGAAGGCCGAATCTCGTTTATCTTTGGGCGCCATGACTTTTTCTCCAGCCCAAAAGACCGGACAGGCCAGCTCAAAGTAGCCGACTCATCAACCAAAAGGACTCGACTCATCAGTTCAAAGGACCGGAACCACTCGGTCCCGGCCCCTACCATACGGCATGCGGCGACAGTTTCGTTTACAGCTTAACCCAGGCCACCAGCCCGTCGGGCTGATCCGGGTTGATGCCGTGGCGTTCTGCGCTGGTCAGAGCGGCGATTTGCGGGATGAAAATGAACGGAATGCCCCGCACCGCAGCGTCCAGCGGCCGCTCCGTCGTGATCGCGAGGTCAACGATCTCATGCGGCACTGCCGCCGCCCGATCGGCAAACGCGATCACGGTGGCGCCGCGGTCTTTGATATCGCGCATCAGGTTGCGCTGATGGTCGATGCCGGTATCCGACAGGGCCGCGATCACTAGCGTATCCGGTCCAACCGTCACCATCGGTCCGTGGCGGACATCAAGGAGATGGTAGGCGTGCGCTTGCGTCTTGGCGATTTCGGTCAGGGCGATCGCGCCCTCGGCGGCCAGTCCCTGCAGCTCGCCGTCCGCTAGTACAACGGCGTTTGTCCAGGTGAAATCGCACACCCGGCGGATGCCGTCCTCCACGCGCGCCATGTAGGCTTCGCCCTGGTGAATAGCCGCCTGCATATCGGCAATCAGCGCCTCGTCTCCGGCCAGGAAGGCGGCGAGCAGGAGGTTGGCCGCATACAGGTTGACGACTGTGCGGGTCTGGCAGACACTATGGTCAAAAGCCCACGGCAGTTCGAGAGAAAAATCGGCCGTTAAGGAAAGCGGAGAATCTTCCATACAGGAAATTGCCAACACGGGAATGCGCTTTTCATCGGATTGGATCAACCGCAACGCTTCAACCACCTCGCTGGTGCTGCCGGACCGTGACGGCGCGATCGCCAGGGTGCCCGCCAACATAGGGCGGTAGCGGTCAGCATGGAGCATCAGGTCGCCGGCGGCCAGGGAAACCGCAGGCAGTCCGGCGCGCAACCGGAAGGAGAAGGAGGCCGCTTCGCTCAAGCAGTAGCTGGAACCGGAGCCAACGAAGGTCACAGAGTTCACCCCTTGCGCTCGAACAAATGCCGTAAACTCAGCACGCTTGGCCAGCATATAATCGTAAGTCTGCTGCAAGGCCTTGTATTGGCCTTTTATTTCACTGTACGTCAAACTCATAAAAGGTACCTCCCGTAAATGAATTGAAATGACGCTTTATGTCAATTCTATAATCATTTCGATCAAAAATGCAATAAAAAAGATTGCTTCAATCAATAAAACGGAATAAAATTTGCGAACTGAGCGATAAAATTTTACAAAATGATTGATTTAATCAAAATAAACGATTATTATGATCACAAGCACAAGATTCATCCAAGCATCAATCATCCGATTTATCAACCGGCAGTTGCAATCATTTGTCTATGTGGACCGATTCAAAAATAACGTGAACGTTGGTGTGCCGTGGATCGACCGCATACAGCTTACCGCATACCGCACGAAGGCTAACGGACCTGAACGACCTTATTTGCCAGAAAAGACGCCGTTTTCATTTCTAACGGACAGGAGAGCCTCTATTTGCTCAAAAAGTTCGGATACGTGCTCATCCATGCCCAATAAGGTCTGTGGTGTCCGTTAGGATTAGCTTTGCTGTCGCACCAGTCTCACCACTCACGTTATTCCCGAATCGCCCCACTCACGAAAGGAGGGCGTTAAACTCGTTCAAACCGCCGCCAGCCGAGCCCAAATAGGTGGGGGCAATGCCATCGCATAAAAGGGGTTGCCAGGCCCGCGTATAAAAGGGGCACATGGCCTTCGTGTAAACGGGCTCTCAACGTCTCTTTCCAATAACGAGGCCCTGGTGCTCCCTTCACACCCGCTGCGCGGCGAAACCTTTTAAGGGGGAAAGGATATGCCACTTATCTCGTCTACTGAAATGCTGCAAGCGGCCCGCAGGGATAAATACGCCGTCGCCGCCTTTAATGTGCACACCCTGGAGATGCTTCAGGCGGTCGTTGAAGCGGCGGTGGAAATGGACTCCCCGCTCATTATTCAATCGACGGTGGGCACCGTCAAACATCTGGGTGCGGATTACCTCGCCCATGCGGCCAAAACCGCGGCGGACCGGACGGGTCTGCCCATGGCGCTGCATTTGGACCATTGCACGGATTTTCCGACGATCATCCAATGCATCCGCGCCGGTTACACCTCGGTTATGATCGACGCCTCCATGTTTCCTTTTGAGGAAAACGTGGAGCGGACCAGCAAAGTGATGGAGATCGCCAAGGCCTCCGGCGTAAACGTGGAGGCGGAGCTCGGCAAGGTCGGCGGTGTCGAGGATGACATTGTCGTCGATGAGCGGCAAGCGTCGTTGGCCGATCCCGAAGAATGCGCGCTGTTCATCGAACGCACCGGCGTACCTACGCTAGCGCCCGCGATCGGAACCGCCCACGGCATTTACAAGGGCCGGCCGAACATTGATTTTGGGCGGATTGCGCGGATCGCGGACCGCGTGTCCGTTCCTTTGGTGCTGCACGGCGGGTCGGGCATTCCGGCCGAGCAGATCCATCAGGCGGTCGCGCTGGGGATGTCCAAGGTGAACATCGCCACCGAATTGCGCATCGCCTTCTCCGACGCGATCAAAGGCGTGTTTGCGGCCGATCCCGAAGAAAACGACCCGCGCAAATACATGGTTCCGGCGAAGGAAGCGGTCAAACGGCTGGCAATGGAAAAAATGCGGCTCTGCGGCTCCGCCGGAAAAGCGGGGAAAACCGGCACGACCATAGCAGCAGGAAAAACAACCGCAACGAGCGACACGACCGCAACATCCGGGATTGTTGACGCAACCGGAACAACCGGCAAGGCCGGCGCAGCCCGATGATCACCACGGTCACACTCAACGCAGCCATCGACCGGACGTGTTACGTCGACAGGTTCAGCCTGGGCCAGGTGCACCGGGTGGCCCGGCAAGTAGATGAGCCAGGTGGCAAAGGCAACAATGTCGCCAAGGTGATCCGCCAGCTAGGCGGCCAGGTCACCGCCACCGGCATCATCGCCGGCGCGAGCGGCGCGTTCATTGAACGCGGCCTGGCCGAACGGGGCATAGAGACCGCTTTTGTCCACGCCCCGGGAGAGTCGCGGGTCTGCCTCAACATCCTGGATGAGTCCAGCGGAAGCTCCACCGAACTGCTCGGGCAAGGACCGGCCATGACGGAGACGGAGGCAGCCGCAATTAAGGAAACGCTGCACGATCTGGCCCAAAATTCCAGCATAGTCGTGCTCTCCGGCAGTTTGCCCGCGGGCGCGCCGGAAAATATGTACGCGGAACTGATCGGCATCGTCCGGTCCGCCGGCGCCAAGGCCTTTCTGGATACCGGCGGAGCGGCCTTCAGCGCCGGGCTGACCGCGTCGCCCCGCTTCGTGAAGCCCAACGAGCAGGAACTGGCCGGATGGCTGGGACGCGAACCGCGGGAGCTAAGCGAATGGGTCCGGGCTGCCCAACTGCTGGCCGATCAGGGAATCGCCGAGGTGTGCGTCACGCTGGGCAGCCGCGGAGCCGTGGCGGTTCTGGATGGAGCGGGGTATGTGGTGACGCCGCCGGCCATTCGTCCCGTGAATACCGTGGGCTGCGGCGACGCTTTTGTGGCCGGCATGGCGTATGCGGAGGAACGCGGCGATTCGGCCGCAGACAGACTGCGCACCGCCGCTGCGGCGGCCGCGGCCAATGCGATGTCCGCCAAAGCGGGGGATATCGATTGCCATCTTTTCCGGGAGTACGAGAGTCAGGTACAAATCATAGCTTTGTGAAGGGGCCGGCAAAAGCGTGCGGAAGCGCGTTTTTCTAACGGATTTTGCAGCAGGATGCGGGTTCATTTCGGCGTATTGCAATCTATCCTTTCATCCTCCACAATAGAGCTAACACGGGCTGTACGGCTCAGATATATCAAAGAGGATGTTCAAAAAGTCATCTTTTGATCACGAAGTAGAATCAAGGAGCTTACTAGACATCGAATCTTGAATTCAGCCGGGTGGGGCGGATGCTTCCGAAGCATGTTTCCTACGGAAACGTTTCAGTTGCTCACGTAGGATCTTCCTATGCTCCGCTGCTCAGTCCCTAAGCTTCTTTCGACCTAAAGCGTTTTGAAAAAACGTACATCGGAAGCATAGGCTTCGGTGCTGAAAACCTGACTTTTTGAACTCGCATTTAAAGGAGAGAGCTATGCAATATTCAAAGGGTGAGCTGCGCAGAGCGAAAACGCTGGAACTGATTAAGGCGCACGGAAAAATATCGCTGCAGGAAATTATTGAAGCCGTCGGCTGCTCGGAAGCGACCGCAAGACGCGATTTGGACGTGCTGGAGAAAGCGGGCGGGATTATCCGCACGAGCGGCGGAGCCATTTACGAAGGGGCGCTGACACCGTCGGCGGCGGAGCTGCCTTTTGCCGCCAAACGCGATTTCAAACGGCAGGATAAGGAGCGGATTGCCGAAGCCGCGGCCGCCCTCGTTCAGGAGGGAGACATTATCTGCCTGACCGGGGGAACGACGACGTTTTTTATTGCCAAAGCGTTGAAAAAACACCGCAATATTACGATTGTCACCAATGCGGTGAACATCGCTTTCGACCTGGCCGACGCCGAAGGCATTCAGGTTGTGGTGATCGGCGGCGTAATGCGGGCCAAAAGCTACGAGCTCAGCGGTCCGCTGGCGGAGAATGTGATCGATAAAATCAACATTACCAAAATGTTCCTCGGGGTGGACGGCGTATCGCTGAATCATGGCTTTACGATGCATTCCGAGCTTGAAGCCCGGATTGCCCAACTGATGATGGAACGTTCCAGCGAAGTGTATGCTGTATTCGATCAAAGCAAGCTGGAGAAGAGCGCTTTGTTTACCATTACTCCCCTGAATCAGGTGACGGGGGTAATCACGAATAAGCAGCCGGAGGGATGGTTTGAGCAAGCGTGCCGGGAGCAGCAGATTGCCGTATATACACCCTTAGACCACACTGCTCCTATTTAAAGAGGTTGTTCAAAAAGTCATCTTTTGATCACGAAGCAGCAGGTCAGGAAGTGGTCTCGACGTCGAATCTTGAATTCAGCCGGGCCTTCCGGTGCTCACGTACCCAAAACGTACGCTCCGCTCCTGACGTCCCTAGCTTCATCCAACCTTCTCGGTGCTGAAAAGCCGACTTTTTGAACTCTCACTTAAAGGCGCCCCAATTCTCAAGCAACCTCCCCTTCAAATGCTGGCTAATTTGCAGGAGATAAGGGGGATATGCGAATGCGGTTTTCGAAGTTTATGCTGATCATTGCGGCGGTTTGCGTTGTATTCGCCGCAGCGGGCTGTGCAGGCCCCTCCGCTTCCGGCGGCGATACATCCTCAGGCACGGAAGGCAAGGTGAAACTGGTCTTTTGGAGCCATCAGGAAGATGCAATTGTAAACGCATACAAAAAACAGATCTCGAAGTATCAAACCTTGCACCCCGATGTGACGATCGAATATCAGACTTTTCCTTATGACGTGTACAACCAAAAGCTGAAAGCTTCATTTTCTGCGAACACACCGCCCGATATCGCCGAGCTGTTCGGCACTTGGGTTCCCGGATATTCCAAGAACGGTCTGCTCGTTGAAATCCCCGATAGCGAAACTGTACAAAAAGCGTACTATGACGCACCCCTCGGCGGGTATTTGCGCGATGGCAAGCTGTATGGTCTGCCGCTTGAATACAACATTGAAAACGGCGGCATGCTGATCCACCCGCAAATGCTGAAGGAACAGGGCTTCGACCAGCCGCCTTCCACCTGGGCGGAACTGGTCGATTACGCCAAAAAGCTGACCGTCCGCGAAGGCAATGTCATTAAAGTAAAGGGTTTCGACTTTGTATCGTCGGACAATATCACGTTTACTTTTCTGTCGCTGATTCTGCAGCAGGGCGCCGGTTTCTGGGGAAAGGACGGGCATGTGAACTTCCACACTCCTGAGGCGCAAAAGGCGATGTCCGCTTTGGTCTCGCTCGTGGCCGACGACAAGGTCGCCGATTTGACCACGTTTGGCGGGGAGCTGGATACCTCCGATTATTTTTTCCGCGGGAACTCGGCTATGACCTATCGCGGCCCTTGGACGATATCCGCCGGATTGAACAACTATAAGGTCAGCGATTTTGAATATGTGCCCGTACCGTCCTTTACGGAGAACCCGCCCGCCTTTGCCGCCGAATCCGGCTGGGGCCTTGCGGTGGCGAAGGAAAGCAAGCAGCCGGAGGCCGCGCTTGAGTTTATCCGCTTCATCACGGAGAAGGACAACCTTGAGGAGTGGAATACGGACACCTTCACCGTTCCGGCCAAAAAAGAAATCGCCGAAGACCCCGAATTCCTGAAAAACAATCCGTATATGAAAACCTCGCTGGAAATTTTGTCGCTTGGCCAATGGATCGGCCCCGTAGCGGACCGCGATTACTTCTTCAAGCAGGTCAACGACCATTTTCAGCTGATGGCCGGCGGAAGCCTGAGCGTGGAGGACGGATTGGCGAAAATCGAACAGGCCATCAACGATAATCAGGATCAACATAAGTGAATAGGGGTGTTCGGGCATGAGTGTTGTTGTACCGACCGACAAGACGGGTAAGCTAAAATCGGCGGGAAAAGCGGCGGGATACAGAGCCAAGCGGAGGTTCATCCTCATTTCATTGGTGCCGGTCCTGCTCCTGTTTGGGGTGTTTGCGTTTCTTCCTATCGCCTGGAGCCTGGGCTTGTCCGTTTTTAAGTATGACCCGCTTAGCTCCAAGGCGCTGTTCGTGGGGGCGGACAACTATATCCGCATGGCCCGGGACGCCGTTTTTCTGAAGTCGCTATGGGTCACGTTCAAATTCGTAACGATCACCGTGCTGATCAATATCGTCATCACGCTGTTGATCGCCTCGGCCATTCAGCGGGTCAGAATCCCCTGGCTCAAAAGTTTGTTCCGCACCGTGTTTTTTCTTCCGACGATCGCCCCGCTGGCGGGAACGGCCATCGTATGGAGCACGATGTTCAATTACAACAACGGCTTGTTCAACATCCTGCTGGCCAAGCTGCATATGGCCCCGATCCAGTGGCTCAGCGATCCGCATTATGCGCTTTATTCCGTCATTATGATGACCTTGTGGGCCGATATCGGCTATAATATCGTTCTTTTCATCGCCGGGCTGGATTCCATTCCCGACATGTACTATGAAGCGGCGATTCTGGAGGGCGCGGGCAGGCGGCATATCTTTTTCCACATCACGCTGCCGCTGCTGCGCAGAACGCTGCTGTTCGTCTCCGTGACCACGGTCGTTTCCTATTTCCAGGCCTTCCCCCAGTTCCAGATCATGACGAAGGGGGAGCCGTTCAACGAGACGCGGGTGCTGGCGCTGCACATTTACGATCAGGCGTTTGCCAATTCGAATATGGGGTACGCTTCGGCGATGGCGACCGTGTTTCTTATGATCATTTTGCTCGTGACCTTGCTGCAGCTGAGATGGGGACGCACCCAGTGGGAGCATTGAGAGGGGGAAAAGAAGCCTATGCCGTATAAACGCAAGTATTGGGACGGGGTTCTTATCGCTGTCTTGGCCATTGCAGCCTGTATCATGCTGCTGCCTTACGCCTGGATGGTGCTGTCTTCGCTGAAAAGCAATATGGAGATCGTCTCGGGCACCGGCGGGTTGTTTCCCCGGCAGCCCAGCCTGGAGGGATACCGGACGGTGTTCCGCGACGCGCCGTTTGTCACCTGGCTGTTCAACAGCTTGGCGACCTCCGTCATCATTACGGTCATGACCTTGTTCACCAGTTCCCTGGCCGGATATATTTTTGCCAAACATCGATTTAAGGGAAAGAGACTGTTGTTCATCTTGATCCTGGCGACGATGATGATTCCGTTCCAGGTGATTATGATCCCGACTTATCTCATTACGGCAGAGCTGGGGCTCGTCAACCATCTGATGGCGATCGTTCTGCCCAATCTGGTCAGCTCCTACGGGGTGTTTCTGGCCAAGCAATTCATAGAGGAGATTCCGCAGGAGCTGCTGGAAGCGGCCAGAATGGACGGCGCCGGCGAGTTCAGGCTGATGCTCCGCATCGTTTCGCCGCTGATCCTGCCGATGCTGTCGGCCCTGGGGATATTCACGTTCATGAACTCCTGGAACAACTACCTGTGGCCGCTGATTGTCTTGAATGATGAGAGCAAAATGACCGTTCCGCTCGCGTTGGTCTATTTTAACGGAACGCATATGGTTAATTACAACGTCGTCATGTCCGCGGCGGTTCTGATTACATTGCCGGTTATTATTGTGTTCCTGATTTTCCAGAAGCAATTCATAAAAGGCCTGACCATGACAGGCATGAAATAAGGAGCGAGGAGAAGAGATATGACGAAAATTTCAATTATCGGCGCAGGCAGCGCGTTTACCCGGGACATCGCCATGGATATCCTGTTGATCCAAGGTTTGGAGGGCGGCACGATCGCCCTGGTCGATATCGACGAGCGGCGGCTGGAGCTGGCGCGCAGGCTGGTGCTCAAAATCGTGGAAATGACGGGGAAACGGTGGGAGGTGATCGCCTCTACGGACCGCAGGGAGGTCATCGGCGGCTCGCAATTTGTGATCAACCAGATTGAGGTCGGCGGGCTGGAGACGGTTCGCTACGAATATGAAATTCCGCTGAAATACGGGGTTAATCAATGCATTGGCGATACGTTGGGACCAGGGGGGCTGTTTAAAACGCTGCGCACGCTTCCCAGTTGGATCGAGATTGTCCGGGACGTCGAAGAGCTGTGTCCGGACGGCATAATTTTGAACTATACCAATCCGATGTCCGCAGTTACGCTGCTGACTTCCCGCATCACGGATTTGCCGGTGGTCGGCCTCTGCCACTCCATCCAGAACACGTCCGCACAGCTGGCGGAATATGCCGGGGTTCCTTACGAAGAAATGCATTGGAGAGCCGGGGGGATCAACCACATGTCCTGGTTCGTGGAGCTGACCCATGCCGGGAAAGACCTGTATCCCGTGCTGCTGGAAAAAATCAAGGACCCCGAGCTGCTGCGGCAGGATCCGGTCCGCTTTGACGCGATGAAATATTTGGGCGCTTTCGTCTCGGAATCGAGCGGCCATTTCTCGGAGTATATACCTTACTATCGAAAGCGCCAGTCGCTTATCGATTTGCACTGCAATGCCGGCTATAACGGGGCCACGGGTTTCTATGCCGATAATTGGCCGATCTGGCGCAAAGAGAACGATGAAGAGATCGTTCAGCAGCTCGAAGGCACGCTGCCGCTCGAAATGCGGTCGAGCAATGAATACGCGGCGGTGATTATCGAAGCCGTATTGAATAACGAGCCGAAGGTCATTTACGGCAACGTTCCGAACCGGGGGCTGATCGAAAATCTGCCGGCGGACGGCGTGGTCGAGGTGGCCTGCCTGGTCGACCGCAGGGGCGTGCAGCCTACGCGTTTCGGGAGACTGCCGGAGCATCTGGCCGCATTGTGCCGCTCGAACATGGCCTTTTTTGACCTGGCGGTGGAAGCCGTGCTCCGGAGCGACAAGGACATGGCCCGCCACGCGCTGATGGTGGACCCGCTGACCGCGGCCGTTTGCTCCCTGGACGAAATCGGCCGCATGTTCGAAGAGCTGTATGAGGCGGAACAAGGCTTTGTTCCGGTATTGAAATGATGCGCTCCCAAGGGGCTCAGGAGACAAAGCCCGTTGTTGTTGTCGCCGGCGAGCTGAACGTGGACATCATTGTGTCCGGCGGGGATGTCATGCCGGAATGGAACCGGGAGAAGATGGTCGACGGGTTCGAGGTCGTGCTTGGTTCCTCCTCGGCGATCACGGCCTGCGCGCTGGCCAGCCTGGGGGCGGACGTGAGGTTCGTCAGCGTGGTGGGGGACGACGACTTCGGCGTCTTCTGCACGGGCGAACTGCGGCGGATGGGCGTTAACACCGAGCATGTAACCCGGCTGCCGGGCGTGAAGACGGGCGTGACGCTTTCCTTCTCTACGCCCGCCGACCGCGGGCTGCTAACCTACGCCGGCAGCATCCCGCTGCTGACCCCGGAGCATATCCCGGACACGCTGCTGCGGCAGGCCCGTCATCTGCATTTCGGCTCCTATTATTTGCAGGACGGCATGAGAGCGCATTGGCTGGAGCTTTTTGCACGGCTGCGCGCGGACGGGACCAGCACGTCCTTTGATACGGGCTGGGATGTGGCTAACCGGTGGGATCGCGACGGCATCGGCGCGCTGCTGGCGGAAACGGATCTGTTCATTCCGAGCGAGGATGAACTGTTGCATATTTTCCCGGCCGACCGGGTCGCCAGTGTGCTTGAGTCCGAGCTTCCTCCGGTGGCGGGGATGGTGGCGGTCAAGCAGGGCTCCAGAGGCGCGTCGCTGCGCCGGCCTGACGGAAGCGTGATCTCGGCCGGGCCGTACGCGGTGACCCCGGTGGATACAACGGGTGCGGGCGATTGCTTCAACGCGGGAATCATTTACGGATATCTGCTCGGCCGCCGCGGTGAGGAGCTGCTGCGATTCGCCAATGCCTGCGGGGCGCTGTCGACGCTAGGCCTTGGCGGCACCGGGAGCCTGCCCACGGTGGAGGCCGTCCTCCGTTTGCAAGCAGGACAGGCGTAGTGAATTTATGGTATAATGACTATACCAAACAAAGGGAGATGAGGAATCATAATGAAATTCCGGAAAATTTTACTGGCGAGTTTGAGTCTGGGGTTGGCTTTAGGACTTGGTTTGGCGGCCGGAAATGCGCAGTCCCCTTCCGCCTCCGCGGCCGGCACGGAATTCTATGTGGCGACGAGCGGCAGCGACTCCAACGCGGGAACAAGCAACGCACCGTGGAAGACGCTGCAGCATGCGGCCGATGTGGCCCCCGCGGGCAGCACGGTTTACGTCCGGGGCGGCGTGTACAATCAAAAACTGAAGATTACCCGCTCCGGCTCCGCTTCTCAGGGTCCCATTGTGTTCACCAACTATGGCAACGAGACCCCCGTCATTGACGGCACCGGACTTTCGGTCAACGGCAGCGAAGGGCTGATCGAGCTGGAGGATGTCAATTACGTTACTGTTCAGGGGTTTGAAGTCCGCGGGTTTACCACGGCATCCAAGAACGCGGTACCTATAGGTATTTATGTCCATGGCGCAGGCGGCTTCATTAATCTGTCCAACAACAAAGTCCATGACATCAAAAACACGGCCACCCCAAGCGGCAGCGGCCGGCTGGGCCGGGACGCCCACGGCATCGCGGTTTATGGCACGAAAGCTCCCGATTCGATACACGACCTGACGATCAGCGGCAATGAGCTGTACAATCTCGTGCTGGGCTCCAGCGAAGCGCTCGTTTTAAACGGCAACGTAGACGGCTTTGCGGTGACCGGCAACCTCGTTCACGACAATGACAACATCGGGATCGATCTGATCGGCTTTGAGGGAACCGCCCCGAAGACCGCTTACGATCAGGCGCGGAACGGGCTCGTGAAAGGCAACCGGGTGTACAACAATTCCGTTAAAAATAACCCGTCCTACGGGAAAGACGACAACTCGGCCGGCGGCATTTATGTGGATGGCGGCAAGGACAGCATTATCGAGCAGAACTACAGCTACAGCAACGACATCGGCCTCGAAATCGCCTCCGAACATGCCGGCAAATCCACCAGCAATATTACGGTGCGCAGCAACGTGATCTATAACAACCGGCTGACCGGCATCGCCATGGGCGGTTACGACGAAGAGCGCGGCTCTACCGTAAACTGCAAGATCGTCAACAACACAGTGTACAAAAACGACACTTTAAACGGTTATAACGGCCAGCTTCTTGTGCAGTACGATACGCAAAACAACGTAATCAAAAACAATATTTTCGTGGCCAACTCCACGGATGTTTTGATCTACAATGAATACACCAAAAACACCGGCAACGTTGTGGATTACAATTTGTATTTTGCTCCGGGCGGCAGCTCGGAAGCGACTTGGACCTGGAAAAATAAAGAATATACGGGATTCTCCTCGTATCAAAAGGGAACCGGCAATGATGCGCATTCGCTGTTTGCCGATCCCAAATTCGTGAACGCCGCGAACGGCGACTTCCATCTGCAGTCATCGTCTCCGGCGATCGATGCCGGGAACACGGACACCGCCATCATCGGAACCGAGGATATTGACGGGGAGCCCCGCGTGAAAGGCAGCGCCGTGAATATCGGCGCCGATGAATAAAGTTTATTTTAGCACAGCTACTTTGGTTACCTCAAAAGCCCTCTGCCTCAAGAGGGCTTTTGTTTTTTAGTTTTTAATTTATAACTCAACTTTCGCAGTACCAAAATCGTCTTAACCGCTGATTATTTATTTCCCCTGGTCGGATGGCGGGTAAAAGTGTGCTTGACCGGCCCTACTCTGACCATTAATTGCAAATCATACAACTAACTTTATATCCATTTGTCTAATCATTCGTTTAATTGCATTTCGTACAACTATATCCTCGTCTTTTTGCCTTTTTTTCGAAAGATTGTGGAGTAATTGCAGGTTTTACACTTAATCAAGCACTGTGGCAGGATCTCCGGATAAGTAACTGTACATTTTGCTACTATTTAGCGCGGTCTGGCTTCTTAGGGAGTACGTCGATAGACGTTTTTCTTATGTTAATCCATGTACCTCATTCAAAAAAGTTATCTGCTGCTATGAGACAAATGTCCCGCTATAAACTTTAAGTTGCTACTCCAAAGGGATTATTTCTTGATACTTCCATTGTTTGGGATATGCATTGTGAGTATAATATCAAGAGCCATAGAGGTAAATATTACCTTTTTATTGTGAAATAAAACCTAGTTTTCGGGAAGGAAAGCAAACGATGAGCATGAAGGTGGATACCGGGAAATTAGAAGAGCTCTCCGCGAAGCTGAAAACACTAGGCAATCAAGTAGAGAACAGCGAGCGCAGGGTTTATCAAGATTTATCCAGGTTAGTGCAAGATGTACGAAGCGAATACGATGAACGGTCTGTTCAACGAGCACTGGATGAAGTGAACAATAGACTGCGGAATATTACGAAATTGGCGAAATTAGTAACCGATGAACTTTACGAAAAAGCTGGCGGACTAAAACAAGCGGCACAGGCCTACCTGGATAGTGAGGAAGCAGCCAACAGAGCTACACAACAGAAATTTATCCCGCCTTCTTCTTACTACTCGAAGGATGGAGTTATCGCCGGTGAAGGCTCATCAGCCTACTTGAAGGATCCCTTGTTCGAAGACCCGGTGGTGCAAAAGCTGCACGCACAAACCCTCAACGGTACGGAAGAGGGGCAGGAAGAAGCCAAGCAGCAACTGGACAAGATTTTTAAAGCCAGATACGACATTGCCCGGGCGCAAGTAGCCTATTCCGTTTATAAAGCATTTAATAACAAGCCATTGATGGATGGGGCGCATAAAGAGGCGGAAAGGCTTAGAAAAGTGTTGAAGGACCTGGGAATTAGTGAAGGCTTTTACGAGGAAAACGTAAACTTAAGCGGACTTTATAAAGAATCGCCTATCTCGGCTTGCTCTTACGATCCTTCGTTTCGGATCACGAAAGACGATAAGTTTGTACCGGTTCTGATTCCGCAGGATAACCAGTATACATATTTGTTAGGCTTGGCCATGAAGGAGGGGCCCGAAGGTGCCTGGGCCAAGGCTCAGCTGAACGAAATACATAAACTGCTCACCGAAATCGGCCGGGCCCAAGCAGCTTGGCATGAATATAAAGCGAAAAACATGCAAAACGAAATGAACGGCGCGCATGCGTACGCGGAGAAACTCAGATTAACATTGAAGGAAAAGCATTCCATGTCTTCGGAAATGGTGGATGATGCCGATTATAAGATACTGTGGACGGGGGTTGCGGGGAAGGCCTTAAAGGATGAATCCAGAGAGACAGAAGTTTTAGAAAAATTGGATCTGACCGCACTAAGTAAAATGAACCTAAATATTAAAAAAATAAAGAATAAAAAAGAAAAAGTTCAGGCGTTATACGAGCGTAATAAGTGGCTATTGCCTTATATAACAAAGGATCTTTCAAATAAGGATGTTATGAATTCCTTGAAGAAATTTCAGCAGCATTATTCAAAATACAAACAGAGATATGTGTCTGTTTCCCAAAAAACCGGCGTGCCCCCTGAATTAATAGCGGCCATCCACTGGCGGGAGGGCTCCGGTGACTTTAGTAAGTATCTACATAATGGAGATCCGCTCGGGAAAAAAACAGTAAACGTTCCAAAGGGAATATTTTTTACGGAATGGGAGGATGCGGCAATTCATGCTCTGAATTTAAAAAAATACGTCCGAGATACTGTCGGGATTGACGGTTCTTCTAAGGATATTGCTAAAATGATGACTTTTGCGGAGTATTACAATGGCCTAGGATATATCAATCACAAGGTAAATAGTGTATATGTGTTTAGCGGTACAAATATACCGTTAGAAGGGAAGTATTATAAAGATAGAGTTTTTACCTACGGTCCTGTAGTCGATAAAAATCCTGGTGTAGCAATCATGTTATTGTCCATTTTGGAAGTACCAAGCCAAACGGGTGCTCCATCCAGTCAGCCTCTGCCTTCGGAAACAAGTAAATCACTTCAAGCTGCCGTTAAAGGGATTGAAGCTGCAAGGGAGCAGGTACTGGAATTAGCCAAACAGTTCGAGGGAAAGGTTCCATACTATATGGACGGAAACAGACCCAAATATATGGATCCAAAGTCACCGCCAAAAGCAATGGATTGCTCGGACTTTACTTCGGCTATTTACCGGACGGTTCTGCGCGACCTGAAAGTTGGATCGAATATCGACATTGGGGCCAATACCGGCACTCAAATTAAATCCGGATTAGAAGTATGGACGAAAGGAAAAGAGGGTGCGGGAGCATTCGATGTCTCTGATTTGAAACAGGGTGACCTGGTTTTATTTAATTCGCCCAATTCGTCCCAGGTTGGTCATGTAGGGTTCTATCTGGGAGACGGGAAATTTATTCACGAGAGCGGAACAAACAAAAAGGGTGGAAATGTGAAGGTCTCTGAACTTAAAGGATATTGGCTGACGACCCAAAAGCCTATAGCCGTCCGTAGAATTATAGGCGATGATGGGATTGTTTATAGTCAAAACGGTAAAAAGGTGGGGAGCATCAAATGAAATTTAAATCAATGATATTAGTACTGATTACCCTGTGTTTATTTACCCTGACGGCTTGTGAGCCAAAGACTTCTCAATCCGGAGGGGAAAAGGCAGGTAGCAATACCAACATTCCTACTGACACGGAAACGTTCGGTACCGATTCCTCTTATGATCTTAACAATCCGGTTTTTTTAAAGAAATTCATAGCATATTTTGATATGGACAAAGACATGCTGATTGAAAAGTTAGCACAAGATTATGAGGAACTTCCTATAGAAGAAACGGATTCGGATACAGGCCTAACTTCACTCAAGCTTGAAAAGGCCGGTATGATATTTCATTTGACAGGTGATGATGGGGTGCCGGTAAGCCATGTTGATATTAACGGCGCCAGTCCTATTCATTACACTGAAGCTAGAAGTAATATGTCATTTTCGGATATTATGAAACGAGCCGGTGAAACCATGATCTTGGCCGAGCCATCTACAGAAAATGAAGATCGGAAACAGTTTAGCATCATTTATCCTTTACAAGGAGTAAGTGTTGTTTTTATTGCGGATAACGTATATGATAACTCCTCAAAAATGAAAGTTAGCTCCTGGGGGTACTATGATGTTGAGCCTACATTGCTTAGTCCGAGAGAGATCCATACGCTTTATGGTTTATTTACAATCCCCGAAACATGGGTAGGGAGAATATCCCTTGAGGATTTAGTAAATAAGCAAGTGATTTCATTTTTAAATGAGCGGGGATCGTTTCCATTAATTCAAATCGAATCATTAAATTTAACGGAATGGAATGATCTCAAACCAAATCAACGAGACAGCTATCAGATCGTTTCAAAAGGTGATGACTGGGTCGTCGTTGCCAAGATTTTATCTCAGGAACCAAGTAATAAAGAAGATGCTCAAGTTTACCAGTCCATGCAGAAAGAAGTTAAAGGAATGTTGGCTACTTTTAAACCGGATAATCAGGAAGATGAATCGAATGGTTCTAATAATATTGCTTCTTACTCATGCAACAATGAAAACATGGCCGAATTGACTCAAGTGGGGCAAGTTTCACAAATATTTGAAAAGTTCTCTCTGGAAAAATGGGAAGATCAATCCGAAGCGGGTATGGATGAAGCCTATTCGGAGTTTGGAAAGTGCTTTACAACAAAAGTAAATGAAATGGTAGCAGATGATGGCACCCTGAATAACTTGGTGAACAAATTGAGAGCAAACATCTCAGATCTTAATTCGGATTGGTATGAATATCAATATTATTTGAATGGCGGA
This sequence comes from Paenibacillus macerans, assembly GCF_900454495.1. Classification (NCBI taxonomy): domain Bacteria; kingdom Bacillati; phylum Bacillota; class Bacilli; order Caryophanales; family Paenibacillaceae; genus Paenibacillus; species Paenibacillus macerans. The sequence goes on from NZ_UGSI01000002.1 coordinate 367,553, forward strand.
GGAACGATGTGGTCGCATATGTCAACAAGACAAGGAAGCATGATTGATGCGGCTATTTATGGGCACCTGGTACAACTGCAGTCAAATGAAGGCCAGAGGGCTAATAAAGAAAAATATAGCGAATTACTGCAACAACTGTCCGAATATCGGGAGCACTACAATCAAACTTCCGCCCAGGCCATGAACGACGAAGATCAAACGAGTTTGGAAGAGGTTTCAGAGAGATTGGTAAGCTCGTACGATAGACTTGCAACCGTTTTGAAAGGTATTGCTCCGAATCAAGCCGGCGTGGATTTGTTGCAGTTTTTGGTAGGGTATGATGAGGGAGAATAAGTCTGAACCTCGAAGGTGTTATTGTGAAAAAGTTGATTATACCTTTAGCAGTCGTCGTGTTTATCCTGCTATCGGGCTGCTTGGAGAATAATGGAGGTCTTGCTAGTGTGGCCACGGCATGTTTTAGAGCGCTGGATGCAGAAGTCGCTAACGACCCTGTCCCGTATTTTCCCTACATCTCCCTAGAGGGAAGCAATCTGGATACTTGGGGAAATACCGTGGTTGCTCCGTACGAGTTTACAATGTATCGTTACTGGACCAATGAGCGGTTAAATTCCGCAGGGTTTAAGGGAACGGTGGCTTTTAGAACGAATCCGGTTTGGACTTCGGACACCTTGGATCTGGCTGCCATTATCCCTGTTTTTTCGGATGAAAGCAGAAGGCTTTTTTACAAAGATTCGGGATACATTGACGATCCCGTAGATTTAACCATCTTGGATGAAGGCAACTATTATTCCAACCGGGAATCCTTTCTTACGAAATTAGCCCCTGAACCGGAAGATGGAGGAGGCGGCCCGGCCGCGTCGAAAGAGCTGAGCAGCTCATGTCAGCCGTTGCAGGACATGGATTCAGAGCGCCTGTATCCCGTTGCGATCAAGAGCGGGGATGAGGCGGATACGGAGTGGACTGAGGATACGTATCCATTCCGAAATGTGATGAGCCTTTTTAGCGGTTACCATGATGAATACTTGAAATTGTATGACACTTATGTACTAGCTTATGATACGGACCATTCCGGTTTGATGAATATTGCCGTGCACCTTTACAGTAAGAACCTTCAGGTTGTTCGAGTGTGGATGAAAACCAATGAACAAGAAATTGAACTGAAAAAATCAACATATCTAAATACCGAGGAAATGAATACCGAAAACTGGACTTTATATGATGCCGAGGTTTCCGCCGATTGGTTTGGCCAGAATACTGCCGCTGCCCAAGTATTTGTGGAACTGAAAGGCGGAGAGATTAAAGAGTTGCATAATATGTAAGAGTCATATCCAAAACACAGGGAGCCCTCTTGAACGATGTTTCAAGGAAAGGCTCCTTGTGCTTTTCGGGTTTTGAAAGACAAAATAGCGGAACTTTTAGAGCTAGAATATGCTTATTATCCGGAGCCAGGCAGGTTCATCACCATTAGCGGCATTTTTTGTCCTTATTTGACTAGGAATGGTCCCAAACGCGGGAATTTCCAAGCGATTAAGGAAAATAGCGACATAAAGTTCCTCTATTTTTTCTAAATGGACAAATATCCTATAAATAACGCCGTTTTTTGTCCTTATTTTTCGACTATTGGTCCAGGATGAAGAAGGAAGATGTGCCATTATCGCTCCCCCTTCGGTTTACTTTGTACAAATTTTTTGTAATTTTTCACGTTCGGGATCTTTTTATGATGGGCGAGCAGCTCTTTATCGCTGATAATCCACGTATGGTTGGAGGAATTTTTACGGCGGATCGCAACAAAATTCGTTTTTTCTCCGGAATAAACTTTGTATCCTTTCCTTTTGCAGCGCAGGCAAAAAAGATCGTCTTCCCCCACGCTTTGATTGGGGAACTGAACCCGGCTTAATACCTGCCGCTTAAAAACAAGGGTAGCGCCGGGAATTTCGGTGACAGGCCGGTTTTCATCCTGCGGAAAACGAAGGATCAGCGTCTTCGATCCGCGTAAATACATATAATGCGCCCGCTTTCCGATGACGTCGGCGCCGGTTCTTCGAAAGACCCGCAAACTGGCGGTCAAATAATAAGGAGCATAGTAGTCGTCATCGTCGAACTTGGCAATGTAGCGGTACTTCGCTTTCTTGACGGCATGGTTTAAACAAGCGCCGAGCGAGAAACGCCCCGGCAAGCGGTAGACGTAAACGTTTCGATATCGCCTTGCCATGTTTAAATAAGGTTCAAGCGGAATTTTATCGTTATTTACGACGATGATCAGCTCTTTTTTGGGATGGAGCTGCCTGGCAAAGTTGTTGAACAGGTTTTTGATAGAGCTTCGTCGGTTCGTGCAGGTGATAATGGAAATTCCCTGCGGGTAGATCGATTTTTTATGGCCGGTTCCCATTTCATCACTCCCCTTATCCGTAATTTCATTCATCAAGTCCATATCTCACTCTTACAATATGTACGAGGCATATAACGGTAACGGCATATCCACATCGCGGGGGACAACGGTCCGAATGCCCCTGGGGACGGATGAATGGCGTGCGCCCAAAATTGTGTATAATAGATCAAACCATCGTTTAGAGCAGGGAGATACTTATGATGACGAAAATAACCGTTCCTACCACAGGATGGAACCTTGATAACAGCTATGCCGAATTGCCGGACGTCTTTTATTCGCGGGTTGGCCTGAATCCTGTCCGTTCGCCGAAGCTGGCCGTTTTAAACGAGCCGCTGGCCGGGGAATTGGGGCTAAACGCTGCGGCGCTGCAAAGCGAGGAAAACGTGGCGGTGTTTGCCGGAAACCGGGTGCCCGAAGGGACCTTCCCCCTGGCGCAGGCGTATGCCGGACATCAATTCGGTCACTTCACGATGCTTGGGGACGGCCGGGCTTTGCTGGTCGGCGAGCAGATCGCGCCTTCCGGGGGGCGCTGGGACGTCCAGCTGAAAGGCTCCGGCCGAACGCCTTATTCCCGGGGCGGGGATGGCCGGGCCGCGCTGGGCCCGATGCTGCGCGAATACATTATCAGCGAAGCGATGCACGCCCTGGGGATTCCGACCACCCGCTGCCTGGCGGTGGTGACGACCGGGGAGCCCGTGTACCGCGAAACGGAGCTGCCGGGAGCGGTGATGACCCGGATCGCCGCCAGCCATATTCGGGTCGGCACGTTCCAATACGCCGCAAACTTCGGCAACGAGGAGGAGCTGCGCGCTTTGGCGGACTATGCGATAAAACGCCATTATCCCCAAGCGCTCGAGGCGAAGAACCCCTATTTGGCGCTGCTTCAAGCGGTAATCGGAGCCCAGGCGTCCCTGATCGCCCGCTGGCAGCTGATCGGCTTTATTCACGGCGTCATGAATACCGATAACATGGCTGTCAGCGGGGAAACGATCGATTACGGCCCCTGCGCGTTCATGGATGTGTACGACCCGGCGACGGTGTTCAGCTCCATCGATACGGGCGGCCGGTACGCTTACGGCAACCAGCCTTACATCGGGCTCTGGAATTTGACGAGGTTGGCGGAAAGCCTGCTGCCGCTTCTGAGCGACAACGAGGACGAGGCTGTGAAGCTGGCGGAGGGGGAGCTGTCTCGGTATACCGGCCTGTTCCAATCCCGCTGGCTTGCGGGAATGCGCGCCAAGCTGGGGCTGTTCGGCGAAGAAGCGCAGGACGAAGTCATGATCAAGGATTTGCTCGGACTGATGCATGAGCACCGGGCGGACTACACCAATGCTTTTCTGGCGCTTACCTTTGACCGGCCGGACGATTCCGCTTTGTTCGGCGCGCCGGAATTTGCGCGGTGGCGGGAGCGGTGGCAGGAAAGGCTCGGCAGGCAGCAGGAGACCAGGGAGGCCTCCCATGAGCTGATGCGTCGCAGCAACCCCGCGCTCATTCCCCGCAACCACCGGGTGGAGGAAGCGCTGGAGGCCGCGGCGGAACGCGGAGACTACAGCGTGATGGAACGGTTCCTGGGGGCGCTCGCCAACCCGTTCGCGCACGCTCCGGAGCAGGCCGAATACGCCGCGCCGCCCGCCCCCACGGCCTGCCCGTACCGGACTTTCTGCGGGACATAATGAAATTCGGACGAAAAAAGGGATCGGTTGGGCTCCGGTCCCTTTTTCGCGCAAACTGAAGTCATTTTTCCCCCATAAAAACGCAAAACGAAAGATGCTCGTGAAATTCCAGCAAAAAAGCGTGATTTTGTGCAAAGAAACCTAGCGTGTCCGGGTCCTGCAGCGTTTCCAAATCAAAAAGCTGGTACGGGTCGTAAAGGAATTCCCCGTCCGAATCCGCAGGAATCAGGGAAGCCGCATCGGGTTTCCACGGCCGAACGTTGCGGAATCCGGCCGAACGCATCAGCCCGATCCATGCGTCCAGCTCCGGAAGCTGGGAATTGCCGTACAGCTTGAACATTTCCGGATACAGCTCCGGGTGAGGCGCCGCTTCATAGAGCTCCCGGTCCCATAACCGTCCCCCGGTTCGAAGCACGCGGCAATACTCCCGAAATGCTGCCGCAGGATCCGTAAAAATCGTAACCGACTCCGCAAACACGACATCGAAGGTGTCCGCTTCAAACGGAATGGAGCAAACATCCCCTTGAACCACATCAATGTCAATCCCCTGCATCTCGGCCCGTTTTTTGGCCTTCCCCACCATGGTGGAGCTCCGGTCCATAGCCGTAACTTTAGCCCCTTTTTGGGCCAGCAAACAGGCCGTTCTGCCGGTGCCGCACCCAACCTCCAATACGCGCAGCCCCGGGGGAATGTCGACCCCGTCAAGAAAAGCGAGTGTCCCTTTATATCCTCCCGGATGAGCCGCTCCTTCACCCATCGCCGCGATCATCTCATGATAGTTCATTCCATCAGCCCTTTCTAGGGTAGCATATGCCCCAGGCAATCAAAAATGATAGGCGGACGCTGATTAGTTGGCTGTATATGGACGAATGACCCAATCCACCCGCGTAGGCAAAGCATAGGATGAACCGAAAGCACCGAGAAGGGAGGCAGAGATGCATGCAGCAGATCTACCCTATTACCGAAGCTGGTTGCAGACCCTATATTGGAAGACCGGTCTGTGCGGTCCTTCGTGACGGAAACTGTTATGTTGGAACGATAAGCGCCGTTGGCCCGGAAGGCATTCAATTTGATGGGGTTGTACCCGGAGGCGCTTCGGTTCTTTCCAAGCAGTCCCCAAAAGTCAGAAAACAAGTTTCCAATTTAAAATCCAAGGCAAAAACGAAGGCTTTCGGGTTCGGCCCCTTTGGCGGCTTTGGCGGCTTCGGCGGTTTTTGGCTTCCCTGGGCGCTCCTGGCGCTGTTGTTCCTGTGGCCGTTCTTCTGGATTTGAGGCTGAGATGTATTTCTGAAAAGGAGGTGAAAAAAACATGGGTTACCCTAATGCTGCATTCGGCGGATCCTGTGCAGGCTTCGGATTGTGGACTTCTACGGGTGTGATTCTCGTGCTGTTTATCCTCCTGGTAATCGTTCTCCGCACTTGGATCTAATGCCGATCCATAAGGAGCAAAGAGCCGATTTCGACATAACGAAATGCGGCTCTTTTTCTTTTTGCTCTTGGATGCGTTTTTTCGCGAGCGTTCGGTCAGACGGCATTACGGCGATGCTTCGGGTAGATCCGCGCCGCCGTGTCCTCGCCGAACACGCTTCCCAGCAGTTCGGCGCTGCCTGCGTTGTCCAGCAGCGATTCGATGTCCTTTAATTCATTATGATCTCCGGAGACGGAAAGTCCCTGGTTTTGTTTCTTGTGGCTTGTAAATCCGCTCGGCAGGTTGTTGCCGATATTGATGCAGGAGGAGCCTTCGACGGTCCCCACCCGAATGTGGCCAATGACGAAATTGGGCGCAAGCACCAGCTCCATGCTCACACCTTCTTCCCGGGAACATGCTGGCCGACCAGCACCGAGCGAAGCCCCTGAATCCGGTTTCCCTGGCCTTGCGCGGCGGCCGCGGCCTGATTGTCCACCGCCGCTGAACTCCATCCCGACTGCCGGTTGTCTCCGGCAAAAACGCCCGAAGTACGTTGAATCCGGTCCACTTGAATCTCTCCGACAATATGCAGCTTCATTATAGACCTCCTTATTTCCTGAATGAAAACCCTTTAGGCGTCTGCTTGAACCCGGAACCGGGACTTTGCGGCGGGATGGCCCCCTTCTCATCCGTTTCCTGCGGCCCGCCCTGACTCGGGAACTCGCCGGGCTGCTTCGCGTCCGGCTTCTTGGGCTGATGCCCCCCGGTCCCAAAGTTGTTCCCGAGATTCAGGGAACCGCTGAGTTCGTCGATATCCAGGCTATCCAATTTAAACGTAAGCTGATCCAGCGCCGGATGATGGATATGGACCTGGTCGATCCGGATATGGTACTCGGTTTTGGCCTGGGGCAGCTCCTTCAATCGGGCCTCCATCTTCTCCAGGCGCGCCAGCAGGTCCTGCGGGGGAGGCGGCTTGCCGGCGGCCTTGCGTCGGAAGAGGAAGCCCATTTACGTTTGTTCCTCCTTCTTGGGCAAAATCGGAACGTCCTGTTCGGGAATGTCCGGCTTGCAGCGAAATATGGCGGTCAACAGACCGCTTTCGAACACGGCCTCTGCACTGTCCGGCTCGACCTCGACCGGCAGGGAGACCGTCCGGTTAAAGCTGCCGAGGGAACGTTCCGATCGCAATAACCGGTCTTCATGAACGGGGTAATCGTACGGAATGACCCCGGTGATTTTCAAGGTTTTTCCGTTCGTCGATATTTTGATCTTGTCGGGTGAAGCGGCGCCGGGAAGCTCGATGACGGCGATAAATCGACCGTCTTGACGATACATATCCATCCGGGGGAACAGCGGCGGGATCAAGCCGGACATATCCTCCCAGAAATTCTCTCCAACCGTCTCGTGCATATGCGAACGCAATTTGCGGAGCATTCGCTTCGAAGGGTCAACCTCCATGGCCAATCCCCCTTTTTTGGCAAAGACTTTCAGGTGATGACGCTTATTTAAAGCTTATTATTCCCGGGGCGACTTTATGAGTTGGGGCCCGCGCTTAAGTTGGCCCGGCGTTGGGACGAAGGCCCATGGCTCATCCCGGGAATCGGGACAGTTCATGGCTGCATAGGATGAATAAAGGAGTGATTTAGAGTGGCCGTTTCCATTGTCTTCAACGCGATCAACGTAGCGGGGCAGAAAACCAACAGCACCATATCCATCGGGGAAGTCCTGCAGAATACATGGTCGGCTCACGCCAAGCTGAATATCGGACAGGGGATTCAGTTCGGCATAAACAACACGATTATGTTCGTCAGCACGATCGTGGATCCCGAAGTCGTGGATGCGCCGATTGTCGACAATGATATCGTGGGACCCACCGGCCAAAATCAAACCCTATGAGTGGTTGTTCAAAAAGTTGGCTCCTCGGAGCCTGGCTTCATCCGACCTAAAGCGTTTTGAAAAAACGCATATCGGAAGCATCAGCTTCGGCACTGAAAGAACCGGCCTTTTTGAACATGCAATTTAAGCTGAAGGAACGGAGGGATTTCTCTGAAAATAACACCGCTGGGAACCGTGATTTCACTGGATAAATTGTCGGTGAACTCCATAGAATCCAATTCCGGCGTATTTATAGGCACGGTGATTCATGCGGACGGCTGGAGCTCCCATAGCAAGTCGAATGCCGGATTCGGCAGCTTGTCCGGTGTGGAGCTTTCCCACTGCGTGGGCATCGTCATCGACAATGACGTGATCGATACGCTGATCGACGATGCCGATCAGTTTTTGATTCATCATGGGGGCTGCCCGGCCGAAGGGGTTCATGCCGGGACGGGCATCTCCTTGGCGGATATTAACGTCAACGGAATGGCGGCGAATGCCGCCGTGGCGGTGGGGGAAGTCGAGCAGACCGGTTGGAGCTCGCACAGCAAACGCAATGCCGGAGTAGGCGGATCCAAAGGAATCAACATCACGCGGGACGGCAAATCGTATGTATTTGACGGCGATATTGTCGACTCCCCCATCAAGAACATGTAACGGAGGTTCATATGGCCAAGGAAGAAGAAACTCGAACGTGCGTGCGCTGTTTCTATGAAGCTAACGGCAAGGACAAATATTGCAAAATATGCGGCGCGCCTTTGATCAACCGCTGCTCGGACGAGGGGGGGCGGATCGATAAAGGCTGCTCCTATGTGAACGATTTGGACGCGGCCTTTTGCGCGAAGTGCGGATGCCAGACCACGTTCCGAAAGCAAGGATTAATTTAACGGAAAGGAGATGAGCGGCGTGCACAAGCCTTTTTTTGATGACAAATTCCCGTTTCTAAATCAACAGAGCTTTGCGAGTTTTATCAACGATCTCATTCAAAAATCCCTATCCGGCCAAAATGCCCTGAACGGCTCCAACATGGCGCCCCCCGATCCGCAGTCCATATCCCAGTATGTCAGCGACATTTTAAAAAAGACGCTGCCGGACTCGATGAATTCGTTCGCAGGCATGACTCCGCAGGCTTCGGTATCGGGATGGGCGGCGGGAAAAGTCCAGTTTGAAAATTTCGAAACCCACCAATCGGTGATTACCCGTTTTCGGGCGCCGGCGAACGTGGACCCGCAGGATATCGCGGTTTGGGTCGGCGCGGGCGAAGTGAAGGTTCGGCTGCCGGACGGCGAGGAGGAGCGGAATCCGCTGCCAAGGCGCGTCAGGGTGGAAGACAGCAAGGGCGTATATAAGGACGGCGTTTTTGAGATCAGAATGCCCAAGGAAACGGGGGATGAATTTTACCGGGAAATTTCCATCAAATTCAGTTAAAGCCCATTTTTGCAAGCCTATGTTGTATAATAAACCTGCAGTTATTTTTGGAAAATCATAGGCGTTTGAATGGGGAGAGAATCCAGGATGTTAAAAGCGACCGAGGATCAGGAGTATTACGAGTTGGCCAGTCCCACATTGCTTCCGAAGGCATCGGGATTTTTGTGGAATGAGAGCATGATGATTCATGTGAATTGCCGCGGCTACACGGTGGCCCAGTTTATGCAGCCGGAGCCCGCGAAATATTCACATGCGCCCAATCTGGAAGCGAAGACGTTCATGCAGCCGGAGCAGCCTTATTACGCGCATCATCCCGGCCGTTTCGTGTACGTGAAGGACGAGGAGACCGGGGAAATCTTCTCCGCGCCTTATGAGCCGGTCCGCGTGCCGGCCGACCAATACACCTTTGCGGTGGGCAAAAGCCGCATCGTTTGGAAAGTGGAATTTGCAGGCATCGCTCTTGAAATGAGCCTGACCCTTCCGAAAGAAGAACCGCTGGAGCTGTGGCGCATCCGAGTGAAAAACCTCTCGCCGGCCAAGCGCAAGCTGAGCATTTATCCCTATTTTACGGTCGGTTATATGTCGTGGATGAACCAGTCGGGGGAGTTTAACGAGGCGCTGCAGTCGATCGTATGCTCTTCCGTCACCCCTTACCAGAAATATCAGGACTACGATAAAATCAAGCATTTTCGCGATAAAACGTTTCTGATCCCCGACCGTCCGGCCGATTCCTGGGAGGTGAACCAGGAAGCCTTCGAAGGCGAAGGCGGCATCATGCGGCCGTCCGCGCTGGACCGCGAGGAACTCGCGCGGGGAGACGCTTTGTACGAAACGCCGGTGGCCGTGCTGCAGTACCGGATCGCGCTGGAGCCGGGGCAGGAGGAAGCCTACCGGTTTATATTCGGCCCGGCCCGGGACGAGGAGCAAATCGCCGGAATCAAAGCCGAGTATTTCGGAAGCAAACATGCCTGCGGCGATGACGGGTTCGTCCTGGCGGAACGGGAGTATAACAGCTACATCCGGGAAGGCGGAGGCTGCCTGGAGATCGCCACCCCGGACCCGCATCTGGACAACTTCGTGAATCACTGGCTCCCGCGGCAGATGTACTATCATGGGCAGACCAACCGCCTGACGACGGATCCCCAAACGCGCAATTATTTGCAGGACCATATGGGGATGAGTTATATCAAACCGCAAACCGTCAGAGTGGCTTTCCTGACGGCCTTAAGCCAGCAAAAGGCCAGCGGCGCGATGCCGGACGGCATCATCCTGCACCCCGAGGCCGAGCTGAAGTATATCAACCAGGTTCCACACACGGATCACTGCGTTTGGCTGCCGATCTGTCTAAGCACATACCTGGATGAAACGAACGACTACTCCTTGCTGGAAGAACAGGTTCCTTATGCGGGCGGGGAGGAAAGCGGTTCCGTATTCGAGCATGTGCACCGGGCGCTGCAGTGGCTGATCCGGGATCGCGATGAACGCGGGTTAAACTATATTAACCAGGGCGACTGGTGCGATCCGATGAACATGGTCGGCTATCAAGGAAAAGGCGTATCCGGCTGGCTGACCATCGCGACCGCGTACGCGTTTAACGTTTGGGCCGGGATATGCGCGCGGGGCGGACGGGAAGGCATGGCCGAGGAATACCGCTTGGCGGCCCGAGCGACGAACGAGACCGTCAACGAATATTTATGGGACGGCGAGTGGTATGCGCGCGGCATCACGGATGCGGGCGTCGTGTTCGGCGTAAGCGCGGACCGGGAAGGACGCATCTTCATCAATCCGCAGGGCTGGTCGCTGTTAAGCGGGGCGGCCGACCGGGACAAGCGGGAGAAGCTGATGCGGGCCGTTCGGGAACAGCTGGAAACGCCTTATGGCGTAGAAAAGCTGGCCCCTTCCTACACCGCGATGCGCGAGGATGTCGGCCGGGTCACCCAGAAGCACCCGGGATCGGCCGAAAACGGCGCGGTGTACAACCATGCGGCCGCCTTCTATATCTACGGGCTGTATTCCGTAGGGGAGAAGGACGATGCCTACCGGCTGCTGCGCAAAATGATCCCCGGCCCGGACTTGGACGATATCGTGCAGCGGGGTCAGCTCCCGGTGTTCGTTCCGAACTACTATCGCGGCGCCTACCGGCAGTTCCCGCGCACGGCGGGGCGTTCCAGCCACCTGTTCAACACCGGAACGGCGCCTTGGGTTTACCGCTGCCTGATCGACGGACTGTTCGGGCTGCAGGGATGCCCCGAAGGCCTCCGCATCCGGCCGCAGCTTCCGTCCCATTGGAGCGGGGCCAAGGTAACCCGGAATTTCCGCGGGGCCAAGATCCGCGTCGAGATGGCGCGCGATGCCGGCGTCCGCGAGACCGAGGTTTATGCCGACGGCGCGCCTATGGCGGACGGCATCCTGCGGAATGTGCGGCCGGGCGCCGAATATCGCGTGCTGGTTAAGCTTCCGGCCGTCAACTAAAGCGGCGGGCTTACATAAAATCGAAGAAATAACGGATGACGTGAAGGAACACCGGCGAGGTGTAGGTCAGGCTGTCGACGAGGCTCAAGTAGCTTTTTTTAAGCGCTTGGGCCTTGTCGTCATCGCCGATGAGCAGGTCCCGCTTCAGTACGGAAATCGTCAAACTTCCGAAGAAGCCGCTAAGGCCGATCAGCATGCCGGAGAAGAGCCCGAACCCCGCGCCGAGCGGCGTCAGATAAGGGGAGATCAGGCACGCCACCCCGGTGGTGGCCAGCAGCCCGCACGCAAAGCCCTCCCACGTCAAATACGGATTGGCGGTGGGGACGACCTTGCGCCGGCCGAAATAAAACGAGGCCGCGTATTGCACGATGTCGTTCAGCTGCGTTAGCAAGACGAGAAACAGCACCAGTCCGGCCCCGTATTCCGGCGAGGCGGCCTGGAAATAGGCGAGGTGGCTGAGACCGAACACCATCAGCATCAGCCCCCACTGCACCCGGCTGACGCTGCGCAGAAACCCGACCGTGCCTTTGTTGATCAAGCGCGGAACCGGCAGGAACAGGAAAACGTAGACCGGAATAAAAACGATAAACATGCCGTACCAGCCGATGTAGATCCAGTAGAACTGTACGGGAATCGCGAGGTAGGCCCACAGGAACAGGCGGCGTTCGGCTTTGTTCGAGCGGATCATGGAGAAATATTCTTTCAGCGCGAAGAAGCATAGGATCATCAGGGCCAGCAGAGAAGCGGCCCGGTTAAACAAGGTGGCAAGGCATAAAATCAGCCACATGCCCCACCAGGTCCGCAGGCGCAGCCCCAACGCGGCGTAGTCCCGTTCCGGGCGGACGCGTCCGGTAACGAGGTATGCGGCGTGGATCCCGAGTAAGGCAAAAAAGAGAATCATCAGCGTGAATTGCAAACTGTTCATTTTTTATCACCAACTTGCAGCGTGGTAGAATCCCTGAATCCTGGAGAGGGATACTATGTTATTATGAAGGAATAGTTCACACTTGATAAGGGGAATTTTCGGACATGGACGGGGAAAGATCGGTTTATATCCTGCTTACGAATACGGGGACGCTGTTTACGAGGGTGATTAAAGGGTACACGGGAGCGCCTTATAATCATGCTTCGATTTCTTTCGACCGCGAGCTTTCCGAGCTGTACAGCTTCGGCCGGAAGAACCCGAACAACCCGCTGAACGGCGGGTTCGTGAAGGAGGACATCAAGACGGGCACGTTCAGCAAATATCCGAATACGACGTGCGTTCTTTACGAGCTTCGGGTGACCGGGCGCGAGGTGGAAAAAATGGAGCGGGTGCTGCGGCTGTTTATCCGCAAGCGGAACAAATATTTGTACAATCTGCTGGGGGTGATCGGCATCGTCCTCAAGGAGCCGGTGGAGTTCAGCAACTCTTATTTCTGCTCGCAGTTCGTCGCGGAGATCCTTGAGCGTTCCGGCATCAAGCTGTGGAACAAGCTGCCCGCGCTCGTGACGCCGGACGATTTCCGGCAGTGCGATCGGCTGAAGCTGATTTACGAAGGAAAATTGAGCGAATACGAGCCTTAAAACCTGCCCATATTTTGAATGATCCGCTTTCCAACTGGAATAATATACACATCATGAGTTAGGGAGCGGAAAGATGGATATTCTTAAGCTGCTTAAATTCTTAAAAAAAGCGGATCCGATAGGAAACTCCGGCGAATCGGCTGGCCACGATCAAACGGATGCACTCGCTGCCGCCGTCTCCGACAATGAACAGATGTTCAAACAAATTTTTGCCGATTGTTCGGATATTGTGTTCCGTCCGGTTATGATCCATGGACAAACCCGTTTGCTTCTGATTTATGTCGATGGGCTGGTAAACGCGAAAGCGCTGGAGCAGGTCGTGTTAAAACTGATGACGCTCGAAGGCGTGCCGGGAGGATTGGAGAACGCCGATCCGCTGGAGGAGCTTATAGAAGAACAGCTTGTCTCTATATCCCGGATAAAAGTGGTTCATCCCTTGGTCCCCGTTTCCGCAAATTCAAAACACGGAGCGGCCCGATGTCGTATGTTCCAGCCTGCTTGAAGGCAAAGTTGCCATTCTCGTCGACAACACTCCGTTTGCGCTGATCGTGCCGATGACATTCTGGTCCGGTTTGCAAGCGGTGGAGGACTATTACGAGCGATCCATTTATACGACCTTCATTCGCTTCATCCGCTACTCCTTATTGAATATTTCCCTGTTGCTTCCGTCTTTGTTCGTTTCGCTTTCCACATTTCATCAGCAGCTTATTCCTACGAATTTGCTCATCAGCATTGCTGCCGCAAGGGAAGGCGTCCCGTTTCCCACGGTGATCGAGACCCTATTGATGGAAGTTATGTTCGAAGGTCTGCGCGAAGCGGGTATTCGTCTGCCGAAGCCGATCGGTTCGGCGGTGAGTATTGTGGGGGCGCTTGTCATTGGACAAGCCGCCGTACAGGCCGGCATCGTGTCGGCCACGGTCGTGATTATCGTGGCCACGACGGGCATTTCTTCGTTTGCCATCCCGCGATATAATCTCGGGACGGCGTACCGGATGCTCCGTTTTCCCATTTTGATTTTGGCGGGAGTTCTGGGTTTGTACGGCGTCATAGCGGGCATTTTTATCATAGCCATCCATCTCCTCGGCCTTCGTTCGTTTGGAGTACCCTATATGAGTCCGATTGCCCCGCAAATTCCCGGAAACCTGGCGGATGTCTTCATACGCGCGCCCAGATGGAGCGTGTCTCGCCGTCCCCTGCTCAGCTCCGGGGCAAACAAAAAGCGAGTGCCGGAAGGCCAGCAGCCGAGTCCGAGACGAGGGAGAGAAGACAGATGAACTGGAGTCGAAGAGGACGGTTGATTTTGGCGGCTATTCTGCCTTTGTTTTTAACGACGGGGTGTTGGGATAGTTCGGAGGTCAATGATCTTGCGCTTGAGCTCGCATGGGGAATCGACGAAGCGAAGGACAAGGGGATTCTGATTAGCGCGCAGGTGATCATTCCGTCCCAGATCAGCAGTGTGCAGGGACAAGGAGGCGGAAGCGGAGGGGGTCCGGGAAAGCCCTATTTTGTCGTATCCGGCGCCGGAAGAGATACGCTGGATGCGGTGCAGCAAATGCAAACGAAGCTTTCCCGGCTGGTATTCCGCGGACATCGGCGGATCATCGTGATCGGAGAACCGCTGGCCAGAAAAGGCATCAAAGATGTATTGGATACGTATACCCGGGACCCGAACCTCAAGCTGCGGACCGATGTATTTATCGTCAAGGAAGGCACCGCCAAGGATTTTCTGAAAGTATCCTACCCACTGGAGAAAATTCCCGGCCTCGGTGCTTTAAAAGAATATGATCAGATCGGATCGCTGCAGGAAATGGGATTTATCAACCTGATGATCTCCGCAGCCAGTGAAGAAAGCTGCTCGGCTTTGCCGGCGGTTGCCGTCGGTTTCGATCCGGCCGATCAAGAAGGCGAAGGGCGGCAAGATCATTCCAATGCGAAAGGGTTTCGTATCGCGGGAACCGGAATTTTTGACAAAGATCTGAAATTGCTCGGGTTCTTGAATGGGAATGAGGCTAGAGCGCTGCGGTGGATTAACGGGCAGCTAAGGAAGCTGGTGGTAACGGCAACCGTGCCGCAAGTTAACGGCTACGCCAGTTTGGAGATGAACAAGATAGGCAGCAAGATTCAGCCCATGTTTCAAGGAGACAAGCTAAAATTCCAGGTCACATTAATCGGGGAAGGCATGATTCGCGAAAACAATACAAATTTGGATCTCACGAAACTCCATAATATAGCCCGCGTAAAAGACGCGTTGGAAAAACACGTTGAAGAGAGAACGCTTCAAACCATTACCAAGGTCCAAAAAGAATATGGGGTGGATGTTTTCGGATTTGGCGAAACCGTACACAGAAAACATTTATCCCGTTGGAGATCTTTAAAAAACGACTGGAACAAGGAGTTTCGGGAGGCCGAGGTTTCCGTCAAAGCGAATCTGACGATCCGGCGAATAGGCGTAACGGGACCGTCGTTGCATTTGCAAGAAGACAACATTCAAAAATGAATAGATCATTATTTTCGCAGCTTTTGCCGGGTCCACGTCACGATCAGCAGAATCGCCGGCAAGACCAAAAACATGGGCACCCAGAAATAAGGAACCAGTATTTTATAATGCTGGAAATAAATATGCTCGGCGATGTTTTTTGACATGGTCATTCCCAGGAACAAGGCGATCGCGGCTGCCGGGATGACAAGCACGCGGTAATCCTTCATCTTCGTCAGCTGCTGGATGCCTCTCAGCGCCACTAGCAGGTTGACCACGTTTTTTATTAACGCCGTCATGAAAAAATACATGACCCCGAACATCTGCAAGTTTTCGATGAATTTTCCGATGCTGATCATGCTCAATAAAGTGTAAAGCGGATAGAGAAAACGCGAGAACAGATCGCCATAAACCAAAATGGCCAAAAAATCAAAACCGGTGATCATAAATCCGGCAAGTAAGGTGGCGAGAAAGGTAATTTTCGTGATCTTTTCACGGTTTTTTACGTCCGGCCAGAACATGGCGAGCGCGATGGTTTCCCCAAACGGTTGGGTGATCCCGTTTGGATAAACCACCTTCCAGACGGGTTCCCATCCCCTTTCCAAAATCGGCTGGACATAATCGAAATGCAGGACGTCCGAGCCAAAGAGCAGAACCGTCTCTATAATGAACATAACGACGACGATGGGGAAGATCAATTCTCCCAGCCGCGCAATGATCTCAATGCCGCCATAGACGCAGTAAGCGATAATAATGGCAAATAACCCCGCAAAGGCGGCGTTCCGGGCAAGATGGTGGTCGAAACCATGTCTCTGATGTCCGCAATAATTCGTCCTGTAAGATACAAGAACATGAGCGGGTACAAAAACGCGATGGGCGTCCCGATCCAGCGCCCCAATTGGGCCGGAAACCATTCAACCAGGGATAAGCCCGGGTTCATGCGCATTAAGGCGGTATATACCCAAATCACGCAGAGGCCCAGCCCCAGTGACGTCAGATCGCCAATCCACGCATCCCGGCCGGCCAAGCCGCCAAACCCAAAGATGATGGTCGTACCTAATTGAAAAATGAAGGTAATCGTGAATAATTGGTACGCGGAAATTTTGTATGTCATCTCCTCTCCTCACCCCCATTAAGAATCCAAAACAAAGAGAGCACACGGTATTTATTGTATCCATAGGGTGTTTGCAGCAAACGCTGAGCAACGGACCGCAGGTGATTCTTGATGCTCAATTATAATAGTCCATAAGGTTCATAGGCGGTATGAACTATTGGAACCCGGCGTATATTTGGATAAAATACCCTTAAAATTCTTAATATTTTTTAATGGAGGAGAAAACACGGAGCATGATGAGTATGAAGAAGAGGAGAAGCGCGTTTCCGCGCAAAAGTTGGCTGTTGGCCTTAAGTTTGCTGCTGGTGTCGCTGGCTTTACTGCCGGCGGGTTCCGCCCAGGCTGCCGACAGCAAATGGATAGGTCAGGTTTGGAGCAAATATGAAACGTATAACAAGAAGACGGTTGCAAGCTATGATGCTTACATGAAAAAGACAACCGATACATACAATGCGTATTTCAAGGAGCAAAACGACCGGCTGGCGGAGCTGGAGCGCATTGTCCTTGAAGACCAAAAACAGTGGAACGAACGGCTGGGAGCGGATTTGGCGGAACTGGAGGAACGTTACGGGGACGATCGCGAGCTGAAGCAAGAACTCAAGGAGTATGAACGCGATATCAATCCGAATCTGCTCAGCAGTCCTATGGGGCTTTATACCCGGGCGGCCAACCGCAATTTGCTCAGCAGCACGCTGGGTGTCTACG
Source organism: Paenibacillus macerans (assembly GCF_900454495.1). Classification (NCBI taxonomy): domain Bacteria; kingdom Bacillati; phylum Bacillota; class Bacilli; order Caryophanales; family Paenibacillaceae; genus Paenibacillus; species Paenibacillus macerans. The sequence continues at coordinate 384,659 of NZ_UGSI01000002.1, forward strand.
CCCGCGCGCTTAATGAGAACCTGCTAAGCAGCTACATGGCGGAATATAAAAAGGCGGTCAATCCCAATAACTTGTCCAGCCCGGCCAACTCGCTGAAAAAGACGGTGTCCGACAGCTATCTGAGCAGCCCGATGAACACGCTGATGAAAAGCTCCAGCACCAACTATATCTCAAGTCCAATTTATAAGTATTCGCGGGGGAAAATCAGCAAAACGAAGGCGCAGCAGGAATACAACAAGCTGTACAAGAAATATACCGAACAGATTTCCAAGGATACCGCGGCTCATAAGAAAGAAATCGCCGAAACCGCCGCGTCCGCGGACCGGAAGATTCAGCAGCTGTATCTCGAAACGGTCAGCGCGCTCGAAAAACAGCGGAACGAAACGCTGCAAAGCATCTCCGACCAGCGGAAAAAAATAACCGGAGAAGGCCTCGCCTGGGAGCCGCTGCTGGCATCCCCGGCCGAGGAAACGCAGGACAAAATCGAATAAGGAGCTCTAAAAGCAACTCTTAAATTAAGGGCCGGGCAACCGGTCCCTTTTTTTATGGACGCGTGCTTAACCAAATGCAAAAGTGCAGTTGGAATGTGCCCCAACTCGGGCATTTAGAGCGCTGAGATGCAAATGTGCATTTGAAACTGAGGATTGGAGGTGACTTTGAGCGAAATGGTGAAAATGGCCTGCACTTTTGCATTTGGTACGCATAAACGGCCCGGTTTCGGGGGAAATGAGATGCACTTTTGCATTTCGCGGCCTATTCGGCACCGCCAACAAACGTGAACAACGTGCGAAGTAAAATCCGAAAAAGAATAATATTGGAAATTTTTATTCATAATACTCACGTTAATCCAAAAGATGGAGGAGTTATTCATGGATAACGTGATGCTGGCCCGGGCCTTGTTCGGATCGTCGATGGCCTTTCATATTATTTTTGCCACCTTGGGGGTGGGGCTGCCTTTCATGATCGTTGTTGCGGAAATCGCTTATCAGGTCAAAAAAGACCGGGATTACGCTTTGATGGCTAAACGGTGGACAAAATGCCAGGCGATCCTCCTGGGGGTGGGGATTCCGTCGGGGACGATGGTCGGCGTTATGTTGTCGCTGCTCTGGCCCGGTTTCATGGAAATTGTGGGCCAGGTGATCGCGCTGCCTTTCCAAATCGAAATCTGGGCGTTTTTGCTGGAAGCCTTGTTCATGTCGATTTACGTCTACGCGTCTGAACGTTTGCCCGCGGCTTTGCGGATCGCCAGCGTCACTTTCGTGGCCTTGGGAGCAAGCGCTTCGGCCGCGCTGATCACCGACGCCCATGCCTGGATGAACACCCCGCAGGGCTTCCGGCTGGAGAACGGGCAAGTTGTCGATGCCGACCCGTGGGCGGCGGTATTCAATCCCAGCTGGCCTACGACCGCGACGCATGTACTGTTTTCCGCCTATCTGCTGGGGGCTTTCGCCATCGTTTCCGTGGCCGCCGTCAAACTGCTCGCCCGAAAACGGCCGGAGCGGGAGCGGCAGTATCACCGCAAGGGCCTGATCCTATCGCTCGCCATCGGCGGCGTAATGTCGCTGCTGACCGCGCTCAACGGGCATGAAACCGCGCAGATGCTGCACCGCCATCAACCCGAGAAGCTGGCCGCCGCGGAGGGCCTGTTTGAAACGCAGGCTTACGCCCCGCTGGCGATCGGCGGCTTTACCGATAAGGAAACCCGGACGATCAGGGGGGCGATCGAAGTTCCGTGGGCGCTCAGCTTTTTGGCCGGCAACCGCTTTGACACCGTGGTCAGGGGGTTGAACGATTTTCCCGAGGAGGAGTGGCCTCCCCTGTTTGTGCATACGCTGTTTAACCTGATGGTGGGGATCGGTTCCCTGCTGATTGTGGTCTCGGCCGGCACTATTTTTTATCGGCTGGTCAAGAAGCGAGAGTACCCGCGCTGGCTGCTCAGGGGGCTGGTGCTGACCGGCCCGCTCGCCCTGATCGGCATCGAGACCGGGTGGATCTTCAGCTGTACGGGACGCCAGCCCTGGACGATTTACCATGTTCAGACGACCGCGTCCGCGGCTACCCAATCGGAGAATCTCGGCACCCTGTTCGTCACTTTTATCGGGCTGTACGTGTTTATGCTGGTCGTAACGTCTTTGGTGCTGCGTTATTATTTCAAGCGTCATCCGGTGACGCCGGACATGCTGGAAGCAGGGTAAGAAGAAGGGGGTGAAGAGGATATGAGCGATTCCACGATAGCGATTTCTATTCTTTGGGGGTTCCTGTTCATCTACTCGATCATGGGCTCCATCGATTTCGGCGCCGGGTTCTGGTCGCTTGTTTTCAGCAAAAAAAATCCGCAGGCCGCCAGCCTCGCCAACCGGTTTTTGTCCCCGTCCTGGGAGGTAACCAACGTTTTTCTGGTGCTGCTGGTCGTCGCGTTGGTCGGTTTTTTCCCGCGTGCCGCTTATCTGCTCGGTACGCTGCTGCTGCTCCCCGTCAGCTTCGTGCTGGTGCTCCTGCTGTTCCGCAGCGCCTTTATGGTGTACGCCTATTCCGCGCAGCGGAACGTCCGCAGCCTGCGTTTTGTGTCCGGAGTTACCGGGCTGCTCATTCCGGGGCTGCTTGTCAGCGTGCTGCCTATTACGCTCGGCGGTTTTATCCAAGGGGAGAGCGGCTACCCTCAGTTGAACTACGGAGCTTTGCTGGCGAGCCCTTCGCTCTACGCCTATTTGGGGTTCGGGATCGCCACCGAGCTGTTCCTGTCCTCCTTGTTCCTCTCCGACTTCTCCCGGCAGGCCGGGGATGAAACCTCCTACCGGCATTACCGGACGCTGGCGGTTGTCTTCGGGCCTTTGGCGATGCTGCTCGCCGTCATCACCACCTTTACCATGGAAGGGGAAGCGATGTGGATGGTGGCCCGGATGAAGCAGCAGGGGCTTTGGTTTATGCTGTCCACTGCGGCTTTTGTCGTCGGTTACGGTTCGCTGTGGATCAAACGGAAAGGCCGGCTCGGCTGGCCACGGCTCGCGTTTGTTTTCGTGGTGATCCAGTTCGCCTTGGCGAGTTATGCTTACGGGAAAGCGCATATGCCCTACATCGTCTATCCGTTCTTAACGGTGGAAGAGGGGATTACAAATCACTCGATGTTTGTGTCCCTGCTGTGGGGCTACGGGGTAGGGACGGTGATTTTGCTGCCGGTGTTCGTGTTGTTCTGGTGGCTGTTCTTAAGGGACAAACGGTATTTGCGGGCTGAATAGTCCGCCTGTTGTGTGTACGAAGCACCGGTACTGCCCACGGCCTTGATAGGCCTTGATATTACCCGATGCCGGCATTGCCAACCCCTCGCTCTTGAAAATATAATAGGTTTGGAGCGAAAAAACACGGCCCGGTTGGTAGTCCGGGCGCACGCGGCTTGGAACGCTTGAATCCGGCGGCGTGTCAGTAACCTTCCCCCCTCGGGATGTCCATCGCTTCCGATTGAACAAGAGGGGGATGTTTGCGTTGAAACTTACGATTTACCACGATGGGCAGTATTGGATCGGCGTGTTTGAAGAGCGCAGCCAAGGAAAGCTGCGGGCAGGAAGGCATATTTTCGGGGCGGAGCCTAAGGATGAGGAGGTTCTTGCGTTTATCCGAAGCGATTTGAGCCGGCTGCTTGACGGCATTTCGCAGGGCGTCGCCATTCAGCTGCCGGATGCCGGAAGGGTGAATCCGAAGCGGTTGGCCAGACAGGCCGCCGCGGAATTAAAACGCCGGGGAGCTTCTACCATGGCGTATGAAGCGATGCGGCTGGAGTATGAGCAGCGTAAGCAGGCCAAACGGTCGACCGCGAAGGAACAGCGGGAGGCCGAGAGGGAACGCAAGCGGGAAATCAAAATCCGCAAGGCCAAGGCGAAGCGTCGCGGGCATTAACGGACAAGGCCCCTTTCCGGACTTACGGAAAGGGGTTTTTGCCATGTTTCGGGAGACTACCGGGCGGTCCAGCCGGATTCGCAATCGGCGGGGCAGCCAAGGTCCGCGAAAACTTTGCGCGCGGAAGCGTCGACCGGCTGTTTAGTAAACAAATGCGAAACGAACTTTAAGTTTTACCTTTTTGACAATTTTATTTGTTTAAAATATGATATTTACATACTTGTTGGTATGCGATGTTGCAAACTTGTTACTGGATGTTGCAAACTTGTTACTGATAGGAGAAATGAACGTTGAACCATCGCGATAAAATCATTCAGGCATTCATGGAGCTGGCCGGGCGGCTGCCTGCGGACAAAATCAGCTATGAGGAAGTGGCCCGCGCCGCCGGCGTGCATTGGACAACGGTGCGCAGACATTTGGGCGGCAAGGATGATATGCGGGCTATGCTGGCCGGCCGCGGGGCGGAGCCGGAGGGCTTGCCTGCGGATACGCGGACACGCGTGCTGGATGCCGCCATGGAGGTGTTCGCCCGGCACGGTTATGCCAAAGCCGCGATGGACCAGGTGGCGGCCGAGGCCGGGTTCACGAAAAGCGCGATATATTGGCATTTCGCGAACAAAAGCGAGCTGTATCTGGCCATTTGTGAAAGGAATCTAAGGCAGCAGGAGCAGCTGCTGCCCGCCCAAATCGAAGCGATCGCTCGCGCGGAGGATAAAGTCCGGGCTTTGACGGACTGGCTGAAGGGCCAATTGGCCGCCTGTATGGTAACCCCCGATCGGCCGATGCTGTTTTTTGAGTTTTTAACCTCCAGCCGCAACCCGGAGGTCCAGGACAAGATTCGCGGGCTGTTCGCGGGGTTTTACGCCAAAGTCGCAGAGTTGCTCCGCGATTGCCAAACGCAGGGGTGGCTGCGCGGCGATATCGATCCGGGCTCGCTCACGCTGTACACCCAGACGGTTATGAACGGAATCGTTCTTTCGTGGCTGGTGGCCCCCAAGGAGCTAAAGCTGGATCAATTCGCCCGGGATGCCGCAAGGCTGCTGTGGGACGGATTATCGCCGCGATAAGGGCGGAAGACTTTTTCCGGCTTCATCGGAAATTTAATTCGATGTAAGCCGTTAATTATAACATTAACATACTGATTAGTACGTTGCTGCGTTGGCGTTTCGGAAAACCAAAAGGAGGAGAGGGGATAATTGGTGATACTAACTGTATTGCTGGGACTTGCTGCGATAATGCTGGCGGCGTTCTACGGCTACAACCAATTGAAGTTTCGGCAGGCGGAAATGGAATTCCCGCCATCCGGAAAATTTGTGGAGGCGGACCGAATCCGCCTGCATTACCTGGAACGGGGGCAGGGCAGGCCGGTGGTGTTTTTGCATGGGGGAGTTTTATGGAGCCGTGATTTTGAGCGGGTCATGGAACTTGCGGCGGCCAAGGGATATCGGGCGTTGGCTTTTGACCGCCCCGGATACGGGCACAGCGGCCGCCCGAAGCACGGCCCGGTTACACCGGCCGATCAAGCCCGGCTGCTGCATGAGGCTTTGAACAAGCTGGGAGTGGAGCGGCCGATTCTGGTCGGGCATTCCTGGAGCGGATTGCTGGTCCTTGCATACGGGGTCTTGTATCCCGATGATCTGGCGGGGATCGTGACGCTGGGGGGCAGCATGTATAAAGAAGGGTATCCGGCGGAAAAAGGCGATCCGATCTCCAGAATCGTGATGATGCCGCTGGCGGGGCGGATCGTGATGAATCTTATGCTGGCGACCTTAGGGAGAGTCATGGCCCGACCAATCATGAAAGCGACCTTCGCCCCGGAGCCGGTTCCCTCCGCTTATGAACAGGAAACGTTGGCGCTGTGGCTCCGGCCGTCCCAGTTCCGGGCGAACCGGGAGGACGTGCTGGCTTTTGCTCCGGCGGCCGCCGAAATATCCCCGAACTATCGCCGGATTCAGGCGCCTGCCGTCATCGTCGTCGGGCGGCGGGATCCTTTTCCGACCAAGGAACACAGTTATCGGCTGCACCGGGACTTGCCGAATGCGGCGCTGATGGAGCTCCCCGACGCCGCGCACATGATCCCCCATCATCATCCGCAAGCTGTCATCGATGCCGTGGAGAAGCTGGCTCGCGAATGAACCTTCTGAATCCACCCTCCGGCGGGATAAGCGGAAACTTAAGAAAAACTTTATTTTTATACCCATTTCTTCTTAAAAAATTTTGACTATCTTTAAGGAATGAAAGGTTAGGAGGAATACGAGCCATGAAGAAATGGGCGTTTTGTGTGCTGGTCCTGCTGCTGCTGGGCTTCGCTTTCGTTAAATTTAAAGTCAGCGATTTATCCGCGATTCCGTTGGATAAAATAACGCTTACCGACGATAACCCCCAAGCCCCGGCGGACCGGGGATTCACGATAAAAATCACGGGGGAGCAGGTTTATCGGGGCGATCTGCTGCTGGTCAATCAAGACCATCCGGTTCCGGATCAAGGTCCGGAAGAGGAAGCGCTCAGTCTGGTTCAACATGATGAATTACTCCAAGGTTTTGGCGTGATGGATAACACGGTTCGGCTGTCGGAAAGATTGGCTGGAAAATTTACCGAGATGGCCGCCGCCGCAGGCGAGGACGGAGTGAATCATTTCCTGATCACCAGCGGGTACCGGGACGAGCGGCGGCAGGATGAGCTGTATCGTCAAATGGGAGCGGAATATGCGATGCCGGCGGGATATAGCGAGCATAACCTGGGTTTGTCGCTAGATATCGGCTCGTCAGAAGCGGAGATGAACGTTGCGCCGGAAGGCAAATGGTTAAAAGAGAACGCATGGAAATACGGGTTTGTACTGCGTTATCCGGAGAACAAAACCGCGGTGACCGGCATTCAATACGAGCCCTGGCATTTCCGTTATGTAGGCCTGCCCCACAGCGCCATTATGCAGAGAAACGACATGGTTCTGGAAGAGTATCTCAACTACCTGAAAGTGAAACAAGCCGTTAAGGCCGACGTCAACGGCCGGACCTACCACGTATTTTATTTTCCCGTCACCGATGGCGGTACAATCCGCGTTCCGGTCGAAGGGAGTTATGAGCTTTCCGGAAATAATGTGGACGGTGTGATTGTAACTGTGCATGAGGAATAGAGCGGGCGAATATATTTTTAACAAACTTTTTGTAAGCAGCTTGACAAATGGAACCTCCTGGGTTTATGATTGTTTCAGAATCAAGCATCTCAATATAAAGATAATATTTTAGGGATGCAAGCAATATACATGGCGGTGTAAACTCATGGGTCTGTTGGACAGAATATTTGGAAGAACAACGAATAAGGAGGAGACAAACGTGTCAAAATTGAACATTGGGATTATTTTGGGAAGTACCCGCGATGGCCGCGTCAGCCCGCAAGTGGGAGAATGGGTGAAAAAAATCGCCGACGCGCGCGGAGACGCGAACTATGAAATCGTCGATATCGCCGATTATAAGCTGCCGCTTCTGGGTGAAGCCGACGCTTCCGAGCAAGCGGCGAAGTGGAATGAAAAACTGAACTCCTTGGACGGCTTTGTGTTTATCGTACAGGAGTACAACCACAGCATCACCGGCGCACTGAAAAACGCGCTCGACTACGCGCGCGAAGCCTGGAACAACAAAGCGGCCGGCATCGTGAGCTACGGCTCGGTCGGCGGCGCCCGCGCGGCTGAACACCTGCGCGGCATTCTTGGCGAATTGTCCGTGGCCGACGTGCGCGTACATGTTGCGCTGTCGCTGTTCACCGATTTCGAAAACTACAGCGTATTTAAACCGGCTGATCTGCACCTGACTAACCTGAACGGCATGCTGGATCAAGTGCTCGCTTGGAGCGGCGCCTTGAAGACGCTGCGTTAATGGTATAAACGAATGAAAAGAGCCGCCCCACTGGAGCGGCCCCTTTTTCTAAGATTATTTATAACTCAACTTTCGCAGAGCAAAAATCAGCTTGAGTCCCTGCGTTAAAGTGGGGGGGCGGCAGATCGAACACCCCCTGTCCGGAGACTTTGCACGATTATCCCGTTTGATCAGGTTACAGCGAGAAAGACAAGCTCAAGAGAAAAAAATACTTGGTGAAGAAGCAGATAGGTTCGAGATAATTTAAACAGACATAGGGAAGAAATCAGGTTCCGAGGAGGTGAAACAGACCGGACAAGAGATCAAGAGACAGGAGATTAAGGACAAGACGCGAAGGAAACGAAAAGACCGTGATTTTGCTGTAACCTGAGCCCTTCCATCTGCAGCAATGCCTGTACTGTTCATGCTAATCCACACCCAATTAAGTTGTTTTGCATAAAGTGGCCCCTACCCGTTCAAGCGCCACGATCAGGCCGCAGCCGCAAGGGGCTGGTTCGGTTGGCGCGCGATGAGCCGGCGGTAAGGGATCGCCGGAATCGCCACACACATGCGCAGCAACTGCTGCCGCATATTTTCTGCCGCTCCGGGCCGTCCTCCGGGCAGGCGCAGCCGGCGGCGTACGGTGTATTCGTTTAGATACGCCTGCAGATGCTTCAGTCCCAAGGCTCCATACGTACTCTTCAGCGACTCCCACGCCTCTCTCACCACTTTCCGCAAGGGCGCATACAGCCGAAAGGCCTGAGGGAACAACTGCACCTCCGATGTACGGACATCCACATGCCCATTGATAAACGCGGTTAGATCGTGACGGTTTGCCCTCTTTTCGCCTCCCCGCTTATGCGGCACCAGGCGGATTTTGACGTGCTCCGGTTCGCCCGACTCCGTGACCGTGCAGCCGGCTACGACCGCCGAGGCGTACGGATGCGAAAGCTGACACCGGGACGGATTACGTCCGTACTGATCGCTGTTCACCTTCACGTCTCCGGAAAGCAGCTCCCGGGCATCGAACTCCCCGGCGGCATGACGTATTTTGTGCAGCACTAACCAGGCGGTTTTGTAGGTGACCCGGATCTCCTTGCGCAGCCGCAGCGCCGAGATGCCGCCCTCCAGCAGGAACAAATCCAGGGCCTGGAACCACTTCACCAGGGGGAGATGCGTTCCTTCAAAAATCGTGCCGACCAAAGGCGATGTTTGATGCTTGCACTTTCCACACTCGAACAAGGGGATATGCCGGGAGGTCAGACGGCTGCACCGGGTGTAAGCGCAGCGCGGGCAGACGAAGCCGTTTGGCCACTTCATCGCGATCAGCGCCTCCATGCAGTCCTGCTCGCTGTTAAAACGGCTGCTGAATGGCTGAAGTTCCGTTCCCGCATTGGCTTCCATATCCGCTTACCTCCCGAATCAAGAATACACGAACATAAGTTCCGTTTATTTCATTATACCAAACGTACGTTCTCTTATCAAGCCGAAAATCTTACCTGAACAGCCTCATTTTTTCCTCATCTTTTTTGTGTTTTTTCTTCTCTTTTTTTGGAACCCTTGACTTGCTCTAGCCCCCCCTGTTCCCTGCTCCATGAACGAAAGGGATAATCGTGCAAAGGCAGGCAGCAGGCAGGAACACTAAGACACGGCTTTAGACAGCCCCTCACCTGGCGTCGATTTGTGACACTGTTCGAAACGGCTGTATAAAAGGTAGATACGCTGACCCCGCCGGATCGTGACGCCTCTACATCTGCCTCTGATTCAGCGTCAACTCCGGCAATGGATTGCTGCTTTATCCAGCTACATTACCGCAAGGCACGAGACCGCAAGGCGGTCCGCCCGCCAACCGGCAGTCCGGCGAAGAATCGAATACGACGGATGCCCCGTAAAAGTGAAGCCGGCGCGTATGCGCCGGCTTGCTTTCATATTGGAGCCCGATTTAAGAAACGAAGTTGGAAAGCATCTTGTCTTTTGCCGGCTTCCTGTTCCCGGGAGCAGTATGGATCATCAGCATGAGTACGGTGAGCGTAACCGGGAGGCCCGATGGAGGATAGACCAAGTACACATCCTTCCATGCGGGGGCAAACTTGTTCTTGTAATCGTACAACCCCTTGAAGTTATAGAACTTGTTCCCGTATTTATAAACCCATTTGGCAAAAAGAAGGTCGTTTACGTTGGCCAAAGGAGCCATGCCCAGACTGCAAAAATCGTATCGATGCTCTTGCGCCCACAAAAACAGGGAGGCAAACAGCACATCCATGGCGCCATGCGGACAGGCCTTCGTATACCGCATCAGGTCCACGGTGATCTGACGGGGTACGGCCGCATCCCGCGAATCCGGCAAGGACGGGGGCGGATCGCCGCCAAGCGTAGCAAAAGCTTCGTATTCTCCATCCGGGCCGATCAAGACGGCGACGGGGAACCGGTTGACATACTCCCGGGAGAACGAACCCACGGAGAAGCTTTTCTCTTTCCGCTCACCGAGCCATTCCCCGGAAATCTTGTGCAGCCGGTCCAGGAACCGGTCCTCAAAAGGCGGGTGCAGCACCGCAAATGTGAAGCCGGCCCGTTTCAATTTATTGATCCGGCCGCGCAGCTTCAGCCACGCTTTTCCGTGCAAATGGAACTTCGCCAGATCGACCTGGGCCTCCTCCCCGATTTTGGCATACTGGAGCCCGTACTGCTTGTATAGCTGCAAAAAGGAGGACTTGGCCTGATAAAAAGCCGGGATGTACCCGTGCTCGCGGCAGTGGTTCATAAACTGGCCGATCACCCGCGGAATCGCCTCCGGTTTGCCCAGGGGATCGCCCAACGCGATTCTGCGGTTCCCCAGGCTGCGGTAGACGATGCAAGCTTCGTGCTCGGAATCCCAAAACCATTTTTTATCGCCAAGGTAGTATAAGTGCGTATGCGAGTTGTGTCCGCAGCTTTGCAGCAGGCGCTGCAAGCGGCGCTCTTGCGTGGCGTCGATCAAAGGCACCTCTCCTAAACTGGTAATTTCTATGTGATGAAGGACGCCAATTTGCGTCGAACAGATTAATCATCGGCATTTTCCGCAGGCATTTTTAGAGGGACTTGCCGCGCTTTAAATCACTTTATGGGCATACCACTTCTTCCCGCGGAACCGCCACAGGAAAACCGCGCCGCGCACGCCCCATTCGGAGCACATCGCCAGCCAGACGCCGGTAATGCCGAAGCCCAGCGTAATGCCGAGAATGTATCCCAACACGACCCGGAACAGCCACATCGTCAGCATCGAGGTCAGCGAAGTGAACCGCGAGTCTCCCGCCGCCCGCAGCGCGGAAGGGAGGATGAAGCTGACCGCCCACAGCGGAACCTGGGCGATGGTGCTGATCAGCAGGACCGCAAATATATCGCCGACGATTTCGGCAGGAGGATCGAACAAGCCGACGAGCGGCCGGAAGAACGGCATCAGCAGAAGTCCGACCACGGCCAGGGAAGCGGAGCCGAGCCAAAGGAACGATTTGATGAACTTCCGGGCGTCGGCAATATTTCCGCTCCCGATGCATTGCCCGACGACGGTGACGATCGTCAGCGACAAAGCGCTCGCGGGGATTTGGAACACCATGGCCAGCGAACCGCCGATGGCGTTGGTCGCGATCGCGTAGGTGCCCAGGCTGACGATGAACACCTGGGTGAGCAGCTTCCCGCCGTTAAAAAACATCTGCTCCGCGGCGAACGGGAGCCCGATGAACATGATTTTGCGCAGCATCGACAACGGCAGCTTGAACAGGTCGCGCAGGTGCAGCCGCAGCGTCTCCTCCATTTTGAACAAATAAAACAACGCGCAAATAGCGCCCGCATACCGGGCGATGTTCACGGAAAGGGTCATTCCGACCACGCCCATGTGAAACACGCTGATGAACACCACATTCAGCAGCACGTACAGCAAATTCATGATGAGGGAGAGGGCCAGCGAGGCCCGGGTCTTCCCGATTCCCCGCAGTCCCGCGCACACCGCCTGTACAAGCGCCAAGCCCATGTAGGAAATGCTGCTGCCGATCAGATAGACCCGGGCGCTGTCTAGCACATCCGGGGAGGCGGAGCCGAACAGCAGGCTCATGACGGGGTTGTGCAGCCCAATCAGGAGCAGGCCGATGGCCAGGGCCATCAGGGATACCGAGGTGACCGTGCCCGCCGCGGCCCGGGAGACCATGCGGTCATTGCCGCTGCCTTTGTATTGGGCTACGACCACTGTTCCCCCGGTGGCCACGGCGACAAAAACATTGATCAGGAACACGTTCAGTGAGTCGACCATGTTGACGGCGCTGACCGCGGCGACGCCCGAGGAGCTGATCATCGCGGTATTCACCAGATTAAGGCCGACGATAAAGGCCTGATCCACCAAAATCGGCAAAAACAAGGCGATCACCTGCCGGTAATCCATCGATTCGCCGGATAAATATTTGTCGAGTAAGCCGCCCTCTTTTTGCAGACGGGCCAGAACCTGTTTCAAAGGAATCACATTCTTTTCATGTAATGGAAAAAACTCTTCGGACGAAGAGCTTGAACGAATCGCAAGATTAGCGATAGGGTTGAAGATAACATCACCGGCGCTATCTGTCAATGAAGTCGGATGGATCACCGAAATTTGCCCGCTTTCAACCGATACTTTTAAATGATACCATAAAAAAAGCAAGGCAAAGCCATAGGGGAGGGATTTTTTTGAAAGCGCTGTTTATCGGGGGAACGGGGACGATCAGTTCGGCGATTACGAGGCAGCTGGCGGAACAGGGCTGCGAGCTTTACCTTTTGAACCGGGGAACCCGGAACGGGGATTTGCCGGCCGGCGTAAAAGTCATTCAAGCGGATATCAATCATGAGGACGAAGTCAGGGGGCTGCTGGCGGACCAAACCTTTGACGTGGTGGCCGATTTCATCGCTTTTGAACCGTCGCAGGCGGAACGGGATTACCGCTTGTTCAACGGGAAGACGAAACAATATATATTTATCAGTTCGGCGTCCGCATACCAGACCCCGCTGTCGGATTACCGCATTACGGAGGGAACGCCGCTATCGAACCCTTATTGGGCTTACTCCAGGAACAAAATCGCCTGCGAGGAGTATTTGATGAAGCAGTACCGGGAGCAGGGCTTTCCGGTGACGATCGTCAGGCCAAGCCATACTTATGGCGAGCGGTCCATTCCGCTGGGGGTGCACGGTAGCAAAGGCTCGTGGCAGGTGGCCAAACGCATGCTGGAGAACAAGCCGGTGATCATTCACGGGGACGGCACGTCGCTGTGGACGCTGACCCACAACAGCGATTTCGCCAAAGGTTTTATCGGGCTGATGGGCAATATCCACGCCATCGGCGAGTCGGTGCACATTACCTCGGACGAAAGCGTCACCTGGAATCAAATTTATGAAATTATCGCCGATGCCCTTGGCGTCAAGCTGCGCGCGGTGCATGTCGCTTCCGAATTTCTGGCGGCCGGCGGTCCTTATGATTTGCGGGGCGGGCTGCTCGGCGACAAGGCCAACACCGTCGTGTTCGACAACGCCAAGCTGAAAAGACTGGTGCCCGGTTTCACAGCCACAACACGGGCCGATCAGGGCATCAAACGGACGGTGGAATACATTTTGGCGCATCCCGAGCATCAGACGGAGGATCCGGAGTTCGACGCCTGGTGCGATAAAGTGATCGGAGCGCTCGAGACGGCCGCGAAAGCAGTAGCCGAATAGTACGTTCAAAACATGAAAGCGCCTGATTTTCAGGCCCCGGGACGCCAGCTTGGCGTCCTTTTTTGACCTTATTTTATAAAATTTCGGATAGGGTAGGGGGCGATGCGCAGGTAGAAAGGGGGGGGGAGAAGAGGAATCTGGGGCTAAGGCACTTGCGTTGCATTAACGCTTACACAAAATCTTTGGTCCGCTTTGCAGGCGGGGACCGGCGTCACGCCGGAATTCTAACGGATGTACCAGCCGCTATTTTGTGAAAAAAGCCCCTTTCTAAATTTTAACGGTTGTGAGCGACGTTATTTGCTCTAATCTGAGCAAAAATAGCCGGGTTTTAGTGAAATAAGCGCCATGGCAACCGTTAGAATTTGAAATCGGCGTTATTGGAGCAAATAGCGGCTGTGGCAACCGTTAGAATAGAAACGCTACTATTCAGTAATGCTCGCCTTCATGCTCCCCTTCAGAAAATAACGGAAAATAATTCCGCTATTTTCTCTACTCGCGAGGAAATTGAAAAATAGAGGAAAAAAGTGTCGCTATATTCGGGCAGAGTGGTGTTATTTGCTGCAAATCCAAGCTTCTGGGAAAAATAGCGACATAAAATTCCTCTATTCCAGAACAGGAACTAGAAATTCTCGAAATAACGCCCTAAATTACCGCTATTTTTCGCCAAGCCCCTGAAGGGAGTCCGCGGAACCAGCAAAGGGTCACGAGAAGAGGCAAGTTACCTTACCGCAATGATCATGGGGCTAAGGGACACCAGCGCCGTTATTTTGAGGAAAAACGGAGGTTTGCAAAACGTAACGGACACAGATGATCTTATTTACCTCAAATCGGCGTGGATGAACGGGTTTAGAGCGAAATAGGGCCGTCTGTGTCCGTTAGGCTGGGAAATACCCGGGAAATGGGTGGATAGGGTCGCTGGTGTCCGTTAGAGCAACGTCCACGGGATGTAGACTACAGTTGGAAAGGGGCGAGGTACCCGACGCTACTGTTCATGAAAGCCTCTTTTGAAGGATAAACGCGCGGCAGTTCATAGTGCATTTGCACAATACATTTCGTCCCTTTATCAATATTTTTTCCGGCGGGGGCCGATTATACTGAAAGCGTGTTCAACAAATGCATGGGAGGAAGACAGATGGAAGGATTAACGATCAGTTGGATTGGCGCTTTGGCGGGGCTCGCTATAGCCATCATTCTGATATTAAGAAAGTTGAATCCGGTTTATGCGTTGTTTTTGGGCGCGATTGTAGGCGCTTTAATTGGCGGAGCCAACCTGGAAGAGACTGTCGGCGTGCTGGTCAGCGGGACGCAAAGCGTGATGGGGACGGTCATCCGGGTGCTTGCGGCCGGCGTGCTGGCCGGGGTGATGATGGAGTCGGGGGCGGCCGAAACGATCGCCCAGGCGATCGTCAGAAAGTTCGGTGGAGGCAAAGCGATTCTGGCGCTGGCGCTGGCGACCATGATCATTACCGCGGTGGGCGTATTTATTCCCGTTGCCGTGTTGATCGTAGCGCCGATCGCTTTGTCGGTCGGGAACAAGATGGGCATTTCCAAGATTTCGCTGCTGCTGGCGTTGTCCGGCGGCGGGAAAGCGGGGAACATCATTTCCCCGAACCCGAATGCGATTGCCGCCGCGCGCGGCTTCAACCTGGACTTAAGCCAAGTCATGCTGGCCGGCCTGATTCCGGCGGTTTGCGGCCTGATCGTCACGGTTATCGTCGCTACGCTGCTGAAAAATAAAGGAGCCAAAGTAGCTGATGCCGAAGCAGTAGATGAGGCGGTGGACATGTCGAAATATCCGCCCCTGGGTAAAGCGATCGTAGCGCCGCTGGTCGCCGTCGTCCTGCTGATGATCAATCCGATCGGCTCGCTGTCGGGCATCGAGGCGCTGGCGAAGTTTAAAGTGGACGCCATGTACATTTTGCCGATTGCCGGGATCATCGGGATGCTGGCCATGGGCCAGGGCAAGAAGATTTTGGAGTACACCGCCTCCGGCTTGAATAAAATGACGGCAACCGTGTTGATCCTGATCGGCGCGGGCGGCATCGCCGGGCTGATCTCCGCTTCGGATCTGTCGACGCAGGTGGTGGCTCTGATTGAAGCTTCGGGCATTTCGGGCACTTTCCTGGCGCCGATTTCCGGTATCCTGATGGCCGCGGCCACCGCATCCACATCGACGGGCGTCATTTTGGCGACCGGTTCGTTCGGACAAGCCATCCTCAATATGGGCACGGCTCCGCTGGCGGCGGCGGTGATGGTCCATACCGGGGCCACCGTGATCGATTCTCTGCCGCAGGGCAACTATTTCCACGTCACGGCGGGAGCGATGAAAATGACGATCAAGCAGCGGATGGGCCTCATTCCTTACGAAGCCATTGTCGGCGGAACGATGGCCATTGCGGCGACATTGATTTACGGATTTTTGTTCTAAAGTCAAATTTTAACACAATACGAGAATAGCGGAAGTTTGCTTTTACAATCATAGACGGGGTGAGAAAATGAAAGCGAAAACATTTGTGCTGGCGCCGGACTCGTTCAAAGAGAGCATGACGGCCAAGGAAGTGTGCGCTGCGATGGAAAAGGGGCTGCGCAAAGTTTACCCGCATGCCGACTATATCCACGTTCCGATGGCGGACGGCGGCGAAGGCACGGTGCAGTCCCTGGTGGACGCTTCCGGAGGACGGATCTATACGCAGGTGGTAACCGGGCCGCTCGGGGAGCCGGTGACGGCGCGGTACGGCATTCTGGGCGACGGAGAGACCGCCGCGATCGAAATGGCCTCGGCCAGCGGAATTCACCATGTGAGCAAGGAGACGAAAAATCCGCTGATCACAACCACTTACGGCACCGGCGAACTGATCCGCGAATGCCTTGATAAAGGCATCAAGCGGATTATCATCGGCATCGGCGGCAGCGCCACCAATGACGGCGGGGCGGGCATGGCCGAGGCGCTGGGCGCCCGGTTCCTGGATGCGGAAGGCCGGGATCTGCCCCGCGGCGGCGGAGCGCTAAAGCGGCTGGAGCGGATCGATATTTCCGCGCTTGATCCTAGGCTGCGGCAGGTGAATCTGATCGTCGCCTGCGACGTGACGAATCCGCTGTGCGGCGAGCATGGCGCGTCCCATGTGTTTGGACCGCAGAAGGGCGCCACGCCGGAGATGGTGCGGCAGCTCGACGCCGGCCTGGCCCATTACGCGGACATTGCGAAACGGCAGCTCGGCAAGGATGTGCGCGATATTCCCGGCGCCGGGGCGGCCGGCGGGCTGGGAGCGGGGCTGCTGATTTTTACGCAGGCCGTGCTGCGGAAGGGCATCGAAATCGTTATCGAATACACCGGCTTGAAACAGAAGGTGGCGGAGGCGGATGTGGTGTTTACCGGCGAAGGCGGCATCGACTTCCAGACGAAATTCGGCAAAACTCCTTACGGGGTAGCCAAAGCGGCCAAAGAAGCGGGTAAAAAAGTCATCGCCGTCGCTGGTTACATCGGCGAAGGGATCGAAGCGCTGTACGAGGAGGGGATCGACGCGGTGTTTGGCATTGTCCCGGGCGCGGGCGAATTGGAGAAGCTGCTGGCCGAAGGGCCGCAAAACGTGGAGCGCACCTGCGAAAACATCGCCAGAGTGCTGAGGATGAGCGAGTGATCCAGAGTGCTAAGCTGAGCGAGTAGTCCAGAGTGCTAAGGCTGAGCAAGTATCCTGAGTGCTGAAGCTTTGCGAGAGCCGACGTGGGCGGGCGAATGGAGTCCGCCCTTGTACGACATGGAAAGCCGAGGGAGAAAGGTTGCGTCGTATGCGCCCTTTCTTTTTTCCTTGCCCTTTAGCTGTACAGCGACAGCAAGCCGTGAATAAGCTCAAACAATTGCAGCACGTTCCGCGGATCTTTGCCGGTCACGGTTTCGATCCGTTTCAGCCGGTACTGGAGCGTGTTGCGGTGGATATTTAGTTCGGCCGCCGTCAGGGAAACGCTGCAGTTGTTGTTGATGAAGCTGCGCAGCGTCTCCAGCAATTCTGCGGAATCCTCTAGCTTGCCGACGGCATGCAGGTCGTCGGACAGTTTCACTTGGCTCAGCTTCACCAGAAACGGAGCCTGCTCATAATAGACCGTCCGCACCGGCAGCTTTAATGCCAGCAGTACGCCCATAGCTGACTTCGCCTGCCGCTGGCTTTCCGCGATGCTGCTCGCAAACTGGCCAACGGAGATCAATACCTCGGGTTGTTTTTTCAGCAGCTGGCGAATCAGCGGCTCTGTGTCCGCTTCATGCTGCACGAGGATGAGGCAGGCGTCCTCCTCCAGGAGAAAAGAGGGATATGGCCGCAGCAGCCTGGACGTCTCTTCGTCCCATTGGAGATTTTTTAGATAGAGCGCCGCGGTTTTTAACAGCAGGTCCAGCTTGTAGGCGGCGGCTTCCTTTTTCAGCTTCTGGGTGTAAGGCCCTTGCGCGGCAAGCAGCGTTTCCAAAAACGCTTTTTTGCGGGTGGCTTCATGCGCCAGATTTTCCAAGGCGGTTTTCTGCTCGATCAGCAGCGCTACGGTCGTCCTTACGATATTGCAAAAAGGCCGGACCTCGTCCGGATTGCCGCTGATGCCAATGACGCCGACGCGCCGGCCGTCGATGACGATCGGTTCGTTGGTGCCTTTTTTCTCAAAACGTTTGTCCTCCCATACCTCCACCATTCGTCCTGTGGCCAACGCTTTGACGGCGCCTTGGTGGACGGTGCCCACCCTTTCTTTTTTGCCGCTGCCGACGATGATCCCCCGGTCGTTCATAATATTGATGTTATAGGGAATGTCCATCATCATTTTATCTACGATTTCCTGGGCCTGCTTCTCGGAAAGCTGGAACAACTCGGGGTCCTCCTTCGGAAAAAAATCTGCCTACAACCATTCTATCCTTCGGCAAAGAAGTATACATCATTTGTGCATTTGCATGAAATGATAAAAGACGTAAATCCGGTACTAAATCCGGTACTCTAGAAATCGGGTTAGTCCGAAAAGGACGCTAAAAACTCTGTTCGCCCGAAAAAGCGGGTCCTAAATTGCAGCGGTCACAGGAGGTGTAATTTCCTGCAGATTCGTAAAAATTGCCTCGTTTAGAGCAAAATAAGGTCAGTTGTGTCCGTTAAGATAGGGAATAACCAGGAAATACCATTAGCGTTGCATCCACTTCTGCTTAAGATTTCCCGTAAAAGCTACCCGGAGATCTAACGGTTGTAGCGGCTGCTATCTTATGAAAAAGGCCCCTTTCTAAATTGTAACGGTTGTAAGCGTCGTTATTTTCCTGAATCTAATCCAAATAACCGGATTTCAGTGAAATAAGCGCCGTGGCAACCGTTACAATTTGAAATCAACGTTTTTAAGACAAATAGTGCTAATGGCAACCGTTAGAATATTTGTGGCAAGAAAATGTATCTAATGGCAAATTTCGAATATAGGTATGCAGAAGCGTACAGTTTATAATCAAGCGCTTTTCTTTTTGCCTTAATGAGAAAAGTATAGTAGAATACAAAAGTATAGTTAATATATTGAAGCGGGGGACCGATCATGGAAATAGGAATCAGCACGTTTGTGGAAACCACGCCGGACGTTGTTACCGGCGAAGTCATCAGTCATGCGCAGCGGCTGCGCGAGGTCGTGGAGGAGATTATTCTGGCCGACCGGGTGGGGCTTGACGTTTTTGGCGTCGGTGAGCATCATCGGAAGGATTATGCAGCGTCTTCGCCCACCCTTGTATTGGCGGCGGCTGCGCCGCAAACGAAACGGATTCGCCTCACCAGCGCGGTGACCGTATTGTCGTCGGACGATCCGGTCCGGGTGTTTCAGGATTTCGCCACGCTCGACGGCATCTCCAACGGACGTGCGGAGATTATGGCGGGGCGCGGTTCTTTTATCGAGTCCTTTCCGCTGTTCGGATATGATTTGAACGATTACGACGAACTGTTTGATGAGAAGTTGGACCTGCTGCTCAAGCTGCGGGAGTCGGAAAAGGTAACCTGGCAGGGTAAACACCGCCCGGCGATTCAAAACCTGGGCGTCTACCCTCGTCCGGTACAGAATCCGCTCCCCGTATGGATCGGCAGCGGCGGCAATACCGAGTCCGTCGTCCGGGCCGGGGTGCTTGGATTGCCGCTGGTGCTGGCGATCATCGGCGGCCGTCCCGTCCAGTTTGCGCCGCTGGTGAAGCTGTATAAGCGTGCGGCGGCCGAGGCCGGACACGACGTTTCCAAGCTGACGGTGGCTTCGCATTCGCACGGGTTTGTCGGGGATAAGCTGGACGAGGCGGTCGAGAAGTTTTTCCCGCCGACCCAGGCCGGCATGAACATCATCGGCCGGGAGCGGGGCTGGGGCTACTACAGCCGCGCCACCTACGATGCGGCCCGCAGCCTGGAAGGCGCACTGTACGTCGGCGATCCGGAGACGGTCGCGGCCAAAATCATCCACCTGCGCAAAAACGTCGGCATCACCCGGTTTATGCTGCATTGTCCGCTCGGCACGATGCCTCACGAGGACGTCATGAGATCGATCGAGCTGCTCGGCACCGAGGTGGCGCCTCGCGTCCGCGAGGAAATCGCCCGCTGGGAAGCGGAAGGTGAGGAAGTGGAGTAAGTTAAAGCCAAAAAGCGCGAGTAATAGGGGAAGGTGTCCTTGTCCTCTATGCTCGCGCTTTTTTATACACGAAATAGTTCTTCGGAAGCAGGGAAATTGTTGGATAATAGAGAAATAACGGAAAGGAAAAGCTTTTTTTGACCGGTACCCGATTCGGTGAAGGGCCGGGATTTGAAGGTGTTGCGGCTTGCACGTTGATGATCAGGTGCTCTCAAAATTGGTTAAGGACTGGCGGGGCTATGGATAAAGAGGCGATAAAGAAATTAAAGTCCAGATATATCCTCCTATGGACCGGGTCTGTATTATGTGCGATTCTAACAATTTTTCTTCTTGTAATGGGAGAAGTTCTTCTTGGGATGTTACTCGGAGCTCTTATTATTGTTGTGGTGCCGGCTATGATAATGTACAGCAAACTGCTTAAAGGAGACATTCGTCCTTATGTTCCCAGGAAGGGCTTTTGGTATTACCGGTTGTCTCCTCAGGACAAAATAACTTATCTATCAGTAAGCCAGTTGGTTTTCTTCTTGCTCCTCATCGTTTTTTGGCTGTTCGATCTTGGTACGTGGTACGCGACTTTCACCGCCCTGGGCGGTATCGTTTATATACAGTTTGTAATCAAGCGGCGAATTAAGCTGCATACGCCCGTGGATGACGCCAGTCTGTTCGAACTTGAGGAGTTGGGAATCATTGCTTCCGAAGAATCGGTAGTTGGCTTGTACAAAGACTTTACATCTTGGAGTGACGTTCACGAGGGGGCCAAAATCGTCGTGCTCACGCCGGATCATCTGATTTTGATCCGCATGGTCACCCCGGAAGAGGGGGAGCGGTATGAATTGCGTTTGAAAGAGATTGCGGGCCTCTTCATTATGGCCGATGGAAGATACGGTCAAGGCATGATCTTAACATTTAGAATGGCAAACGAAACAAGCATTCGCTTAACTCTCTTGGGGGAAAGCGCCCAGGACTCCCCGGAGCAGTTCATTTATGCCCTGCTGAATTCCTTGGACCGGGTCAATATGGAAGCGGGAACTAAGGCCAAGGAGGTTGTCCTTGTGAAGGCTAATCGACCCGCTCCCGCCCACACCAGCTTTTCGAACGGAGCGCCGCGGCCGGTAATCCGTCATCTGGATTTGCCCGATTTCGAGCCCTCGATCAAGGAACCGGGACTATCTCCTGAAGCCAAAGAGATATCGGACTATCAAGATAAGGGAAAAGGCCGGCAGCTTGATTTTTAAATGATGGCTTCGGTCTTCAATGGATTACTTCCTGGTTAGGGGCTTATTTTGTTGAATAGAGAAGCGTTGGGCGATTCTGAACCGGGGTTCTCGGAATGATGAATTCCGAATCCCCTTAATCTTCTCAGCTCTCCGCCCGGAACGTCTTCCCCAGCCGCTCCCCCAAGCCGAAATAGTGGCGGAAATTGTAGATGAGCGGGCTCCATTTGCTCGGGTCGATGCGGTTTTCGTCCAGGAGGATGCTGCGGTGGGCGTGAACCCTCACTGCCCGGGTTTCGACGATGGCGAAATCCGGAGAATGTTCCGGGACGCGCAGGGACAACACCTCGGCTTCGATCTGCAAGGGACATTCGCGAATGCGCGCGGGTTTTACTTGATGCGATACCGCCGGCGTTAAGCCGCTGGCCGCAAACTTGTCTTTTTCGAAGTTAAAGCCCATATCCAGCTTGGCTTCCGGCACCGGATTCTTGCCGGTTGTCGGGGCCAAGCGCTCCACGTTCTCCCACATGGACGGGCTGGGAAGATTGATGACACATTCGCGGTGCCTGTCCAAATTTTCCGCCGCTTTTCCGTTCAGCCCGATGCCCAGCACGATGATATCCCCGAGCGCCCACGAGGAAGAGATCGGACTGATATTGACGGTGCCGTCCTCGTTTAACGTATTCAGCAAAATCACCGGGGTTCCGTAATATAAAATTTTAGGCCGGATTACCTTGGTTTCAGCCGGCCCTGCTTCCGTATTGTCCGTGTAATGCTTCATCTTAGCTCCTCCTTTAGTAACTTTCTTCGAACTGCTTTCCCAATTGTATAATAAGGACATTTCCACTATGATCGAAGTATGGATTGCATAGCAAAATAAAGCCGTCATACGAAAATCCACGACAAGGAGGAAGCAACTTATATGGCAATCGTAAACACCAATGTGGCGCTTATCGCCTCGATGGTCAGCGACGCCTCCCGTTCGGCCATACTTAACGCCCTGATGGACGGAAGATTCCACGCGGCCGGGGAGTTGGCCCGGATGGCGGGCATCCAGCCGCAAACGGCAAGTTTTCATTTGGCCAAAATGGTTGATGCCGGGTTGATTGCCGTCGAAAAACAGGGCAGGCACCGGTATTACGGCATCCGGAATCCGGAGGTCGCGCAGGTGATGGAATCGCTATTGTCCATCGCGCCGCCGGTGAAGATCAAATCGCTTAGGCAATCGGCGGAAGAACAAGCGCTGCGCAAGGCCCGCACCTGTTATGATCATTTGGCCGGAAACCTGGGGGTGAGCTTAACCCAAAGCCTGGTCCGGGAGGGGATATTGCTGGAAGGCGAGAACGGATTTGAAGTAACGAAAAATGGGGAAGCTTTTTTTGAAAATTTTCAAATCGATCTGAACCGGGTAAAAAGAAAACGCCGCTCATTTTCCCACAAATGCCTGGATTGGAGCGAACGGCGTCATCATTTGGCCGGAGCGCTGGGCCACGCCCTGCTGGACAGGCTGCTGGAGCTGAATTGGGTGCAGCGTCTGCCGAATACGAGAGCGGTCAAAATTACGCCGCAAGGCAAAGCCGGGTTGAAAGAAACTTTCGCGCTGGAGGTAGAGGATTAACAGCCTCCGCCTGCTTAGTTCCTATATTCGCCCCTGCAGAAATAATTTGATTTTTTCCAGCGTTGCGGCCGTTTCGATATTTTGCAGCAAAAAATCGCTTTCCCGCTTGTAAATCACCTGGTCGGAGTAATTCCGCAAATACTCTTCGAGCACCTCGGGAGGAGTTCCTTCCCGCTCCAGGCGAAGCCGGATATCTTCCTTGGTGACATACAGAAAAATCCGGATAGCGTCATCGCCGTATAACTTCCGGAATGTCCGGACGCCTTCGTGGTTTACGACGACGATTGCGGCCTGGCGCTGCTGCAGCGCCTGCTCCAGCTCAAGCTTTGCGATGCCGTAGCCGCCCCGTTCGAGGCGAACGGCCTCGCACAGCTCGTCCTTGTCCTGAAGCGCCCGGAATTCCGCGTCGGAGATGAAATGATAATGCTCTCCGTCCCGTTCGCCCGGTCGAGGCGCGCGTGTCGTATAAGGAAGCACATAAGGAATACCCAGTTCGGAGCTCAATCGCATGGCAATTTCTTTGCGTCCCGAGCCGCTTGTTCCCGTGATGACAATGACCTGTTGCTTCGCGGCGCCGCCAAACTCGCCAGCTTCGTTAGCCTCACCGGCCTTGCTAGCCTCGCCGGCCTTAGAGGTTTCGGCGGTTATGCCCGTTGCTTCAGGCTTGCCGATTGATTCGGGGGGAACGGGAGACGTTTTTGACGATTTCAGCCATTTCCACATCGCTCTCCGTGCGCGCGGCGAGGACCGGACTTTCGCCCTGCGGCGCACGGATTCACCTCCTTGCGGCAAAATTTTCTCTATATCATATATTTCGGCAGATTTTGGTAAATTCGTTACGTTTGCAGGTGAAATTGTAGTGCTGGCATGCGATTCGGTCATCGACGCGCTCAAGGAAGACAGACCTCGTTTAGCGATAGTTTTTCCCGTGATTATGAAATTGCTCAGCTCCGCTGAGGAAGCGGGGGAAGGGTGGCGAAATGCAAAAGTGCAGGCGGTTTTCGCCAAATTTCCCCGAAACAGGTGGTTCAGATGCAAAAGTGCAGTTCACTTCCGGTCATAAGCTACTTTTTTTATCGGATAGCCTAAAAAGAGATGCACTTTTGCATTTCAATCGCTCTAAAATGGTGATTTGCGGGAAATAGAATGCACTTTTGCAGTTGATCCCATCGGGTCGCCCTTCTTCCCGTGAAAAACAGGCAAACCCGGCTGCAGGCCTTGACCCAATTTGGCTTGGTGTTGGCCCAATTAAATAATCTAAAAAAGACCCGCGGAGGAGGCTTGAAAAACACTTCCACGGGTCTTTTGCGTCTCAGGATTCGCCTGCCCGGCGCCGCCTCTCTAAAACACCCGGCGCGCGGTTACGAACCGTTTTCTCCATTGGCCGTCAAACTCCCCGATATGTACGCCCTTCTCATTGGAATAGGTGTGAAGGATTTTATTGTTCCCGGCGTAAATGCCGACATGGCCGATGTCCAGCCCGCGTGAGCTGAAAAAGAGTAAATCGCCCTTGCGCAGTTCGTTTTCGCCGACCTCTTTGCCTTCTTTGGCTTGGTCATAAGAGACGCGCGGCAACTCAATCGACAGCACGCTCTCAAATACGTGCTTGACAAAAGAAGAGCAATCGAACGTATTCGTTTGATCCGGCGAAGCTCCGAATTCGTAAGGCGTTCCCTCGAAGGTTTTGCCGTAAGCGATCAGCTTGTCCGCTTGTTTTTCCGCTAACGCGTCGCTGGTGTAATCGGTGTATTTCGGCTTGGCGGACACATATCCGCTAAGTGCGTCCGGAGTGCGCGCTTCCAGCCAGAAGGCGCCGACCTCACGGGCTACGTGAATCTTGCTGCCGGCGGGCAGCAGTTTAACGGCGTTGCCTTCCGCGTCAGGCTTGCTGCGAAGGTAAACACTCTGCTTAATCGTCGTATCGTAATCGAAAGCCGAAGCGATCCGCACTGTCCGTCCGGCTCCGTCCCATTCCACCTCGCTGCCCAGCGCTTCGCTCACGAAGCGGAGCGGAACCAGCGTGTGACCGTCCGCGATTTGTCCGGGAACCGCGAGCGCCAGCGTGTGACCGTTCAGCTGCGCTTCCCGCTCGCCGATCCGGTAAACAAGGGTCGTGCCGTCTTTGGCCGCCGTTACTGTTTTGTTCTCCCCATCCCATGCCGGCTTTGCGCCTAAAGGTTCAAATACGTCGCGGATGGGGACGAGCACGGTTCCGTTGACCAAGACCGGCGGGACTTCAGGCACAAGCGGCTTCCCGTCCAGTTCTATGGCAATGCGGCTGTCCGCACCGGCTTGCCCCTGCTGGGCCGTACCGGCGGCGGCAGCCTCCGCCGAGGCGGACAATACCAAGGAGGCCGCCAGCATACACGTTATCGTGCGTTTTCGTTTCGTCATAAGATCACCTATTTCTGGATAGTCTTATATATTTAAACGGTGCCGGTGCGGATTAGTTTTATAGTAAATATTACCTATATGGTGGTGCGATCCTTTCCAATCCGTTCATGTACTTGCGCAGCGCCTGCGGAATCCGGATGCATCCGTCTTCTTCCTGGTGGTTTTCCAGCAGCGGGATCAGAATGCGGGGCGAGGCCACCGCCGTGTTGTTCAATGTGTAGCAGTACTGCAGTTTGCCGCTGTGATCCTTGAACCGGATGTTCGACCGGCGGGCCTGAAAATCGAGAAGCTGCGACGACGAATGGGTTTCCCCGTACGCCGCCCGGCTCGGCATCCACGTTTCGATATCGTATTGTTTGTACGTTTTTTGCGACATGTCGCCGCTGCAGACGGCCATTACCCGGTAAGGGAGTTCCAGCAGTTGCAAGAGCTCCTCGGCGTTTTCTGTAATTTCCTGAAAAAGCTGTTCCGACACCCCCGGATCGTTTTGGCAGAGGATGACTTGCTCCACCTTCGCAAACTGGCGGACCCGGTACAAGCCGTGCACGTCTTTGCCGGCCGAGCCCACCTCATTCCGGAAGCACGGTGACGCCGCGGCCAGCTTGAGCGGGCGGGCGACATCAACGATTTCATCCTCGAAATACGAGACAAGCGGCACTTCCGACGTACCGACTAGATAGCGGTCTTCATCGGCGATCCGGTAGGTCTGATCCTGGCCAAGCGGGAAAAAACCGGTGTTTAGCATCGCCGCGGGCCGAACCATTAACGGGACCTCGAACAGTGCAAACCCTTTGGCAACCAGCAGGTCGACGGCCAACTGCTGCACCGCCCGGTGGAGCAAAACGCCAATGCCGGTGAGGTAGTAATTGCGGCTTCCGGCCGTTTTGACGCCGCGGGGAATGTCGATGAGACGGTGCAGCTCGCCGAGCGCCACGTGGTCCCGCGGTTCAAAGCCAAACGCCGGGGGCTCGCCGGCTCGCCTTACTTCCACATTGTCCCGGTCCGACCGGCCTATGGGCGTGTCCGGCGAAATCCGGTTAGGCACGAGCAGCATGAGGTCCCGATATTCCCGCTCCGCTTCCTGGAGTTCATGCTCCAGACCGGTGAGCCGGCGGTTCAGCGTTTTGACCTCCCCTTTGCACGATTCGGCCTCCTCCACCGCACGCTCACGAATAAACCCTTGAATACGCTGGGTCAATCGGTTCCGTTCCTGCCGCAAACGCTCGACCTCCAGCAGCAGCGCCCTGCGCTGATCATCCCGGCGGAGCAGCTCGGGGATCGCAAGATCAATCCCCTTTTGCTCCGCGATTAATTGAACCTGTTCCTGATGCTCCCGAATCCACTTGATGTCTAACATGGCTATCCGCTCCTTTGGTTATAAAAATACAAAAAGCGCTCTCGTCCGATTGGGACGAGGAGCGCTTGTATTCTCGCGGTGCCACCCAAATTGACCGAACGGTGTGATGCCGTTCAATCCACTTGCTTCCGCGGTAACGGGCGGATCCGGTTAACTTAGGGAGAAGGAGCCGTCTTTTGCCGGCTTCCCCTTGACGAAAACGCCTCCGAGTTGGATGCTCTTCATAGGCATGATTCCGATATATTTTTCACAGTATAGCGTAGATGACGTTATTTATTCAAGGGGGAGGAGGGGATTTAATGAAAAAAAATATGCCAACCGGATTCGCTCCTTTTGGCGCCGAGGACTTCATGGCGGGTTCGGTCTAGGCAGGTCGTTTCGGTTTAGGAGGTCGTTTCAGTCTAGGCAGATCGTTTCGATCCAGGCGGGTCGTCGGGTACAAACACCTCTCCTGGTTTTGACTATCCCCGCCGTTGCTTTAATCCGGCTTGCCATTATTTAAGCCGCTCCGGCGTGATCTCACTTAGCGTTTCTTCAGGCGGCTTTTCGGACTCTCCCCGAGCTTGCCGTTCTTTCCCCGGCGAATCCGTTCGTTTATCGCCTTGCTCCCGGTGCCTCCGCCGACAGCGTGCTGCTGCCGAGTGCCTGCGCTTCCGATCGCCGAGTTGGTGCCGCCCGTGCTGTAAGCTCCAGCTCCGCTCGCGACCTGCGTGGCCGCTGAGGTTCTCTGCCCCCGTGGCAGCTTCGCAATCTGATCATTGATGACGATCACCACTTCTTTGCCGTGGCGGCCTTTTCTCCCTTTCGCGTGCTTTCCGAATGAGGCATAACCGGGATGAAACCAGCTCACCGGCTCTCCCTTCAGCTCTTTGTTCTTCGCTTTTCCTCCGGCACCCACGCTTTGCTGCTGCCGCGTATGCGGTGAATTGATCGCCGCATTGCTGCCGGCGGCGCTGCTGCGCCCCGCACCGCTAGCGATTTGCGTCGTGTTTGGCGCGTTCGTAAACTGGCGGTTTACCACGAATACAATCCGGTGCACGCCCAGCAGAGGAGTTTGGGCAATCAACCGCTGCTTGCCTTTTTCCAGGATGATCGTCAGTTTACTGTCTTGATGAGACAATTGAACATCTCCTTTTAAACTAACCTATGGCCCGAGCCGTGAATCGGTAAGGGGCAATTGCCCCTTAGGCTAATAGGGCATGAGAGAGAAACTGTCCTTACAGGCAGCGAAACTGCCCGCGGTTAACCGCACGGGATGGGGCGGAAGGAAGCAGCGCAAGAAGCAGCGCAAGAAAAAGCGGAAGGTAGAAGCGTAAGAAGCAGAGCAAGGAAGCAATGGAAGGAAGCGGCCAAAAGATGCAGTGGAAGGGAGGCCGTTAGTGGAAAGGACATTAGGAGAAATAACGGCAAAAATGGGACTTGGGGCTAAAAAACGGTGATGACAGCCGGTTACTGGAAAGACCGATCGTCGGCTGGCTTTAGACCTTTAAATAGCGGCACTTTATGCACTTATTATCCGAAACCTAGCACGTTTATCCCCATTAGAGGCATTTTATGTACTTATTTTCCTGTAAACGCTCCAGAACGGGGCCGTTTCCTTGTGACCGGGGAAAATAGCAACATAAAATGCCGCTATTTCCCTCGGAGGGACGGATATCTCCAGAATAACGACATTTTATGCCCTTATGACTTCTTCGAGACGGGCAGCGCTTTTCCAACTAGCTCTAATTTGCTTAACTTGCTCCACTCACTCCATACGATCAAATAGTTCTACTCGCTCCACCTACCCAACTAACTTGACTCGCTCAACTAGTTAAACTCTCTCACCAGGTCAACTAGTTAAACTCGCTCCCCTTGCCCAACGTACCCAACTTGTCCCACTACCTCCGCTAGCTCACTCCTGCCACTCCAGCTACTTCTGCTACTCCAGCTACTTCTGCTACTCCAGCTACTTCTGCTACTCCCGCTACTTCTGCCACTACCTCACACTACCTCCCCTACCTCCGCAACTCCACAAACTCCACCAGCTCTATTTACTCAATCCGCTTAATCAGCTCCACCTGCTCAACTGGTATAATTCGTGACCGCCTTCACACTGCCGCTGCGTTTCTCATGGTTCAGCAGCCAGCTTTTGCGCGACAGGCCGCCGCCGTAGCCGCCCAACTCGCCATTCGAGTTGATGACGCGGTGGCAGGGAATGACGATGGCGAGCTGATTGGCTCCGTTGGCCTGGGCCACGGCGCGGTAACCCGCCGGATTCCCCACGGCAGCGGCCAGCTCGGCGTACGAGCGGGTTTCCCCGGGCGGGATTTGCTGCAGCTGCGCCCACACCTGCCGCTGAAAAGGCGACCCCAGCAAAAACAACGGGGTCTTGAATTCGCTTAACCCGCCGTCAAAATAAAGCGCCAGCTCTTTCTCAATCGAGCGGATCGGCGCGGTGACGCCGGGGATGACCGCCGCCTTGGTCCGCTGGCGAAGCCGCTCCACCTCGCGTTCCAGCCCGCGGCGGTCCACGAACTCCAGCAGATACAAGGCCGCTTCGTCGGCGATGGCGATCATCGGCCCCAGCGGCGTATCGAGCCAGGCCGCCCGTAAAATCCGGCCCTCATCCAGCCGGGTCGGCGGCGCGCCCATAATCCGGGAAAACGCGTCGCGGAACCCGCTGCTCGATTCGTAGCCTGTGGAAAGCTGGGCATCGATCACGGGCTGGCCGGAGCGAATATGCTTCATCGCCAGGCCCATGCGGCGGGCCCGGGCATATTCGACGAAGGTCATGCCGAAGCGCTTCTTGAATTGGCGGCGAGCCGTCGACGCATCGACGGAAAGCTGCCGGAAATCCTCGTCCCTCCAACGCTTCTCGGGATGCTGCTCCACCGCTGCCACCAGCCGCCGGACGAGATCGGACGCCTCGCCTGGGGGAGACAGCGGACGGCAGCGCTGGCATGGCCGAAAAGAAGCGAGCAGCGCTTCTTTGG
This sequence comes from Paenibacillus macerans, assembly GCF_900454495.1. Classification (NCBI taxonomy): domain Bacteria; kingdom Bacillati; phylum Bacillota; class Bacilli; order Caryophanales; family Paenibacillaceae; genus Paenibacillus; species Paenibacillus macerans. The sequence continues at coordinate 414,265 of NZ_UGSI01000002.1, forward strand.
CGGTCTCGAAAAATTCGCAATTCTCCAGCTTCGGTTTCCGCGCCGGGCAAGTGGGCCGGCAGAAGACGCCGGTCGTTTTCACGCCGACGTAGAATAAACCTTCGTATTCTGTGTTTTTCTCCAACAAAGCTTTATAAAATTCCTCTTTGCGTTCCGTGGGGATCATGCGCGGCCTCCCTGAAATTGGATTGTGTCCGTACTTACCGTCTTGATGTTGCCTGTTATAGATGCTTTCTGTATAGATGCTTACTGTTCAAAATGTCCTGTCCTATCCCAATACGTCATATCGCATAAATTATACCGCTCACCGGCCCGCGCCGCCGCCGAAAATCGGGCAGCGATTTTTTTCGCTCCGGCCTGTCCCGCAGGCGGTCAACACTTCCATTGTGGGCGGGTATGTTTTGTTATATGATATCATGGTGAACCAGGAATTCATGATCTAATGATTTTAAATATAGGGTGTGAGGGAAATGATGTATCCTAGAGACTTGAACTATAAAATGCCGGCCGAATGGGCGCCGCATGAGCGCACGTTTATTTCCTGGCCGGTGCAGGCGTCGATGTGTTATCCCGGGCAGCACGACGCGGTCTGCCGGGGTTATGCCGAATTCATCGCGGCGATCGCCGAATTCGAACCGGTGACGGTAGTCGTCAATCCGGACGATTTGCAGAGGGTGCAGGAAATCTTCAGCGGCGGCAATCACCGCCACCCGATCGAATGCCTGCCGATCGCGCACAATGACGCATGGCTTCGCGACAACGGCCCGACCTTTCTCGTGAATGGCGAAGGCGAGTTGGCCGGGGTCAACTGGCGGTTTAACGCCTGGGGCGGCAAATATGCGCCATGGGATTTGGATGACGCGGTCGCGCCGCAAATTCTCGAAGCGCTGGGCGTGAAGCGGTTTGACGCGCCGCTCGTGCTGGAAGGCGGCTCCATCCATACGGACGGCGAAGGCACGCTGCTGACGACGGAGGAGTGCCTGCTGAACGCGAACCGGAACCCGCAGATGAGCCGGGAAGAGATCGAAACGGCGGTGAAAAATTTCGCCAACGTCGATCGAATCATTTGGCTGAAGCGGGGCTTAAGCGGCGACGAGACGGATGGCCATGTCGACAACGTGGCTTGCTTTGCCGCGCCGGGCAAGGTAATTTTGCAGGTATGCACGGACCCGGAAGATGAAAATTATGAGATCACCCAGGAAAACCTGGCGATCCTGAACGCCGCGGTGGATGCTAAGGGACGCAAGCCGGAGATCATCCAAATTCCGCAGCCGCCGCGCACCATGTATGAAGACAGCCGCTTGACGCTGAGCTATCTGAATTTTTATTTCGTCAACGGCGGCATCATTTTGCCAGTGTTTGGCGGCGCCGCGGCGGAAACCGACCGGCAGGCGGAGCGAATCTTAAGCGAGGCGTTTCCGGACCGCAAAATCAGCACGGTGGACGGCATGGCGATCATCCGCGAGGGCGGCAATGTGCACTGCACGACCCAGCAAATGCCGGCGGGACGGGTACGCGTCTAAAATCAATAATAAAGGAGGACCCCTGATGAGAAATGTAAAGGTGGCGGCCACGCAAATGAGCTGCTCCACAAATAAAGAAGAAAACATCGCTAAGGCGGATAAGCTGGTCCGGGAAGCCGCCCGGCAGGGAGCGCAGATTATTTTGCTGCAGGAGCTGTTCGAGACGCCTTATTTTTGCCAAAAAGAAAAATCGGACTATTACGTCCATGCAACAGAACTGGAGGAGAACGCGGCGATCCGGCATTTTCGCCAGGTGGCCAAGGAGCTGAAAGTGGTGCTTCCGATCAGCTTCTACGAAAAAAAGAACAACGCCCGCTACAACTCGCTGGCCGTGATCGACGCCGACGGCGAGGTGCTCGGACGCTACCGGAAAAGCCATATCCCGGATGGGCCGGGATATGAGGAGAAGTTTTATTTTAACCCGGGCGATACCGGCTTTAAAGTGTGGAAGACGCGTTATGCCAAAATCGGCGTCGGCGTGTGCTGGGATCAATGGTACCCGGAAGCCGCCCGCTGCATGGCGCTGATGGGGGCCGAGCTATTGTTCTACCCGACTGCGATCGGCTCCGAGCCGCAGGACGGCTCGATCGATTCCAAGGATCACTGGCAGATGTGCATGCTCGGGCATGCCGCCGCGAACCTGGTGCCGGTCGTCGCTTCCAACCGCGTTGGCGTGGAAACGGATGAGGATTCCAGCATCACGTTTTACGGCTCGTCCTTTATCGCCGGACCTCAGGGCAACAAAATCGCCGAAGCGAACCGCACCGAGGAGACCGTGCTGGTGGCGGAGTTCGACCTTGATCAGTTGGAGACCCAGCGCATCGAGTGGGGAATTTTCCGCGACCGCCGGCCGGATTTGTACAAAATCATCACTTCCTATGACGGCGAGCTGCGTATTGACTAAGCACGTAATTTCATAGAAAATCAAGCCCCCAATTTCGCCCGAAGCCGTGATTGGGGGCTTTTGACAGCAGCATGCGGCGCAAGGCAGGTTCATCCTTGCCCGGTCTTAATCTCGGGGTTGGCGTCCATGATCGCTTCCGCCGTCTGCATTAGCCGGGGCAGATAGCGCAGCCCCTCCCCGGCGCGGGCGAGAAGGTCGGCGGAGCTATATATGCCGAGGTCGGCAAGCATTTCGTTGAAGCCGGGGAGCGATTTTTTGTGCAGGGCCGGAGCGTCGGCGGCCAAAATTTTGAGGCAGCGGGCAAAGGTAGCGACGATCCAGAACACCGCCTCCTGATGGCGGCCGCCCCGGATCAGCTCGCGGCTGCCGTCGATCGCGGCCGGGCGCGCCGCGGCGGTGATGTCGCTGCTGAAGAAGAACGGCGTACGGGCATGCGCAGCGGCCGCGTCGAAAGTCCGGGCCAGCGCGTCCAGATGGGATTCCGCCTGCTGCGGCCCGAGCTGAGTGCAGCCGAGCAGCCGCAGCAGCTCGGGGTATCTGGCGCTGAGCCCGTAGTCGGCCAGCGCCTGCCGGGCGGCGAGATAACGCAGCCGTACGGTAGGATTGCGCAGCGCGGCCGTAAGCAGGACATGGGTCATGATCCCGGTCGGAAACAGCCACGCGGTCACCTGGTCGTGCCATGGTGCGGAAGGGTCGATGCCGCGAAGTCCACGCTCTATGCGTTCCCGGGCGTTTTCGCAGCGGCGGCGTACCCATGGCCGTTCGGCGACACGGGGGGCCACTTCCGTCTGCAGCTTACGCAATCGTCCCGCCGGATCAGCGATGATCGTATCCGTCCGGAAGCTTGCGGCGAGATGATAATCCGTCAAGGCATTTTCGGCGGAGGCCAGTTGGCTCCAGGGCAGGTATGTTACCTCCAGGAGCGCTTTCTCGAAGAGAAATTTTCCCGGCTTGAGCGGTGGTTCGGTTTGAGCGGTCACAACGATAACATCGATGTCGGAACTTGGGGACATGGGCGCGTCATCCGGCAGACCAACCGTTGAACCGCTAAAATAGGCTCCCAGAAAATCCGCTTTCCGGGCTGCATGCTCCGCCACCCATCTGGCGGCTGCCGTTCGTGCGGACCCTACATTCATGAGCATCTTCCTCCATTTTTATGCAACATCGATATTTCGATCATAGTCGAAGCGAATCCGTGCTACAATCACAATCGGTACACCGCGGTAAGAAAACTCAGTCTGCCCGAGCCCCTCTAAATAAATGACTTTTATGTCCTTATTTTCCGGAGGTGAGCATGTCCATTCCCATTAGGGGACTTTTATGTTCTTATTTTCCAATAAACAGGGTGAAAAGCGCCATTTCCCTGCAGTTTGAGAAAATAACGACATAATTTCCCTCTATTACTCTTGAAGTGGGTGATCTCGCCGAATTAACGCCATTTCTGGTCCTTAGTTTCCGCCTGAGCACTAGCGTTTGCGTTAACTCTTGCACAAGACAACTTGCAGCCCTGATGTTTTCTGGATTTCCCGCCAAAACTCAAGTTTTCGAGCCGATTCTATCGCCCGCCGGAAATCTAACGGTTGCAGCAGCTGCTATTTTACGAAAATGGACCTTTTCTTAATTCTAACGGTTGCCATCGCCGTTATTTGCCTGAATCTAAGTTAAATTAGCCGGGTTTAAGCAAAATAAGCGCCATGGCAACCGTTACAATTTTAAATCAGCGTTTTTTGAACAAATAGCGGTTGTGGCAACCGTTAGAACATGCAGCTCAACTTACTATAGATAAAAATACTTTAGCGCAAACGCTGAAAGAAAGAAGGGATTGGGAGTGGCGCGTCCGCTTTATTTTGCATTGATTCTATTAAGCCTGATATGGGGAGGTTCCTTTTTCTTCATCAAAATTTTGCTGCCGGACTACGGCCCATGGGCGATCGCCTTCCTGCGGTCGGCCTTCGGGCTGGCAACGATCTCCGCGGTGATGCTGATCCTGCGCAAGCCGTTTGGCTTCCGCAGCATTCCCTGGCCGCCGATGGCCGTCATGGCGCTGGTGAATACCGCGATTCCCTGGGCGTTTATCGGCTTCAGCGAAACGCGGCTGACGAGCGGCATGGCCTCGGTGTTAAATGCCACGACGCCGCTGTGGACGCTGGCCGTAGGGGTGTTGTTCTTCCGCGCCGCCGCGGGCCGGAGGCAGTGGCTGGGGATGGGCATCGCCTTCATCGGAATCATCGTCCTGCTCGGCGTAAGTCCTACTTCGATCGTTTCGGTCGACGGGCTCGGCTTCGCCTGCATGCTGGCGGCCACCCTATGTTATGCGATCGGCTCGCACTTGTCCAAGAAGCTCTCCGAAGGATTGTCGATGTATCAGGTGACGTTCGGCACACTGCTGTGCGCCATGCTCGGCAGCGGCGTCATGGCCGCGGCGACCGAAGGCGTCTCTCTGGCGCCGCTGGCTTCGCCCGCCACGCTGGGCGCGGTCATCGGTCTGGGCGTATTCGGCTCGGGCTTGGCTTATATTCTTTTCTATTTCATGGTGCAAAAAGGCAGCGCGCAGTTCGCCACGACGGTCACTTATCTTGTGCCCGCCAGCGCGATTATCTGGGGCTTCGCGCTGCTGCACGAGGCGGTCGGCTGGCGTCTCTTGGCCGGGCTTGTGTTTATTCTCGGCGGTGTCTACCTCGCCAACAAAAAAGGGGCGCGGTCAACCCGCATGTCAAAGGCGGCCTGACCGATTGGCCTCCTGCCCGGCCTCCAGGCCGCCTGCCCGCGGACTTATCGCCTTCATAGGCGATCCGCGAGGCGGTGCTGATAATGGGCGCTGCCCGGCGGGAGATAGGTAGGGTATCCGGACCCCATCCGACTCACTCCTTCTCGCAGGATCACTGGCATCGCCATACGTTATGCGCTTTCCGGCGGAATATGCCTATCCTCTGGAGAATTCGAACCATTCCTCGCCAAACGCCGGCCGCTGTTCGCGAACATGCCGCCATTCGTTCGTTCGCGGTTCATAGATGTAGTCTTGTTTCCACTCCTTGATATTCTCCGTGACCGCCCGGACCGCGGCGCCGATAAATGCGGCTTCCCGGTGCGTCATTATCGGATGAAGGGACACGCGGACCCAACCGGGCTTCCGCGATAAATCGCCGGCGGCGATCAGGCCGGCGATTTGCCGGGACGAAGCGCGGTCTATGCCCAGCAAATAATGGCCGTACGTCCCCGCGCAGGAGCAGCCGCCCCGGACCTGAATGCCGAAGCGGTCGTTCAGCAGCTTCACCATCAGGTTGTAGTGAACGGATTCCGTGACAAAGGACACGATCCCAAGCCGGTTCCGGCCGGGTCCGCCGAGAATGTGCAGCCCCGGAACGGATTCGAGCTGCCGCAGCAGCACCTCCGTCAGCTCCCGCTCGCGGGGCAGCATGCGTTCGGTCCCCATCCGCTCCTTTAGCTTCAGGCATAACGCCGCGCGCACCGCCTGCATCACTCCCGGCGTGCCGCCGTCCTCCCGCGTTTCGGGGTCGGGCCAATACTGGTACTCTCCCCAAGGATTGGTCCAGGAGACCGTACCGCCCCCGGGATGATCGGGGACCGGCTCGGCGCCCAGCTTCGCATTCATGACCAGTACGCCGCTTGTGCCCGGGCCGCCGAGCAATTTGTGGGGGGAGAACAGAACGGCGTCGAGCCGGTCCTCCGGGGCTCCCGGCGGATGCATATCGATGCGTACATAAGGAGCGCTGGCGGAGAAATCGACCACGCTGATTCCGCCGTGCTCGTGCATGATCCGCGACAGTCGGTGATAGGGCGTTTCAAAGCCCGTCACATTGGAGCAAGCGGTAAACGCCCCCACCTTGACCTTCCGCTCGCGGTACCGGTGGAGCAGCCGCTCCAGGTGCTCCGGGTTAACGCGCCCGTCGGCCCCTGGGGGAATGCAGACCACTTCGCCGATCGTTTCCCCCCAGGAAATATGGTTGGAGTGGTGCTCCATATGCGTGACGAAGATGACCGGGCGGTCCCGCTCGGCCATCGTGGACAAGGCCGCCGCCCGCCAGCGCCGCGGCATTTTCAGTCCCAGCAAACGCTGCAGCTTGTTCACCGCGCCGGTCATCCCGGTCCCGGCAAGCAGGAGCATATCGTCCGGTCCGGCGTTGACGTGGCGCTTGATGATGCGCTTCGCCTCCTCGTAAGCGGCGGTCATCGCCGTGCCGGTCAGATTGGAATGCGTATGCGGATTTCCCGCGAACGGGCCCAACTCCTCGGCCAGTTTCGCTTCGATCGGCCGGTACAGACGGCCGCTGGCCGCCCAATCGGCGTAGAGCAGCCTTTGCCTTCCGTACGGAGAAATAAAGCTCTGGCGATAACCGATCGTATTTTCCCGATAAAAATGGAACTCATTTTCCTCCGCGATGTTGCGCCGCCCGTTCAACCCGTGTTCGTGCGCGGCGGTACCGATTTTGGCCTGCAGCATGCCGTGTCTCCCCTTTAGGCTTCTTTTAAGATCGGTTTAGGTTACGTACATTCGCCCAAAGGGGTTAAGCGGAAGTTAGAATTGTCGGGAAATTGTAATAATTTGGATAAGTTATCCACCTTGCTTCATGCCTTTAGATAAACAACTGGATATCGGATTCCAGCGCATCGCGCAGATAGGTCTGAGCATCGATGATCTCCAGTTCGGGAATGAACTCCTCCGGTTTGAGGCCCATAATTTCCACGGAGAGCTTGCAGCCGTAGAATTTGATGTTCTTTTTTCGCGCGCCTTTCAAAAAATGAATCAGCTTCGGCGCCTCGTTGTCTTCGATCATCTCCGTCAGCATCCGTTTGCCGAGCCCGCTGAAATTCATCCTGGACAACGGCAGTTCCTCCGGACCTTTGGGCGTCATCCAGGTCATCAGTTTTTCGTACAGCGTTTTGTCCTCGAGGGTCATTTTGTCGGGATCGCGCACGAGAAACAGCCCCCAGAAGGCGAAGAACATCGTCACCTCCACCTCGATATCCCGCGCGGCATTCGCCAGGATCAGTCCGGCCATCGCTTTGTCGTATTCACCGCTGAACATCAGCAGGTTCATTCTTTTTTGTCCCATCGTTTCCAGCCTCCATCACAAGATGACTCTAGTATGTTGTTGGTAGCGGCCGGTTATGCCGAATTCATGAATTGGCCATACATGGGAATTCCTTTATTGCAATTTGGGATTGACTGAGGTGGGATGATGGATTGGTCCAGGGACATGCCTGGTTTGAGCCCGAAAATACGCTCCAGATCGCCGACGGTAACGGGGCGGGCAGACTCCGTCAGTTCGTATCCGATCTGCCCGTTGGGTTCCAGAGTGGCCGTTTTTACGTCGGCGATGTTGGATACGCCGATCTGCCTTAACCTCACCTCCAACTGGTCCCGCTTATGCGCAGCTTGCGCATGTTGTTCGGCACCACTTGTCCGTTTTCGATCATGGTGATGGAACGGCCGCTGAGCAAGCCTTCGAACCAGTTCCATTTCAACTGCAAGTATTCGACGACAATCAGCCAGAAGATAAATACCGACGCGGAAGCGAGTGCTTTCCACAGCGGATCGAAGGCTACCGGTTGCACGACCATCGTCCCGATCGAAATGATGATTACGGTGGTTGCGGCGGTCGATTGGGCGATCGACTTTCTGCCGGCAATCCGCAGCAGTGTGATCCCGGCCAGGACGAGGACCGAAGATTCCCATACCCAAGACCAGTTCATCAGCAGTTCCTCCTTATCCAATCCAAGAATTCATGGTTAAGTTGGATTTTTTTGCTTAATTTTATACAGAAAGCAACCCGTCCCTCGTCAGCTCGGCCGAACATAAACAAATCGAGGTAAGCGGTTAACCAATCGGTTGCTATTTTGCCGGCATTCTATACAATAGAACTTGAACCTTATAGTGCGGGTTCAAAAAGTCGGCTTTTTGACCTACCTCTTAATAGAAATGTTGTGGTGAAAAGATGGTATCGATCAAAGATGTGGCCAAGCGGGCCAATGTGTCGATTTCGGCGGTGTCCAAGACGTTGAACGGTTATTCCGACGTCAGCGAGTCGACAAGGCAAAAGGTGATGAAGGCCGCGCAGGAATTGAACTATTTCCCGAATATGCTGGCCAAAAATTTGAAGCACAAAGTGACGAAAACGATCGCGCTGATCATTTCCAACTTTGAGCAGGCCAACGGCAAAGACGGCGTAATGTTCCAGATTATGAGCGGGGTTTATGCGGCCGCCCAGCATTACCAGTATGAAGTCGTCATCTATACGCGGAGTTTGTCCGAGCAGCAGGACAAATCCTACTGGCAGTTTTGCCAGGAAAACAAAATCGCCGGGGTGGTCATTTCCGGCCTGCGCACCAGCGACCCTTATTTCGAAGAATTGGTGAACAGCGAACTGCCAAGCGTTGTCGTCGATGCGAATATCGTCGGCCCGCATTCGGGTTCCGTGGCCACGGACAACCTCAGCGCCGCCAGGGAGGCGGTAAAATACTTAATCGGCAAAGGCCACCGGGAGATCGGCCTGATTAACGGGCATCCTTTTGCCGCGGTTAGCGTGGATCGTCTCGAGGGGTACCGCCAAGCTTTGGAAGAAGCGGGTTTGCCGTATCGTCCCGAACGCGTGATCGACGCGAATTTTAACGAGGAGGAAGCCTATGAAGCCGCGGACGGCTATCTGCGGGACAATCCCGGAATCACCGCCGTTTTTGCGGTCAGCGATTTGATGGCGATCGGATTTATGACCCGCTGCCGGGAACTGGGCATAGCCATTCCTGATCAGCTCTCGATCATGGGATTTGACGATATCGTACTGTCCAGCTATACGACGCCCAGATTATCGACCGTCAAACAGGACTTTACCAAGATCGGTTATTCCGCCTTTGAACAGGTGGTTAACATGCTGGAAAAGCAAACAGCCGGCTATCATAAAATTCTTCCGTTCGAAATTGTTGACAGAGAGACGATTAAGGTGCAATAATTGATTCGAAAACGTTTTCGAATAAGTAATGTCTTTTTTATTTTGTTGCAATCGAAATCGTTTTCGATTTTTTTCATCGTTTCGAAAACGATTTCGATTGCGCTTTCAAAAAAAGAAAGTGATATGGAGTGGATGACTGCAATGCTAAACTACAATCCGGCAAGTACGGAAGAACTGCGAAACTGGACGTTCTCCGAGACCGAATTTGATCCGCTGGCCCTCGGCAAGTGCGAGGCCGTAATGTCGCTTGGGAATGGCTACATGGGGCTGCGTTCGGCGACGGAAGAACCCTACATCGGGGAAAAAAGAAATTTGTTCGTCAACGGCACGTTCAACAAGTTCGCTGAGTTCGAAGTGAGCGAATTGCCGAATGCGGCCGACCTGACCAAACTCGACATCCGGATCGACGGCACGCGCTTGTCGCTGCAGCTCGGAATGGTGACCGAGTATGAACGCAGGCTCAATCTGCGGGATGCGGAGCTGGTTCGCAGCCTCGTATGGGAGCACCAGGGCAAAAAAATCGCCTTCACGTTCCGGCGGTTCGTCTCGTTGGCCCATCTGCATCAGATCGGCATGCAGGTGGAAATCCGTTTGCTGCAAGGAGGCGCGCGCCTCTCGATCAACTCGGGCATCGACGGCCAGGCCGGCAACAGCGGCAGCCAGCATTTTCATGAAGGCGAGAAGCGGATTTACGACAAAACGTATTTGGAGCTCATTCAGACGACAACGGAGTCGAAAATCGACTTTGTGCTTGGGGCGGCCCACCGCTTGGAGGTTAACGGCAGCCAGGCCGATATCGCCCCGAGAATGGACATCGACCGCCGCAAGGTAGCCGTCACCTATTCGCTTGACCTGGCGGAAGGGGACGCGCTCGTGTTTGAAAAGCTGGCCGCCGTTTACACCAGCCGCGACCGCGAGTTCGCCGAAGGCGCGATGCTGGGCGCGCTCCGCGAGACGGCGCTGAACGAACTGAAGGAGATGCACCGCGCCGGATACGATGAGCTGTTCCGCCGTCACCGGGAAGCCTGGGCCGATGTCTGGAACCGGTACGACCTGTCGATTCAATCGGCCCATGATTTCGATCAGTTGGCCGTCCGCTTCGCGGTCTACCATCTGGTCGCCATGACGCCCGCCCATGACCGCCGCATGGGGATCGGCGCCAAAGGCTTAAGCGGGGAAGGCTACAAAGGCCACTCCTTCTGGGATACGGAAATTTTTATTTTGCCGTTCTATATTTATTCGAATCCGGAGGTTGCCCGCTCGCTGCTGGAATACCGTTACCTGGGGCTGGAAGGAGCGCGGGCCAAGGCGCGCGACAACGGTTACGAAGGGGCGATGTATCCTTGGGAAGCGGCCTGGCCGAGCGACGGCGAAGTGACTCCCGTTTGGGGAGCGGTGGACGTGGTTACCGGCGAGCAGACCAAAATCTGGTCCGGGTTTATCGAGCAGCACATTACCTCCGACATTGCGTACGCGGTCTGGCATTATTACCAGGCGACCGGAGACCGGGATTTCATGCGCTGCTGCGGGTACGAGATCATCTTCGATACGGCCAAATTCTGGGCCAGCCGGCTGGAATGGAACGAGGACCGGGGCCGCTACGAAATCAACGGAGTTGTCGGGCCCGACGAATACAAAGAACATGTCGACAATAACGCGTTCACCAACTATATGGCCCACTTTAATCTGGAGCTGGCCATGGAGTACTATAACGTGCTGCTGGAAGAAGACAAGGAGCTGTTCGCCGAGCTGAACGCGAAGCTTGGCCTGGAGCAGGCCGTGTCCGATTGGGCGGCCAAGGCTCCGCGCATTTATTTGCCTAAGCCGAACGAAACGGGGATCATCCCGCAGGATGATACGTATTTGCAGAAACAGATTATCGACCTCACCCCATACAAACAGCAAGAGAGGGTCGGCGGTATTTTCGACGATTACAATCTCGACCAGGTGGGAGAAATGCAGGTATCCAAACAGGCGGACATCATGATGCTGTTTTTCCTGTTGGAAAACCGGTTTTCCCCGGAAGTGAAAAAAGCCAACTACGATTACTACGAAGAAAAAACGCTGCACGATTCCTCGTTGTCCTTGTCGACGCATTGCATTCTGGCCAACGATCTCGGGGATCGCAGCCTGGCTTACCGGCTGTTCCGGCGGGCCGCCGAAATCGATCTCGGCCCTTATATGCATTCGTCCGACGCGGGCATTCACTCGGCCTCGCTGGGCGGAATTTGGGAGTCCGTAGTTATGGGCTTTGCCGGTGTGCGGATGCTGGGCGGAGAGTTGCATGTGAACCCCAGACTGCCGGAGGCGTGGGAGACACTATCTTTCCCGCTGTATTGGCGGGGCGAGCGCCTGCGGTTTACGCTGGACCGCCAGCGCCTCCATATCCAAGCGAAGGACGCGGAAGCGGAAGTTTCGCTGATCGTACACGGACAACGCGTACAGTTCAGCGGAGAGCTGCACTACGATTACGAGTTGATCAAGCAATCTTAACGGACTGCAGCTCCGGTATTTCGGCAGAATCAACGGTTTTTGATTACAGGCTAATTAAGGGAGGTCATTAAAAATGAACAGAAAATGGTCGGCAGCAGTTATTTTGGTTATGGTTGCGGCGCTGGTTTTATCGGGATGCGGAGGCGGAAAAGGCGCTTCCGGCGGCGGGAGCGCGGAAGGCGGGAAAGAAAAAGTAAACTTGACCTTCTCCGTCTGGGGAGACGTGAACGCCGGCGCCAACGAGCAGAAGCTGGCGGATGAATTCAACGCGGCGCATCCGGATATCCAGGTCAAATTCGAACCGATTCCAAGCGACGGCTACGGCACGAAGCTGACCACTTCGCTGGCCGCCGGGCAGGCCCCGGATGTGTTCCTGATCGGTGAAGGCGATTATTTCAAATATGTCGATAAGGGTGTCATTGAACCGCTTGACGATTATTTGAAGAACGACAGCTCCTTCTCCCTGGACATCTTCCAGAAGGACCTGATCGACAACATGAAGATCAACGGCAAGCAGTATTATTTGCCGAAGGATTTCAATCCGCTGGCCTTGTGGTACAACAAGCGGATGTTCGACGAAGCGCAGCTGCCGTATCCGACGGACGACTGGACCTGGGATGACCTGATTGCTGCTGCGCAGAAACTGACCAAAAAAGACGGCGGCAAATATACGCAATTCGGCTTCAACGCCACGAAATGGGAGTATCCGATTTACACTTATCTGTGGGATCACGGAACGGACATCGCCAATGAGGACGGCACCCAAGCGGAAGGTTACATCAACGGCGACAAGACCGTGGCCGCCCTGGAAAAATACGTGGCCTTGTCCAAAGGAGAAGGCCGCGTCTCCCCGACGCCGCAGGATACGGAAACGATGGGCGGAGACTCTTCGATGTTCATGACCGACAAGCTGGCGATGATGGTGACCGGACGCTGGATCAAAGGGGATCTGGACAAGTCGGACGTACAGTATGGCTCGGCTTTGATCCCCAAAGGGGAAGACGGGACTAGAACGAGCATCATCGCCAGCGCCGGCTGGGCCGTCAACGCCGCCAGCAAGCATAAGCAGGAAGCCTACGAGCTGGTGAAATGGCTGTCCGGCACCGACGCCCAGAAGCTGCGCGCGGAGAACAGCAAGGTGCTGCCCGCCACCGTCGCCGAACTGGATCAGGTGAAGGAGGCGGAAGTAGCCGACAAACCGGTGATCGAAATGATGAACTACGCGAAAAAACCGGTCACGATGCGTTCGGCCAACGGCCCGGTATTCGTCGAGGAGTTCACCAAGGCGCTGGAGAAAATCTTGCTGGGCAAACAGGATGTCAAGGGGGCGCTCGATGAAGCCGCCAAAAATGTGGACGGCAAAATCAAGTAAGCGACCGGCGGGTGAAGCGGGGGGCGTGCAGCGCTCTTCGCTTCACCCCGTCTCATCAAGGAGGTTTTTCCATGCGTAATTCAAAATCGGAACGCGCCGGGTACTTGTTCATTCTTCCCTGGTTGCTCGGGCTGCTGCTGTTCACCATCGGTCCGATGCTGTTCTCCTTGCTGCTGGCTTTCAGCAAGTGGGACATCATCACCGGGGTCAAATCGATCGAGTGGGTCGGGGTGGACAATTTCCGGGCGATTTTTCAGGACGATCTGTTTTACCAGTCTTTAAAAGTGACCTTTGTGTTTGCGCTTGTTTCCGTGCCCCTGTACCAGATTCTCTCCCTGCTCGCGGCGATGCTGCTGAACATGCGAAGCCGGGGCATGAAGCTGTTCAGGCTGATTTACTTTATGCCTTCGGTCATTCCGGCGGTCGCCGTGTCGATGATGTGGGTGATGATCTTTAACCCGGAATACGGGATTCTGAACCGGGCTTTGGCCTTGTTCGGCATCCAGGGACCGGCTTGGCTGCAGGACCCTTCCTACGCGCTGGGGGCGCTGATTGTCATGGGCATCTGGGGGATCGGCAACACGATCATCATTTATTTGTCCGGGCTGCAAGGGGTTCCGGAGGAGCTGTACGAAGCGGCCGAACTGGACGGGGCGGGCCGTTTGCGCCGTTTTTCCAGCATTACGCTGCCGATGATCTCGCCGACGATCTTTTTTAATCTGATCATGGGGATTATCGGCGGATTCCAGTATTTCACCCAGGCCTTTGTCATGACGAACGGCGGGCCGCTCAACTCGACGCTGTTCTACAATTTGTATCTGTACAACAAAGCGTTCCAGGATTATGAAATGGGTTACGCTTCCGCGCTGTCCTGGATTTTGTTCGTGATCATCCTCGTCTTCACGCTCCTCGTCATCCGCAGTTCTTCCATGTGGGTGTACTACCAGGGCGACGACGAAAAGGATTAAAGGAGGCGCAAGCGAATGGAACGCAATCTCAAAAAAATAAGCATATCCGGGATCATAAGCCAGTTGGTGCTGATTGCCGGGGCGGCGGTGGTAATTGTTCCGCTGCTGTGGACCTTTTTTACGTCTTTGAAAACGCCGGCCGAGGTGTTCAAGGACAACTTCTTCCCGACGACCTGGCTGTGGAGCAATTATGCCGACGCCGTGCGGGCGATCCCGTTTTTCACTTTTTTGCTCAACACGCTGATCATTTTGCTTCCGGTGCTGATCGGAACCGTGTTTTCGGCGGCTCTATGCGCTTACGGCTTCGCCAGATTCCGCTTCAAAGGGAAAAAAGCGCTGTTTCTCGTTTTGCTGGCGACGATGATGCTGCCTTCCCAGGTGACGCTGATCCCGATGTTTATCATGTTCAAGGAGGCGGGCTGGGTCGATACGTTTTTGCCGCTGATCGTGCCGTCTTTTTTCGGGGGCGGGGCGTTTAATATCTTTCTGATCCGCCAATTTATGCGGGCGATCCCCCGCGATCTCGACGAATCGGCGTTTGTGGACGGGGCAAACCGGATGCAGATCTTCTTGCGCATCATTTTGCCGTTGTCCATGGCGCCGCTGATCGCCGTAGCCATTTTTACCTTTATGGGCGTTTGGAACGATTTCCAAGGACCTTTGATTTATTTGAATTCCACGGAAAAATACACCCTGGCGCTGGGCCTCTCGATGTTCAAGGGGCTCTACAATGTCGAATGGAACATGCTGATGGCGGCTACGATCCTGATTATGCTGCCGGCGCTGATCGTCTTTTTTATCGCCCAAAAATACTTCATCGAAGGCATCTCCATCTCTTCGGCGATTAAAGGCTGATTTATATCAAGGAGGAAGTTCATGAGCCGATTAACGAGCAGACACCCACTTAATCTTTATTATCACGGCGGCGAATACGTCAAAATTTGCGGCTCGCAGGACGGGTATTTCCCCGATTTCGGCCATCATCTCGCGGGCGAGATGGGAGGCGTATGGCTGCATCCGATCAAGCTGCTGGACGGTTTTTGGCTGAAGGTGACGGATCTGGAGCGGGGCATTTCCGTTTGGGCAAGAGCCGACGCTTTTGTGAGCGAGCCTTGGGGCGGCCGTTTTGAATACGATCACTGGCTGGGCCATATTCCGGTTTCCATCGAGCGTTCTCAATTCGCGCCGGAGCGGGAAAAAGGGTTCGTCGCCGATTACCGCGTCTTTGCCAATGCCGGGCTGCCCGTACGTTTGCGGTTGGAGCTGCTCGTGCGGACGGACCTTAGACCGGTTTGGTTTTCGGAGCAGGCCGGCGTCGTGGACGGGGAACGGGATGTGCCGGTGGAGATCGCAGGCCGCCAGGCGCTGGTCAAGGATCAGGAGCATCCGTGGTTCGTACGGGTGGGGACGGACTTGCCCGGCGATGCCGCGGAGGCTGGTCCGGAGTTGTACGGACCTGAATTTACGGCGGGGGCCGGCTGCGGGATCGCTTTTGCCGCGGAGGTGGAGCTTCAGGCGGGGGGAACGTTCGATTTCCGGCTGTTTGCGGCCGGTTCGTATACCTCGCGGGAGGAGTGCGACCGTTCCTACGAGCTGATTTCGCAGCGGCATGAAGCGCTGCTTGCGGAGAAACAGGCGTTGTACCGGGAAATCGCGGAAAGGGCCAACCTGGAAATCGAGGGCGAACCGGGATTGAACGAAGCTTTTGCCTGGGCCAAGTGGAACAATCAGTGGCTGGTGCAGACGGTCGACGGGCTGGGCCGCGGCTTGACCGCCGGGGGACCGACGTATCCCTGGTGGTTCGGCTGCGACAGCACCTATGCGCTGCAGGGCGTGTTGGCCATCGGCGACCCCGTGCTGGCGAAGGATACGCTGGATTTGCTGCTGAAAAAGTCGGAGGAAACGAACGGCAACGGGCGAGTCGTGCATGAGATCACGACGCTGGGGGCGGTGGCCAATCCGGGCAATACCCAGGAGACTGCGCATTATATCGCGTTTGTGTGGGAGCTGTTTCAATGGACCGGCGATGAAGCGCTGCTGCGCCGCCACTATGGCTATTGTGTGAAAGGGATCGATTGGCTGCTGGGGGAAATGGACCCCGACGGTGATTTGTTCCCTTCCGGCTACGGGATTATCGAAATCGCCGGGCTCAACATGGAGCTGATCGACAGCGCCGTTTATACCGCCCAAGCGCTGCGGGCGATGGCCGCCATGAGCGGGTTCTTTGGCGAGCATGAGCGGTCGGCGAAATACGGCGAGCTGGCCGAGCGGGCGGCCGAGGCCGTCAATCGGGTTTTCTGGCGCGAAGCGGATGGCTTGTACGCCGACGCTGTAGCGCCCCGCGAAATGGTCGCGGCCAAGCGGGAGGCCATGGTGTCCCTGGCGGAGAAACACGGGGTTGCCGGGTACGGGGAGTACATGGAGCGGATCCTTCAGGACACCGCCGGCCAGGAAGGAGACATCCCTTGGCTGCTGAACAAAAACTGGGTGATCGTCACGCCGATGGAGGCGGGCATCGCCGATCCGGACAAAGCCGCCAGAGCGCTGGAAACGATGCGGTCGGACGTTTTTGTCGGCGAGTATGGCACCTATCTGTCCGGCATCCTCCAGCAGGGGACGATGACGATTTCAACCGGCGTCCATGCCGTGGCCGAAGCGGAAAACGGGCACCCGGACGAGGCGCTGGAGCTGCTGCGCCGGATGCTGCGCACGTTCTCCTCGGCGCTGCCCGGCTCTTTTTCCGAGATGTCCCCGGACTACGGTTGCGTGGTGCAGGCCTGGACCCTTTACGCGCTGGCGGTGCCGGTCGTCCGCGGATTTTTCGGCGTCCGGCCGCAGGCGCACCGGCGCGTGCTGCGCTTAAACCCGCAGCTGCCGGCCGCTTGGCATGACCGCGAATGCAAGCTCAGCGGGCTGAACATCGCCGGCGTCCGGTTTGATATCGTGATCAGGCCCGGAACGGACGGGCAGGGCCGTGTAGTCACCGTACGCAATGATGAAAGATGGCGCGTGGTGCTGGAGCTGAACGGGGAGCGCCTGGAAAGCGACGAGCCTTGGATCGAGTGGGAAGTTGGCGGGAAGTAGAGGGAAGTAGAAGGAAGTAGAAGGAAGAAGAGGGGAGGTGAGGTGAGGGGAGGAGAGGGAAGATGCTCGATGATTTGGGGCGTTTTTCACTAAAAAACTCCACCTGGCGCCGATCCTTAAAATTCACCGCCCGGCCCAACGTTCTGATTGGAAAAATCCAATAGAATGGAAATTCAGTCATAAATACAATGCCCAGATTGGATATTTCCAACAGATGAGGTTCAGCAGACGCAAAACGGCGCCATTCGGGCAAAATCTATTGGATTTTTCCAATAAGAGCTCAAAATGCGTTTGGTAGCTGGAAATTCTATTGGATTTATCCAACGTGGGGTACTATTGAAAAAAGTGGATAGGAGTGTTCTGGACAATATGGAATTGAAAGCGGTCATTTTTGACTTGGACGGGGTGATCACCGATACCGCCGAGTATCATTTCATCGCTTGGAAGCAGCTTGCCGAAGAACTGGGCATCGCCATCGACCGGGCGTTTAACGAGCAGCTTAAAGGCATCAGCCGGATGGAATCGCTGGAACGGATTCTTATTCACGGCGGGAAGGCGGATGCTTATACGCCGGAGGAAAAAGAGGACATGGCGAGGCGGAAAAACGAGCATTACGTTTCACTGCTGGAGCGCCTGAAACCGGAGGATACGTATCCGGGCATACGTGAGCTGCTGCTGGAAATGCAGCGCGAGGGGATTCCGGCGGTCATCGCGTCGGCCAGCAAAAACGCGCCGCAGATTCTCCACGCTCTGGAGCTCACGGAATTATTCAGTTACGTGGTGCCGCCGGATTCGGTTAAGCGGGGCAAACCCGCCCCGGATCTGTTCCTGCGCGGAGCCGAGGAGATCGGCGTGCCGCCGAAGGCGTGCATCGGCGTCGAGGACGCCCAGGCCGGGATCGAAGCGATTAAGGCAGCGGGCATGACCGCAGTGGGCATCGGCGAGGAAGCCGCGCTCACCGCGTCGGGGGCGGACGTTGTCCTGCCGGATACCACAGGGCTGAATGTAGCCTTTTTACGGAAAACGTTGGACTTCAAAAGCTGAACTGTTCGAACCAAGTGTAGGGGCGGACCGAAGTATCATCACTTCGGCCAGCCCCTTTTTGGAGTAAAAATAAAACAATCTATGCTACGATTTAGATGCCAATAAAAATAAATTTACAAATCCCTGATTAGCTTCCTCTCTAAAGATATCAACGTCTTCATTTATCGGAATATATTGATTTTCTTTAAATAAAGAGGCTCAAAACCGAGATCAGTGCTTGGCAAAATAAATGTCTTGGTATCCCTGGATGCTGCTTTGCACGATTATCCCTCTTGTTCAGGGGGTGGAGGGGAGGGGCTAATCAAGGTCCTTTTCCCGATCAAACGGGATAATCGTGCAAAGCGTCCGGACAGCGGATGTTAATCTGCCGACCAACCGGCCTTCCCTGTCAAACGAGAATTATTGTCACGAGGGATGAATGAGTCATTGGCAGATGCAGGAATAGGTCCAGCCAATGAAAATACCACTAAAGCAGATGCAATTGTAGCTACTACTCTTCTTTTAAATCCTTTCACGAGCAACTCTCTCCCAATGAAGGAATATTATGGTACAATATTGATTACAGAATATATTTACCATGATAGCAACGAGAAAGGGCAAATTTTCAAAATGGTGAAAATTTTAAGGAAAAGAAACTTAATTATTTTAGGTTTCATAATTCTTCTATTTGGAGTGTACACGATTGATTGGAGCGGGACGCCACAACCTGTAAAAGCAGTTAATCACTATCTAATGTTAGTTCAAAAGAAAAATGCTCAAGACGCCTATCAAATGTTGTATATCCAAAACAGTAAAAGTAGATTATATTTTGAGACGTACAAAGAGAGTGTATACAGCGATCCATTGATCGAGTACAAAATTAAAGGCTCTTCAAAAATAGACAAGAAGATTTATTACGTATCGACATATATAAATATGGATGGTTGGGAGACAGATCATACCTTCGAAGTAAGGAAAATCGACGGTAAATGGAAGATTGTATACTAAAGCAACTGTTGTGGGGCTAAGAAAATAGTAAGACCCCTGGCGTAGCACCAATTAAAATTAATAGCGGAAAAAGGGACTCAAAACCGAGATCAGTGCTTGACAAAATAAATTATGACTTTGGCTCTGAGGTGGCTGTCTATAGCGTTCGTGTCTTGGTACCCCTGCATGCTGCTTTGCACAATTATCCCTTTTATTCAGAGGGGAGAGGGTGAGGCTAATCACGGTCCTTTCATTTTTTTCGGTGTCTTGCCCCATTCCTCCCGTCAGGTCTGCTTTACTTCTCCATAAATCTCCTTCTTACAAACCTGTCTAGCGATCTCGAACATGCTGCTTCTCCCAAACCTATTTTCTTCTCCTGAATTTATCTTCCTCTCTGCTTCCGGATCAAATGGGATAATCGTGCAAAGCGTCTGGACAGTGGATGTTGATCTGCCGATATTTCTTGCCACGATCGGTTACATTCAACAAGAATGCCGGTTTTGTAGCGCCCATAGTGTCTTGTGAAGTAATGACGACGTCGATAAACCTTGATGCGATTATAGAGCCCTTCGACTGTTGCGTTTGTCCAGCGACAGGATGGTAGTTCACGATCTCTTCTTGCCAATTCTGCATCGTTTTCAGCGAGAAGTAACAGTTGTTACAACGGTCTTATTTAACTTCTGTATAATATTTGTGTAGCCAGTTAGACAATTCGATATTAGGTCAAATGTAAATTGGAGGTATAAATAATGAAGTCCATTCGTTTTTTAATGAAATCATTTCGATTTTGGTTAGTTTTAATTCCGTTTTTCGTTATTGTTGTAAATACTTCGGTAAATGATGGCTACAACATACTATTGGCCATATTTGGTCCGTTGGTTTGGTTATACGATTTTTTTTATTCCATTTCCAGAGAAACTTAAAGAAGGGCGTTCCCCATGTTCCAGGAACGCCTTTCCGTTGATGAATATTCGCTTCCATTCCAGCCGGGTTACATAGCATACGTTCGTATGTATGTCTCAAACATACATTTTCTATTAGCTCTCTGCTGATTTCATAGCACGAAGTAGTTGACTGACTCTCGACGGCGAAACTCCGATCCTTTCCGCCCACTTGGATTGATTTTCAGATGGATAGATAGCCATTACTTCATTGAGCTTTCGGATTAATTCACTCGTCTTTTGCCGGGGCCGCCGTGCAGCTCCTGCGTCTAGATTGCTTTGATTTTCTAACACCACCGCAATTTCCAGGTTAGCCGATTGTTGACTCCCTGCTTGCTGTTCAGGGAACAGTTCCTGTAAGCATGCCGCGCAAATGAAGCGTTCCCGGAAGTATATAAGCTGCTCCATCGATTGGCAGAACAGGCACTCTTGTGTCCGGTACGGGCGCATCATGATTCTTTGGGATGCATTGTCAATAAAAAACTCTATGGTATCGCCCTGGCTTATCCCAATAAAACGGCGTAATTCAATAGGGATAACGATTCTCCCAAGCTCATCAAGTGGCCTGACAATCCCGATACTTCTTATCATTCCTGATTCCCCCGCCTCCGGCAGAAAAACCACCGAGCTTTGTGTGGAATCCGGTGGTTTTAGCTGATATGTAAATTATAGCGACTTGCCATCTAAAAATCATGGTAGAGATTCGAATTACCCTCCAACATGAAAGTCGAGCGTCCCCATAAGTGGTCCTGCACTTACTCCTACACTTATCACCAATACGAATAGAAAATTAATGGCGTACAGAACATTCTTTTTCATGGCCTTCCCCCATTTCCACTAATTGATGATACTCTACTTTCGATTCAGCCGACGCAACGTTTCTAAAACGTTCAAACAATCTCATACACCGAAGCATAGAGCTTTCGTTATTTATCATAGTAGATTTTTTCAGGCCATGCATCAATGATTTAAAGCCTTGTTCATAATCCTCTCTGAATAAGTAATAATCGGCTAATTCACACAGCAAACCAACGAGCTTATTATCGGTATTTTGTTGGTTATAGATTTCGTTTTCTTCCTGTTCCAGGACATTAGATAACACGGTTTCAAACTTAGTAAGGACATGATCGACGTTAATCTTGTAACGGTTAGCTACTATCATGATATTCCATAAACCCGTAAGTATTTCATTTTCCTTCTTTTCAAAGTAATTCACGTATTCCGGAAGCAACTCTATATTGCCAGCCATTAACTTGGTCAATAAAATATTCGCTTGAGTCCATTCCTGGAACAGGTTCCTCCAGTATAGTGTATCTTTATCCGCCTCTTTAACCCATGCTAAATCAGCAGCTTCGCTGAGTATTTGCAAAGCCAATTCATAATCTCCTTGTTCATAATAAGTGTTACTTATTAGCAAATTACTAAAGGCAACATAAAAAAATAATGGTCTAGGCAGTTTCTTAACAATGTCCTGGTTATTATTTTTCCGGGAGTGGGGCAAAGAGTACTGAATTTTAGCCAGCTGCTTTAACTTTATGCAAATTTTATAGACCTTATCCCAGCGACGCAAAGAACGATAAGTGTCCGCCAAATTCTTCAATGCATCCAGTTGGTCGATTTCATCAAGCCGCTCCACGAAAGGCTCAAACTGGATCGCAGCCCGGTAGTTTTGTTCCTGATCGGACCCGAGTCTAGTTAGGAACAACTTGTACTGGCAATAAGCCAACCGCTCTGAATGCTGACTTTTTTCGCTTAGCGCTACACTCTCGTAAAGAATCGCTGCTGCCATCCGTTTTCCTTGCGCAATTAAATCTTCCGCTACCTCAAATAAGGGAGATGAATATACAAGGTTATCCAGCAATAGATTTACGGTTTGTTTAATGCAATCCAGTTTGTCCAACTCTGCGCACCGGTACAAGAAAGGTTTGATTCTGCGCCAATTCGGCGCCACTTCATTCAAGCACTCCTGGATGTACTGCTCATAAAAATGCCCATCGGGGAGATTCATCACCGTAGTAATCCGGTCAAGTTGATGCACGGAAAGCACTCTCTGACTGTGTAAAATAGCACTCATCGTGCCCGTATTCAATCCGGCCTGCTTGGATAGTTGACTAATATTTAACCCATTCTGTTTTGAAAATTGCTCCAGCGCTCCGAGAATCGTGGTTGTATCATTCAAACTAACCACCTCTGATAAATTTTGGGAATATATCATAAATATAGCCATCTTTTAAACAATGGTCAATATAATTGACTAGAGAAGGTGTCAGCTTCGCTGGTACTCCCCCTAGTCAGCACGCTGGATTTGATGTAGATCAAACAGTTCTTCAGGAGGTGAAGCGACAGTACGGTCATCTCCTGATCCTCTAACCGGTTGGCAGCTATTTCTTCGCCTTTTCCGTAAAAAATGAAACTGTCTGCCGAGTTTCAATTCTCCACAACATTCAAGCCCGAATCTCCCCAGCTCTTCGCTAATCATTAATATAAATTTATTTTTTTCCAAAAAACCACTCTATTAACAACAAAACAAATGCAACCAACGAAACTATCAATGAAAAACAGAACGGAAGTAGTAAATGATTATCACTAATACCATTTGAAATCGCAGGCTGATCTCGGTTATGCTATCCATGAAAAGGAGAGAGCCAAGCGATGAAACCAATCACGATTCTGATTGCTGATGACGAGGCGGAGATCGCCGATCTGATTGAGCTGCATCTGGTCAGAGAGGGCTACCGCTGCATCAAGGTATCCGACGGGCAGCAGGCGGTTGACGCCGTGCGGACGCAGCCGGTCGATTTGGCGATTATGGACATCATGATGCCGAGGCTCGACGGGTACGAGGCTACGCGGCAAATTCGCGAGCGGCATCATCTGCCGATTATTTTTCTGAGCGCCAAGGCCAGTGACCTCGATAAAATTACCGGGCTGGTTCGCGGCGCGGACGATTACATGACCAAACCGTTTAACCCTATGGAACTGGTGGCCCGGGTGAACGCGCAGCTGCGCCGCTTCATTCAGCTTAACCCGTCGGCGGGAGCGCAGGCGGGCATTCCCGTGCTGGAGGCCGGCGGGCTCGTCATCCATCCCGAGGAGCGGACCGTATTCCTGTACGGCGAACGGGTCGAGCTGACGCCCAAGGAGTTCGATATTTTATATTTGCTGGCCAGCCATCCGAAGAAGGTGTTCAGCTCGGAGCATATTTTCCGGCAGGTGTGGGGCGAGGCTTATTACGAAGGCGGAAATACGGTGATGGTGCACATCCGCACCCTGCGCAAGAAGCTGGGAGAGGACCAATACAAACACAGGCTGATCAAAACCGTCTGGGGGGTAGGTTACACGTTCGATGGTTAAATCCAAATTCCGCAGTTTCCGTTTTCAAATGATCAAGCTGTTTGGGCTGAGTATGCTGCTGTCCGCCGGCACCACTTTTATAATTTACTTGGCGCTGCAGCAGTATTACCATACGTTGCTACGAGAAAACCCGATGTTCGAAGTCCGCGAATCTATCAGAGAGATCGGCGATATTAACGTGTTCCTGATCATTTTTTTTCCGATCTCGTTTTTTTATTTCTATCTGCTGACCCGGCGTTACGTCGCTTATTTCCGGGAGATTTCCCGGGGAATCAACCAGTTGGCCGGAGGCGACTTCACCAGCCGGGTCCATGTTCCGTCGAGAGACGAACTCGGAGATATCGCGCGGGACATCAACCTGGCCAGCGAAAAACTGCAGCAGGCCGTGGAGCGGGGCGATTTCGCCGAAACCAGCAAAGAGCAGCTGGTGCTCAACCTGGCCCATGATTTACGAACGCCGCTGACCTCTGTGATCGGGTACCTGGACTTCATACTGCAGGGCAAAGATCTGAGCGCCGAACAGATGAAGCATTACACCTCTATCGCCTACACCAAATCGCAGCGGCTGGAGAAGCTGATCGACGAGCTGTTCGAAATCACGCGGATGAACTACGGCAAGCTGAAGCTGAACCGCGGGCCGCTCGACCTCGGCGAGCTGCTGGCCCAATTGGCTGAAGAGTTGTACCCCCTGTTCGAAAAAAACGGGCTGACCGTCCGCCTTGACCTCGCGCCGCAGCTGACGATCTCCGGGGACGGGGACCTGCTGGCCCGCGTGTTCGAGAACCTATTTACCAATGCCGCCCGTTACGGTAAAGATGGCGGGTTCATCGATATCCACGGACGGCTGGAAGGCGGAAACGCGGTCATTCGCGTCATCAATTACGGGGATTCCATTCCGCCGGACGAGCTGCCGCATCTGTTTGACATGTTTTTCACCGGCGACCGGGCGCGGACGCATCAGGGAGGCAGCACCGGTCTCGGCCTGTTCATCGCCAAAAATATCATCGAACAGCATGAGGGCTCCATTTCAGCGCAAAGCGATATCATCCGCACGCAGTTTGAAGTGCGCTTGCCGAAGTTAGGGATTTAAATACGTGTTCAAAAAGTAGGTTTTATGAAAGCATATGCCCCATCCGGCTGAATTCAAGATTCGACATCGAATTAAGAAAAATTTAAGATTTACCCCACTTTTGATTTTAAAAGTCTGCCCTATGCTTAAAGGCATGAATGCAGGAGGACTGGAAGATGAAGAAGTGGGGGTTTTTGCGTGCGCCGAACGGCCTGACCCGGCTGGGCCTCGCTCGCCCGTTGCGCGGGGACGGGGCGGCGGCGTGGTTGTTTCTGGCGCCGAGCGCGGCCGGGTTTGCGGTGTTTTATCTGATTCCGTTCGGGATGAGTCTGATGTATTCCTTCATGAGCGGCACTTCCGGCGGAAGTTTCGTCGGCCTGGCGAATTACCGTGAGCTCCTGTCCAGCGATTCGTTCCGGAAAGCGGCGGCCAACACGTTTTATTTCAGCGCGCTTGGCGTCCCGCTGATGCTGGTGCTGTCGCTGGGACTGGCGCTGCTGTTGAACCGGCAAATCTATCTGCGGAAGTGGCTCCGCACCTCCTACGTGCTGCCGCTGGTGGTGCCGGTCGCCTCGGTCATCATCATCTGGCAGGTGGTGTTCGACTGGAACGGCGTTTTGAACTATGCGCTCAGCCATTTCGGGATCCAGCGCGTGGACTGGATGAAAACCCCCGCCGCCCGGTATGTAGTCATCGTCGTGTATTTATGGAAGAACGTTGGCTACAACGTCATTTTGTTCCTGGCGGGCCTGCAGCAAATTCCGCAGGATTACTACGAAACCGCCCGGGTCGAAGGCGCCGGACCCTTTCGCCGGTTTTTGGGCATCACGCTCGTTTACTTAACGACAACGACGTTTTTCGTGGTCATCATATCGATCATCAATTCGTTTAAGGTGTTCCGGGAGACGTATTTGCTCGCGGGAGATTACCCGCATGACAGCATCTACATGCTGCAGCACTATATGAACAACATGTTTGTTTCGCTAAACATCCAGAAGCTGACGGCCGCGGCGGTGCTGATGGTCGCCGCCATCCTGGCGATCGTCCTGGTCTTGTTCGGGCTGGAGCGCCGCTACCGGAAGTTTATGGAATAGAGAACTTGTACAAATAGGAGGCGGACGGCGTGCAAGTGATCAAAGCGGTGCAAAAAGCTCTGCTGACGGCGTTCCTGGGGGTGATCGGCTTGCTGCTGCTGTTCCCGGTCGTCATTACGTTCACCAATTCGCTGATGACGGAACAGGAGCTGGAGATCAATTACGGGGTGATCGGAAAGCTCACGGAGGTGACTTCGACCGGTGCCGGAACCTTCGTCAATCTGAAATGGGTGCCGGACCAGGTCACCTTGGAGCAGTACGGCCGGCTGTTGGTGTATACCCCGAAATATTTGGTGATGTTTTGGAATTCCGCGGGACTGGTGCTGCCGATCATCGCCGGACAAACGGCGGTGGCGGCGATGGCCGCCTATGCGCTTTCCAAACTGCGGTTTCGCGGACGTGACGCGCTCTTCCTGGTCTATTTACTGTCGATGCTGATGCCCTTTCAGGTGACGCTGGTCCCCAACTATATCATGGCCGATAAGCTGGGGCTGCTGCACAGCCCGGGAGCGGTGATCCTGCCGGGCGTGTTCGCCGCGTTCGGGGTATTCATGCTGCGCCAGTTCATGCTGCATATCCCTTACGCTTATATCGAAGCCGCCAAAATGGACGGCGCCGGCCATCCGCGGATATTCCTGGCGCTCATCCTGCCGATGGTCAAACCGGGACTGGCGGCGCTAGTGGTCTTGCTGTTCGTCGATTATTGGAATATGGTCGAGCAGCCGCTGATCTTTTTGGACCCGCTCAAGCAGCCTTTATCGGTCTTTCTATCGAGATTAAGCGGAGAATGGGGGACGGCTTTTGCCGCATCCATGCTGTACATGTCTCCGATGGTGCTGTTGTTCCTCTATGCGGAGACATATTTCATCGAAGGCGTGCAGTTGTCCGGGATCAAGGGATAAGGGGGGATGCAAAACGATGGAGTTAGGGAAAGAGCAGGCTGATCGTAAACGGAAAAAACTGATTTTCACCGTCTTTATGCTGCTGATGGGGGGACTGCTGTTTTTCACGTTTTTCAGCAACACGCTCCAATCGGTGACCTTACCGAAGGTCCGGACGGTGCAGGCGGCGGCCGGGGGGCTTACATACAAGCTGGAGGGCAGCGGGATCTTGCGGCCGGCAAAGCAGGCGGAGCTGGCGAATCCGGCGGGCTGGAAGGTCCGGGAAGTGCTCGTGAAGGAAGGCGAAGCGGTTAAAAAAGGGCAGAAGCTTGTGCTTTACGACAGCGGCGCCGCCGAGCGTGAGCTTGAGGATGAGCTCGCAGAGCTAAAGAAGCAACGAATCGCGCTGCAAAACGTTCAGGATCAATTTATTCAGGCGACGGTTAGCGGAGACGATTCCGCCCTTCGTACGACTAAACGCGAGTTGGAAACGCGAAAACTCGATATCTCGGTGCAGGAGCGGAAAATCGCGGGGCTGCAGGAGCAGTTAAACCGCGAGCGGGAACTTTTGGCCCCGTTTGACGGGGTGATTGAGGAAGTGAATGCGGTGGAGGGCTTGGCCTCGGCGGGACTGCCGGATGCGGTGGTATCGAGCGGCAGCGCGGGATACCTGCTGGAGATTGCCGTCGACGGGCCGCTGATCGGCCGTCTCGGGACCAGGGTCGGGCAGAACATCGAGGTTGAGGTTGCCCAGGCCGCCGATCAACTGGCGTACAGGCTGGAGGGCACGATCGAAGAAATAGCCGATGCGGGATCGCGGATCTACGGTTCGTCGGAGAACGGTACCGGAACGCAGGAGGCTGTGCCGCAAAAGCTGCTGCGCATCCATGTGGCCGATCCCGGCCTGAAAGGGGGCGAGCAGGCTTCGGTCAAGCTGGAGCAGGTTTCCTCCGACAAAGGCTGGGTGCTTCCGAACGAAGCGGTTCATCGCGACGGCGAAAAGCGGTTTATTTTCAAGGTGGAGGAACAGCTGGGCGCTTTGGGCAATGTGTTTGTGGCCCGCAAGGTGCCGATCGAAACGAGCGCCGTGAACGAAGGGGAAACGATGATTCCGGCGGATCTCCTGTATGAAGGAGACCTGATTATCCTGGAAAGCAGCGAGCCGTTGCAGGACGGCAACCAGATTCGTTTGCAATAAATTGTTGAAAACCTGACTTTTTGAACACGGACTTTAAATAAAGATGTGAGGAGAACAAGGAGGTATATCCCATGAAAAAACGGTTGGCAATGACACTAATTGGAGCTTTAATACTTTCGGTGGCGATGACCGCATGCGGAGCCGGCGGCGGAGGGCCGGAGACGGGCGGGAAGAAAGAGCAGCCTGCCCAGGAAGGGGGCAAAACCCGGCTGACCTTATCGGTTCAGGAAATGACTCCTTTTTATGAAGCGTTGAAGCGTAAGTTTGAAGCGAAATACCCGGACATCGATTTGAACGTTCAGGCTTACAAGCAAGCCGGAGAAGAGAGTGAGCCCGGCGATTTGGACGAGTACCGGAAGTCGATCAATACGGAGTTGCTCTCGGGGCAAGGAGCAGACGTGTTCGAGCTCGATAACTTGCCGGTGGGCGATTATGTCGGAAAGGGCCTGCTTTTGAACATGGATTCGCTGTTGAGCCAGGATAAGACTGTGAACACGGACGATGTGCAAATGAATGTGCTGGAGGCGATGAAGGAAAGCGGCGGCCTGTACGCTGTTCCGGCCGGCTTTAGCCTGAGGGCGTTTATCGGCGACGGCGAGGTGTTGAAAGACGCCGGCATCGAGGAAGGAACCTGGACCTGGCAGGATTTTGCCGATGTTGCGAAGACGTTGACGCAGGGCAAGGAAGGCATTTATGCAATGGCGGATTACCCGCCGGAGATGCTGACGCAGGAAATGGTGGTCGACAGCTACGGGACGTACGTAGATTCGGCGGCAAAAAAAGCGAAGTTCGATTCGCCAGAATTCGTGGCGCTGCTGCAGCAAGTGAAAAAGATGTACGATGACGGTATCATGACCGGGAATCCGGCAGAACTTGGCAAGCAGCTGTTCTATTCCGCCGTCTTGTTCGAACCGGCCGATGTAATCAACGTTACGCATACGTACTTCGACCACCCGCAGCTGTTGCAAAAGCCCCACAGCGCGGAGCAATCCGGCACGATGCGGATCATTCCCCTTACCCAGTTTGGCATCCGTGCGAAGACGCCCGTCCAGGAAGAAGCCTGGAAGCTGGTGAGCTTCCTCCTGTCCGAAGAGGCGCAATCTATGCGAGAGCGCAGCGGATTTTCGCTGCTCAAATCGGTGAACGGGCAAAAGCTGGACGAGATCAAGCAGCAAATCGGGGAAGGCACCTACAAACTGCCTGACGGAAAAGCCGTGAAGGCGGAGAATGAGGAATTCACCCGGTTCCAGCAGCTATTGGATAAGGTGGACCAATATTCGCAGCTCGACGGGAAGGTGATCGCCATCGTGGGCGAGGAATCGCTGGCGTTCTTTAGCGGGCAAAAATCCGCGGAGGAAGCGGCAAAATTGATTCAAAACCGCGCGACGACCTTTTTGAACGAATAAAGCAGCGGGGATATGGCGGTTCATGAACCGGACCATATCCCCGTTTTCCGCCTCCACGAAGAAGATCACGTTCAGGTATTACTTCGGTGCTTCCTCCGGCGTGATCTCCGCCTCCCCCGGGATATCGATAAAGACAGGCTCGGACAGCATCACGGGATTCCGGGCAAAATCCCAACCGCCGATTGCGACGATGCGGAATCTGCCTGGGCTCTGGAGCTTCAGGTAAGCAGCCGTGCTTGGGTTCAGCTCGATTCTGAATTCATGGCGGCTGAGCATCGTCACGGTGTAATCTCCGAAGGGATTCAAGTGCTTCGTGTCCTCGTCCGTGAAGTCGCCGCTGGCCGAAAAATCAAGCGTGATGCCGCCAAAGTCCGGCGAAACCGACAAATCCTCACTGAAGGTTAAGCTAATCGTTCCGTCTTCGTTATACGTGCTGCCGGTTACGGTTGGCGGCGTCTCGTCAAACGTAATCCGGAGTTCCTGACTGCCGAGCACGACGCCGTTTTCCCAAAGATTAAAGAACAGGGACGCTTCCGTGTTTTCCGTCGCTTCCTTGACAGGAATCATGATGATCCCGTCGTTGGACGGAATAATAGAAACGAGATCGGAGTATGTGCTCAGCGTAACCGTAGCGATCACGGCATGGGTGGACGAATCGGCCACGTTGAAGGCGCCTTTTTCCGGAGCGTATTTGATGCTTCCGGCCGTTTCACCGCGCTTGACTTGCAAGAAGTCCCTGATATTCCGCTTGTTGTAGGAGTATTCCGCTCTTTCGGATTCGGATGTATCCCCGGATGAAATCGTAACGGCAGCCTGATCCGGTAAAAGAACGCTGTTCAGATAAAGCGCGGCTCCCTCCGCCAGCTTGATTTCAAGCGGCAGTTCTTGGGCGGCGGTCAATGACACCGGTGCCGAAGGTGCCGACACATTGCCGGCGGCGTCGACCGCGTAAACCTTATAATCCCCTTCCGTGAGGCCGGAGGTAGGGATTTCGGCCATGCCGCCGGCTGCGGAAACGGCCGCCCCGCTGGCGGATGCTGCGGAGACCAGGGCATCCAAATCTGCCTTGGTCAACGGATTTTTGGCGGCCGGGACAAGGTAAACATAGCCGGCTTCGCTGGATTTGACGGCAACGGCTTGTCCGATCTTCACCGGTGAAGCGGATACAACCGTGACCGTGGGGGCGGTTGTATCCGGCCGGTTTGTACCGCTGCCGCCACCGCTGCTATTGCTGTTTCCGCGGCCGGCAATCAAAGTTCCGCCGCCGCTGTCCGTCCCGCTTGCCGCAGGAGTTGTTTCAGGCTGCTTCGATGCGTCCGTATCACCTTCGGAAGGCTTCGTGTCCGGAGAAGAATCCTCGCCTTTAAGAGTGTCCAGCGTTTCGATGAATTTGCTGGTGAGCGAAGCCACCTCTTGTCTTTGCGCGCTGCCGTCAGGTTTAAACGTGCCGTTGGGATAGCCGGAGATGAGGCCCAATTCAACGGCTGCTGCGACCGCATCTTTGGCGTAACCGGAAATGGAAGCCGCGTCGCTGAATTTCAGGTCCGCCGCTTTACCGGCCGCATCAACCCCAAGCGCCCGCACCAGAATAACCGCCAAATCCTGCCGCGATAAATTGTTGCCATTGCCGAAAACGCCGTTACCGTAGCCGTTTATCAAACCGGCTTTGACCGCGGCTTCCACGGCACTATAGGCATAATTGGCCGCGGGCACGTCCTGGAAGGTGGCCGACGCCGGGGGCGCCGACACATCCAGTCCCAGCGCTTTGGCGAGGATGATAGCAAAATCCTGGCGCTCAATGGTTCCTGTCGGATCGAATTTCCCGTTGCCCTTGCCGTTCAAAATCCCGGACTCCGCAAGCTTCACGATCGCATCTTTGGCATAGGAGCCGTCGATGTCCGTGAAAGTGGTTGCCGCATGGGCCGGCAGCGCGCAGGCGCTAAGCAGGGCTGCCGTGGTGATTACCTTGATATAAAGCTTTTTGCTCAAGAAAGCTCTTCCCCTCAACTTGTAATCTTTCATTTCCCCTCTGGCTGTCTGAAAGTCTAGTTAAAGTAAATATATAATAGTTTAAAAAATATGTAATCAAAATTTTGAATATATAAAAAGACCCTGCCTCCATGTTTGCTGAGGATAGGGTCTTTCTCTGCTCCTTTTATCCTAATAAATCGTAAAGCTACTATCTAGGAAGACCGATTGTTTATGGGGTTGTAACGGAGAAGGAGGAAATTCTATTTATCCATCAACCACTTTGAAAGGAAGGACTTTTTACAGATACGGATAAACTATTTTTTGATGAATTGCACTTGATTTCATTTGTTTGCAGGAATAACCTGTTTTTTTATTTGGTAACTGCTATTTATTCAATATAATTGTGAAATTGCTTTATTAATTTACAATATCCAACCAACCATCTAAAGTCAAAATTTCTGCGTTTTGAGTTATCACATTAATTCTTACTGGAAACTTACCATTGTCAGTTTCTATATACATATATTTATAAAAAGAAGGATAAATAAAGATACTAAAAAGTACAATTAAGGCAAAAATAGCTGCTAGTAAATAGATAATTCTTTTTTTCATAGGTAGCTACTCCTTCAAGGAATCTAAATTGATTTCGTAACGAAGGATATAATTTTGATTAAAGTACTCAATTTTTTTCAGAAGGACACCAGTATCTTGGTCATACCATAGCTCGGTTTTCACTGGAACATTTGTTTCTAGCTTAATGGTATTTTTTTTGTTTTTTCCATTTACATTTATTAACTCTTGACCATAACTTTCTAGGTATCCTGACGATCCATCTAAATCAGTATAAAAATGGTATTTTTCGTTACTTTGTTTCTCAAGATAAGAAAATAGCACATAATAAATTGACCCTTCTTGAAGATTAGAGTCTGGAGGCAGAACTAGTTTTCTATCTACGTTGGTATTATCTACTTGTTGTTTAAATTCGGTTATTGTTGATTCGACAATTTTGGCGCCATTAATATTGAGTACTTTCTTGATATCTTCATACCTCAAATTATCATCCAGATACTCCCTTTCGGTATAGCTTTGTAAAATCAATTTTTTAGAAAATTCATATTCTCTAATGTTTTTAATGTTCAATCCAATCCCTGGTAATTTATCTCCATCTAAAAATTTAACTTCTTTTATAATTGTTTTTTTATTGGAATCTCTTAAAGAGATTTCTAGTTCCCCAACCTTACTATTTTTTTCAAAAATTTTATATGTCACATAATGAAAAGGAAACTCTTTTTCTTCAAGATGAATATTATTTCCTGTTGGCTTACAACTAGTTAACATAAAAGTTATAAAGATAGAAATAACTATAATGATTAATTTTTTTTTCATTTTCACACAGCCTATCATAATTGTGGTTGACATAAAGAAAAGAATTTCAGCGAGGGTATTAAAAAGAATTTGTAAGGCTGACGGGTATAGTTTGTCAGCCTTACAAACTTAATTGTCTATTTAGTATAATGAGTGTGCTGAAAATACCAGATAGGTGTTTCTTGAGGTTGATAAAGCTGTCCCCAAGCTATAGCTCCGCTAAGATAAACAACGTCTGGATTTTTGATTGCTGTCCCATTCCAGGAAGCTTCAAACTCTAACTGATCTGCGTAGCCCGTTATTGAACCATTTTTCCCTCCAAATTCACCTGCTAGTTTCCCTAGAGAAAAACCTTTATAGCTTGGGTTTATTTCCCATTTTATAGTGCTGCCACTTGTTGTTTTTGTTGTTCCTTTCGGTGACCAATCTATTACCTCATATGCAGGTTCTCCAATCCAATGAGACTCTGTAAACCCAACTAAACTATATCCTGATTTTGGTTTCGCATTCGATTGAAACTCAAAAGTAATAATGTCATCACCTTTAGTTACAGACTTATACATTTTGTAAACTGCATAGGATTCTGCTCCAGTAGTTGTTCCACCTCCAGTAATTGTTTGTATAAGTTTATATTCAGAGGAGGCATAAGTTTCAGAATTAGTGAAAAAATCTGGATGCTCCGATAATGGAATCAGGCCATATCCTTGTTGTTCAGCAAATTTCTTGTTTAATTCTGGATCAAGGGACATCTTAATAACAGAGGTTGATTGAGAAGATATCTCAGAAGTCGGTTCCATGTCCCCATTTTGACTCCCCTCTGCAAATACAGTTCCTCCGTTAGAAAGCAGTAAGGTACAGGATAATAGTAATGGAAAAGTGAGTTTTAAAGATTTTAAAATGCTCATTTTTAAACCTCCTTACTTCTTTGATATAAACCGGCCGAATAGTTTTAATATAGCATAATTATATATTTTATTCAATAATTTACCATGGATAAATTATGAATTGGAGTTAATGTTCGGTTTGTATTCAGATCCGTTGGTGGTATGCGGCAAGTGAGTACAACCGGATCATCCGTCGTTGCACCGCCAACTGGCTCCAGCTTACCGGAAATCCGGCGGAATGCGCCGGGCCACTCCGGTCGATATCGCCGCGATCACGATCGCCTTACGGACGAGGGGGACCACCTGGTCGTTGAAAATGCTTGGAATGATGTACTGCTCATTCCGCTCCTCGTCCGTCACGGACGAGGCGATCGCCTCCGCGGCGGCCAGCTTCATCGCCTCGTTGATCCGTCTGGCGCGGCAGTCGAGCGCGCCGCGGAACAAGCCGGGGAAAACGAGCACATTGTTGATCTGGTTCGGATAGTCGCTTCGCCCCGTGGCGACCACGGCCGCATGCTTCAGCGCTTCCTCCGGCTTGATCTCCGGCTCCGGATTGGCCAGCGCGAACACGATCGGCCGCTCGTTCATCGCTCGGATATCGGCGCCGGCGAGCAGGCCGCCGGACGAGACGCCGATGAAGACGTCGGCCCCGGGCAGGACGTCCTTCAGCGCGCCGGCGCGTGCCTCCACCTGCGGCTGCTCCGCCAGCCACTGCCACATCGGGTGCTCGTATTTGCCACCGAACACGATGGCACCGGCTCTATCCACCGGAACAAGCCGGGTGACGCCTGCGGCGAGCAGCATTTTGCAGATGGACACGCCGGCCGCACCGACACCGCTTACGACGACCCGCACCTCGGACATCCGTTTGCCGACCACCTTCAGCGCGTTGATCAGGCCGGCGGTGACGACGACCGCGGTGCCGTGCTGATCGTCGTGAAACACCGGGATATCCAGCTCCTCCGCCAGCCGCCGCTCGATTTCAAAGCAGCGCGGGGAGCTGATATCTTCGAGGTTGATGCCGCCGAAAATCGGAGCGACCGCTTTGACGGTGCGGATGATTTCCTCCGTGTCGCTCGTATCGAGGCATAGCGGAAAAGCATCCACCCCGGCCAACTGCTTGAACAGCATCGCTTTGCCTTCCATGACCGGCGCGGCGGCGTACGGGCCGATGCCGCCAAGGCCAAGCACGGCGGTGCCGTCCGTGATCACGGCGACGGTATTGCGCTTGATCGTCAGCGAAAACGCCTTGGCCGGGCTTTCGTGGATCGCCTTGCACACTTTGGCGACGCCGGGAGTGTACACCTGCGACAAATCGTCGCGGTTGCGGATCGGCAGCGTCGGCTTGATAGAGATTTTGCCGCCGAGATGCATCAGGAACGTGCGGTCGGACACATTGATCAGCCGGACGCCGGGCAGCCTTCGCAGCGCGCCTACGATGGCGGCCTCATCACGGTCGCCCGTGTCCACGGTGATGTCGCGGATCGACGAACCTTTGGCCGAAGAGATAACGTCGATCGACGTTATGTCTCCGCCGGCCTGGCTGACCGCGGCGGCGACATCGCCGAAGCTGGCGTGCTCGTGATCCAGCTCCAGCCGGATAATGATCAGCGTAGTTGCCATAGTTAGATCCACCCCCGCCATTTTACGGCCTCGGTCATTCTTTTCAGGCCAACGATATAAGCGGCCAGCCGCATATTGACGCCCCGCAGCCTGGAGGTCCGGTACACCGTTTCGAACGCGGCGGTCAGGATGTCGGCCAGCTTCTTGTTGATTTCCTCCAGCGTCCAATAGTAGCCTTGATTATTTTGCACCCATTCAAAATAGGACACGACCACGCCGCCGGCGCTGGCCAGCACGTCCGGCACGATCAGGACGCCGCGCTTTGTCAGGATTTCCGTCGCCGCATACGTCGTCGGGCCGTTGGCCGCCTCCACCAGCAGCTTCGCCTTAATGTCGGGAGCGTTCTCCTCCGTGATTTGATTTTCGATCGCCGCCGGGATCAGGATATCGCAATCCTGCACCAGCAGCTCCCGGTTCGTGATCCGGCCCGGGAACAGGTGGGATACGGTTCCGAACGAGTCGCGCCGGTCCAGCAGTTCGAGGATATCGAGTCCGTCCGGGTGGTACAAAGCTCCGCGCGCGTCGGCGATTCCGACGATCACCGCCCCGGCGTCGTGCAGGAACTTGGCCAGGTAACCGCCGGCGTTGCCGAAGCCTTGGATAATGACGCGCGAGCCTGCGACGGTCATGCCGGCTTTTTTGACCGCTTCTTGCAGCACGATCGTCACGCCGAGCGCCGTCGACGACTCCCGGCCCAGCGAGCCGCCCAGCACGACCGGTTTGCCGGTGATGAAGCCGGGCGAGTCGAACTCGCGGATGCGGCTGTATTCGTCGAGCATCCAGGCCATGACCTGCGAGTTGGTGTAAACATCGGGCGCCGGAATATCCTTGGTCGGACCGACGATCTGACTGATCGCCCGGACGTACCCCCGGCTGAGCCCCTCCAGCTCGCGCAGGGACATGGTGCGGGGGTCGCAGATGACCCCGCCTTTTCCGCCGCCGTAAGGCAGGTTCACGATGCCGCATTTGATGCTCATCCACAGCGACAGGGCCTTAACCTCCTCCTCCGTGACGTCGGGATGAAACCGCACGCCCCCTTTGGTCGGACCGACCGCATCGTTATGCTGTGCGCGGTATCCGGTGAACACTTTGACCGAGCCGTCGTCCATTTTGACGGGAACCCGCACCGTCAGCGTGCGCAGCGGTTCCTTCAGCAGTTCGTACATCGCCGCGGGCTCGTTCATCGTCTGCAGGGCAGTCCGGATCAACTGCTGCGTACTGGTAAACACGTTCCCGCTTTCCGCGTTAATGAGCTTCCCCTTCATGACGTTTATCCCCTTTTCATGTCCATATTCGCACTATATTCGCACCGGCGTTATTTTTTTCGCGAGGTCAGCTTGGCTTGCGTGAACAGCAGCAAATAATCGTAGCCTCCCGCTTTCGAGTCGGTGCCGGACATATTGAACCCGCCGAACGGGTGGCCCCCCACCAGGGCGCCGGTGCATTTCCGGTTCACGTAAAGATTGCCGCAATGCATCGTTTCCAGCGCTTCGGAGATCCGATCTTCATCCCGTGAGAAAAAAGCTCCCGTCAAACCGAACTCGGTGTCATTGAACAGCCGGACCGCTTCCCGCCAATCCTGCGCTTTGCCGATCGCCAGCACCGGCCCGAAAATCTCCTCCTGCATGATCCGGGCCTTACCGCTCACGCCGGCAAAAACCGCCGGCTCGATATAAAACCCTTGCGCGCCGGTCACTTCGGCTTGACGGCCCCCAGTCAGCAGCTCGCCCTCTTGTTTGCCGATCTGGATGTACTTCAGCACCTTGCGGTAAGAGCTTTCGTCGATCACCGGGCCGATGGGGAAATTGTGCTCAGGCAGTCCGATCGTCAGCCGCCGGGTCAACTCCACCACTTTTTTCACGACCTCGTCATACACCGCCTCCACGATAAAAGCCCGGGATCCGGCGGAGCATTTTTGCCCCTGGTAGCCGAACGCCGAGGTGACGATCGCCTGGGCGGCCGCGTCCAGGTCGGCGGTTTCGTCCACCACGATGCCGTCTTTGCCGCCCATTTCCGCCACGACCCGCTTGATCCAGAGCTGCCCCGGGGCGACGCCGGCCGCCAGCTTGTTGATGTGCAGGCCCACTTCCTTTGAGCCGGTGAAGCTGATAAACCGGGTTTGGGGGTGCGTTGTCAAGTAATCGCCCACCTCCGCGCCGCTGCCCGGAACAAAGTTGAGCACCCCGGCCGGCAGGCCTGCTTCTTCCATTAAAGCGGCGAACTTGGCGGCGATCACCGATGTGTTGGAAGCGGGCTTCAGCAGGACGGTGTTGCCGGCGACGATGGCCGCCGAGGTCATGCCGGCGCAGATCGCCAGCGGAAAGTTCCAGGGCGGGATAATGACGCCGACACCAAGCGGAATATACGTCAGACGGTTCTCTTCGCCGGCCACCGGGGTGAGCGGCATCGTCTCGTTGATTTCGCTCAGCCGGATCATTTCCCGCGCGTAAAAATTCAGGAAATCGATCGCTTCCGCCGTGTCGGCATCGGCTTCGGCGTAGTTTTTGCCGGCCTCGAGGACCATCAGGGCGGAGAACTCGTGCTTGCGCTCCTGCATGATGGCGGCGGCTTTCAGCAGAATTTCCGCGCGCGTTTGCGCCGCTGTTTTTTTCCACGACTCAAACGTCTCCAGCGCCGTCTGCATTGCCTTTTCGGCAAGTACACGGTCGGCTTTGCTTACCCATCCGATTGTTTCGCCGGTTTGCCCCGGGTTGAAGGAACAGATCTTGTCTTCCGTAAAAATAAGCTCGCCGCCGATTCGCAGCGGATATTCGCGCCCCAGCTCGGACTTGACCTTGGCGATCGCCTCCTGCATGGCCCGCTTGCCGGGCTCCTGGCTGAAATCGGTAAAAGGCTCGTTGCGGAATACAGCGGGTTTTGCCGTTTTGTTCATGAGGGAAGTCTCCTTTTCAGAGGGATTATTTAAAAAGGTTCTTCAACACAAACCAGACATTGGCCGGACGCTCGGCGAGACGGCGCATGAAGTAGCCGAACCAATCTCGGCCGAAAGGAACGTAGATGCGTACTTTGTAGCCTTCGCGGGCGAGCTGCAGCTGAAGTTCCTCGCGTATCCCGTACAGCATTTGGAACTCGAATTGGTTAAGCGGAATATTCAGTTGTTTTACGAGCTGTTTGGTGAAGCCGATGATTTGCGGGTCATGTGTTGCTATAGCGGTATAGTTGCCGTTCTTGAGGTGAGTGGAAATGAGGCGTTTGAAATTTTCGTCGACGTCCGGCTTGTTCGGATAAGCCACTTCGGGCGGCTCTTTGTAAGCCCCTTTAACGAGGCGCAGGTTGGGCTTCAGTTCTTTGAGGTCTGCGAGATCCTGCACGGAGCGGTACAAATAAGCCTGGATGACGATGCCGACATGGTCGAATTCCCGGCGGAGGCGTCTGTAGATGGCGATCGTTTTTTCGCACTGCGCATGATCCTCCATGTCGATGCGGACGAACAAACCGTGGATGCGGGCGCGCTCCAGGATGTCCGTCATGTTGCGCATGCACAGCTCCTCGCTGATGCCGAGGCCAAGCGAAGTCAACTTCAGCGACAGATTGGCCCGTACCCCGGAGGCTGCGATCGCGTCGAGCGTTCTCAGGCACATCTCGGTGGAGCGGCTGGCTTCCGCTTCGTTCGAAACGAATTCGCCCAGGTGGTCGAGCGTCGCTTCCCGTCCGGAGCCGTTTAATCGGCGTACGGTTTCGATGGCCTGCTCAAGCGTTTCCCCGGCGACGAACCGGCTAGCCCCGAAACGGAGGCCGTATCGGCGGGCCAGTTTGCTCACGGACCGGTTTTGGGCCAAGGCCAAAAACAGCGTTCTCATTAACGCATCCATGGCACCCATCCTTTTCCATATGTCGTTGTACACAAAATATACAATATTTTAAATAAATGAACAATATGTGTCCGAGAAATAAACAAAATTTTATTGTGGAAATCTTAATTATGTTCAAAAATGAACAGTTTGAGCCTTCGACTCCTGCGTCTTCTCCCCTTTACGCGTCAAGCTAATCTCGTTAAACGAGTATTGAAACGCCGCTTTTTTCATGTTAGATTTACAAATAAATTGCAACGACGTGCGAGGTAATCGAAATGTTCAATGTTGAACGGGAGCGGCTGATTCGCCGGGATTTCGTAGAACTGAAGCCGGAAGAAAAAGTTTCTGCACTGCTGGCGGCGCTTCGGCAGGGCAAGATGGTCGTTACGGCGGCGGGGGACGGGGGAGTGTGCCTGTTTGCCCCCCGCGACGCCAGCTTGCTTGAGGAGGTGACGGGCCGCATCGGCGAGTATTTGGCTGCGCATGGCGCGGCTTTTGCGGCGGTTGTTGTCCACGAGGTGGAGTTGAGCGTGAGCGGCCCGCTGCATGAGCTGATCGTCAAGCTGTCTGAAGCCGGCGGCCGGACGGCCATCGTTGTCGCGGACGAGAAGGGGCGGCCGATCGGATACTGCCCGTTTGGCGAGATGCTGCGGGCGGTGGGGGAGACCGGGCGGCAGACAGAGGCTTATTTCCGGACGCTGCTGGAGACGGTTAGCGACGCCGTGACGGTCGTGGACCGGAACGGGACGGTGGTCGGCTGGAATGCGGTGGCCGAAGAAGTATATGGGATTGCCAAGGAGGACATTGCCGGGCGAACGATCGGGGAGCATTTCGATCCGGAGGCGCTGGTCGTGCTGAAGATTCTGGACGAAGGCCGGCGGCTGCAGGGAGCGTATCACCGTCCGCGGCCGGACACTCACGTCCTGATCAATGCTTCGCCGATCCTAGCGGATGGCGGCGAAATCATCGGCGGGGTAGCGACCGAGCAGGACATCACGCATCTCGTCAAGCTGAACGACGAGCTGGGGGCCGCGCAATCGCGCCTGCTGACCCACAAAATGGGCGACCGGGATCCGTTTGCGCTGCTGCACGCCCGCGGCGAAAGCATGGGCAAGGTGGTGAAAATCGCCAAAAAATTCGCCGAAACCGATTCGCCCGTGCTGTTCATCGGCGAAACCGGCGCGGGCAAAGAACAGTTGGCGAAGGTGATTCACCGGGCCAGCCGCCGGAGCGAGGGGCCGTTTCTGTCGGTCAATTGCGGCGCCATCCCCGTAGGGCTGGCCGAGGCGGAGCTGTTCGGCTATCAGGGGGGCGCTTTTTCCGGCAGGCCGTCCGGTCAGGCCGGAAAGCTGGAAGCGGCCGACGGGGGGGCGCTGTTTTTGAACGAAATCGACCGCCTCTCGCCGGATGTTCAGGATAAGCTGTGCCGGTTCATGAAAAGCCGTATGGTTGCACGGATCGGCGGCGGTGAGGAGACGCCCGTATCCACGCGGATTTTCGCGGCCACGGCGCAGGATCTGGAGCGGCTGGTGCAGGAAGGGAAATTCCGGGCGGACTTGTACTACGCCTTGAACGTTGTTTCGCTAAAGGTGCCGCCGCTCAGGGAACGCAAGGAGGATCTGTCCACTTTGATCCAGACGTATTTGCGCACCTTTTCGCTGCAATATCAAAAGCCGGTGCCGGTGGTGGCCCCGGAAGTGATGCTGGCTTTTATGAATTACGACTGGCCGGGCAACCAGACCGAGCTGCGGGCGGTGATGGAGCGCTGCGTCATTTTGAGCGAAAACGACCGGATTACGCTTGAGCATCTGCCCGAGGCGCTGCAGCAGCGGCAGGCTCAGTTGGAGCTTGACGGCGAAGGCTTTGGCGGGGAGACTCGCTCCGCTTCCGGCCGGGTCATGGGGGCTCGCTCCATTTCCGGTCAGGCCGGAGGGCAAGGAATGGAGGAGTCGGGAGGAGCAGGCTTTGAACCTCCGTCCAGAATGCTGAAGCCCCGGATTACGCCCGAGGAAGAAATCGAGCTGATGAAGGAGGCGCTGGAGCGCGCTGCCGGGAACAAAAGCAATGCCGCCAAGCTGCTTGGCATCTCCCGCGGAACCTTGTACAAAAAAATCAGGGACTACAATTTGGTTTAATCTATAACTGCTGGTTTAGTCTGAAACAGTTGGTTTGTTAGAAGCAGCTGGATTGTTAGAAATGGTTGGTTTGAAATTAGTTTTCGCTTCAGTAGTACATGGACCCAGCCGCTTGTTGGACCAAATGCAAAAGTGCATCTTATTTTCGGCGAATGCCCCCCTTGAGGCGATTCGCCTGCAAAAGCCGAAAGTGCAGTTGACCGGGGCCGTTTCAGAAATTTTTGATGTTTCTGGCGGAATTGAAATGCACTTTTGCATTTCGTAGGTCCATTTCGCGAGGGTTTGACAAAATTCGCATGCACTTTTGCATTTTGTGAGATTTTACCCTGGAGGAATATTGCTGCTCGGGAAAATGATCCCAGTTTGCAGAAGATTTCTATTTCGCAAGATGCTAATTTGCAGAATACTGCTACTTGGCAGCATAACGCTAGTTTGCAGGATACTGCTACTTGGCAGCATAACGCTAGTTTGCAGGATACTGCTACTTCGCAGTATGTTACTACTTTGCAGGACGTTGCTTTTTCCTCGCAGGATTTATAACATTTTATGGGTTTCACATTTCGCAAGATTTTGCGTGACTTCAATCTCCCTTATCGACTTGTCGCCTAAACTATTCTGTCTTGCTTATACTATTACCTCACGCTCTCCCACTGCCGCCTTTCTGCAATCTCATTCCCATCTCATTCCTACACTTCACTCTTACCTTACTCTTACCTCACTGCCATCATACTTTGAACGCCAAGCTTCGACACAACCAAACATCAGTTAGCGCTATGGGTCGAACTCTTGCTTGGGCTCCTGCATAGCATATAGCACAATATGCTTGGAAAAGGAGCGTGACATCATGATGAGAATAGAGCTGTCGGCGATTCATTACGTGTATCTGGCCTTCATCGTGTTCATTTTGGTGCTGATGATCAAGCGGCGGGATACGACGATGATTTGCGTGACCGGCATATTTGCGCTCGGGCTGCTTGCGACGGGAACGCTCAGCGGTTCGGTGTCGGGCATCTTTAACTCGTTTATCTACGCCACCAAAGAGCTGATGAGCACGATCATGATCATCTCGATCATCGTGGCGATGAGCCGGGTGCTGATGCGGACCGGCATCAACGAAACGATGGTGGCGCCGCTCACGCGTTTCCTGCGCACACCTTCGATGGCGTATTGGGGCATCGGCCTCATTATGATGGTGACTTCCTTTTTCTTCTGGCCGTCGCCGGCGGTCGCCCTGATCGGGGCCGTCCTGCTGCCGGTGGCGCTTCGCGTCGGGCTGCCGTCGCTTGGCGCGGCCGTCGCGATGAACTTGTTCGGACACGGCATCGCCTTGTCCGGAGATTATATTATACAAGGCGCACCGAAATTGACGGCGGATGCCGCCGGGCTCCCGGTCGGCAGCGTGATGGCGGAAAGCGTGCCGCTGGTGATCGTAATGGGGCTGGTCAGCACCGTCACGGCCTTTTGGATGATGCGCCGGGACATGCGCAGCGGAGCCTGGAGAGACGGGCTGGCCGCGGCGAAAACCGGCGCGGGCGGCGTGCTGGGGGAGGAGCGTTCGGCCGGCCATGAGGACCGGGCCGCGCTGCCCCCCGAAGCCCGCAAATGGCTTGCCGTCCTGATCCCTCTGCTGTTTGCCGCCGACGTGGTCGCGATGCTCCTGCTCCACCTTCAAGGCGGCGATGCTACGGCGCTCGTGGGCGGGACGGCTGTGCTGATTTTGATCGCGGTGACGCTGTTGGCGCATCAAAGCCGCGGCCTGGAGAAGGTCACTTCCTACCTGATCGACGGCTTGGTCTTCGGCTTTAAGGTGTTCGGCCCGGTCATTCCGATCGCCGCCTTTTTTTATCTTGGTGATGCCGCTTTTGCGGAGCTATTCGGACAGGTGCTGTCCGAAACATCGCATGGCATCGTCAACGACCTTGGCGCGGCCCTGGCCGGCATCGTGCCGCTGAACGGCATCGTCGGCG
Source organism: Paenibacillus macerans (assembly GCF_900454495.1). Lineage (NCBI taxonomy): Bacteria > Bacillati > Bacillota > Bacilli > Caryophanales > Paenibacillaceae > Paenibacillus > Paenibacillus macerans. The sequence goes on from NZ_UGSI01000002.1 coordinate 457,290, forward strand.
CGATTACGCTGGCTGTCACCGGAGCGATCACCGGCCTGGACGGCTCCGGCTTCTCGGGCATTTCGCTGGCCGGCTCGATCGCCCAGCTGTTCGGCACCGCCATCGGCTCGGGGACGGCGACGCTGACCGCGCTCGGCCAGGTGGCCGCCATCTGGGTCGGCGGCGGTACGCTGATCCCGTGGGCGCTCATCCCCGCCGCGGCGATCTGCGGCGTCAGCCCGTTTGAGCTGGCGCGGCGCAACCTGAAGCCGGTGCTGATCGGGCTTGCTGTGACGACGGTGGTGGCGATGTTTTTGGTCTAGCTAACGAACGTCTCTCCCGGTTCGCCTTGCGTGCTGCACAATGGCTTTGGATCGTGCCGGTGAGGAAATACGGGGGAGCGCCGGAGAGGCCTGCACTGATGTTGATGGAATCGAAATCAGGTTTATCTTGGGATCAAGGGGGCGCTTTCCGTCTACTTGATCCTGTTTTTAATTTGTTGGTTCCTTCCGCATCAGCCTCAATATTAGTAATGAATTATAGGCCAACTTGGAAACGGTTTGCGGACCAGCGCCTTAAAGCCGATTAAGGTTGAGGGAATTCCACAGGCGGTGGCTGTGGAGGCCGGGACTTAGGTTGCCCTGGGGATTGATAGCGATGGCCAAATTTGGGTATGGGGTCTGAAAAGGAATGCCGAGACGGTGGAGGTTCGCAAACCGGCCAAACTCCAGGGAAGCGGCAAGTTTAAAGCTGCGGCGGTCGATTTTGAAGACGGTGTCGCTTTGGATACCGATGGCGGCGTATGGACCTGGAAGAATTATTTCTGGATCGATGAAGCGGACAACACGTTAGCTCCTTCGCGAATTCCCGGATTGACGGACATTGTGTCGGTTACGAGAGATGCGGCGGTAAAAGCGGACGGAACAGTATGGACATGGACAAGGGAGGGCGACGGGAAAATTAGAGTAACGCAAGTGAAAGGGATTTCCGGTGCGGTCTCCATTACGGGAGACGTTCGGAATCATTATGTGCTTTTGAAGGGCGGCCATGTGATAGCTTGGGGATCCAACGGGGTGTTACCCCGAAATGGGATGTCTCGACCAGATCGGTCATTGCGGAGAAGGGCGAAACGAAGATCGTTCTGAATTCGGTGTCCGGGTCCGCCACCGTCAACGGGAAGGCTATTGTCTCGGAGCAAAGGCCGGTCTTCGCGGGGAACGATAGCGTATATGTGCCGCTGCGTTTGATTTTGGAAACGCTGGGAGCCAAAGTCGAATGGTTTGCGGACGACTATACCGTGCGGATCGCTTTCTAACTGTGTGGAACCACCGTGGAATCTAAAATTTTTAATCATCCCTTATCTATGATTTTTCCTGATCTTTCATGAAACTAGGGAAGATCCTTTACGTATCATTAGATAGTGTTGTTTTAAATTGAAAGGGTGAGTCGATTGGACCAAGGCATGAGCGTAAAATTATACGAGAAACTGCCGGACGGGGAGCTGCGGGAGCTGGAAGAGCGCACCTGGAGCGCCAACATGGTCGCCGCGCTTGAGCATGTGAATTATCTTGTTGTCGGCAACCGCGAATATGAAGCGGTGGAAGGCCGTCTGAACGTCGACGAGGGGAAATTGGAGCTTCTGCTCATTCCGATTGCGCACGATTAAAGGATGCTTTCGTAAGGAGGGTTCGGATTTGGCGAAAGAAGAGGAAGAAGTAACGAAAAAGCAAATGCAACCGACGGAGATCATATCGCCATCGTCGCCACCGGAAGAGCCGGCCGGCTCTAAATTTTTCACACCGGACGGCAAACCGCTGCGCGTATTGTCCACATCGCTGGGGATCGCTCTGCTGGCTAACGCCTTTTTGATTCCCGCCCCCGGGGTTTCGGCCACCAGCAGCGATTCTTCGGGGGACGGACCGAAGCTGGTCGAATGGTCGACGGATGAAGTGAAGCAGTATTTTGACAAAAACGTAGACTGGAGCATTCCGCTTCCGGCCGACGAAGAGCAGCAGGGTGGCGCTGAAGCCGGCGGCGGTGCGGGGACGGACGGAACTTCCGGCTCCTCCGGCGGCACGACCGTCATTAACCATTACGGCTCGGGGTTCGGCTGGGATGATATGCTGCTGTATCATCTGCTGTTCAACAACGGTTCGTTTTATTCGTCCAGCCGCTGGTATGACAACCATCGCGGTTATTACGCGGGCACCAATACGCCGTATGCTCCGCGCACGTATTCCAGCGGAACGTTCCAAAACAAGCAGGTAGCCGGCTCCGTCGTGCGGCCGAAAACCTCGACCTCATCCACCGGGTCGATCGTCAGACGCTCCACCTCGTCGCCGGCCGGGGGGATCGGCGGCAAATCGAGCGGACTGGGCTCGTCTTCCGGCACGTCCTCCGGTTCTTCGTCGAGCAAAAGCTCGATTTCCGGCTCGAAATCCGGCGGCGGCAAAGGGTTTTTCGGCGGATGAGCGGCGGGATACCCAACGGGGCGACTGGCGGAATGAACGGCGGAACGAATGACGGAACGAACGGCTGCGTGTTCGAAGTGATCGGCCAGCCCCATCCGGACCGGAGCGAACGGGTGAAGCGGCTGCAAGAGCTCGGATTTACATGGGCGGATATCGAAGAAGAGCAGTACTGGATCGATCAGATCGTCCTAATGCCCAAGGCTGTTTACGAAGAACTGGAGCAAGCGGCGTCCGCCATCTGGCGCATTTTGGACAAAACCGTACGTTACGTGCATCGCCGCCGCGATTTGTATGAGCTGATCGGAATTCCGCCGATCCTGTGGAACATGCTCGATGATCTGCCGCTGCCGGAGCCGGGGCTCATCAGCCGTTACGCGCGGTTTGATTTCGCCGTGGCGAACGACGGCACCATCAAGCTGCTGGAGCTGAACGCCGATACGCCCACGGGATACGTAGAAGCCTCGATCGCCACGCCGTGGGTGCTGGAGCAGGCCGGGTACGCTTCGCCCAACATACGGATGAAAGAGCTGGTTAAGGAAGCTTGGGCGCTCGAACGCCCGGACACCGCAGCTTGTGTATGGTACGGCCGCCATCTTGAGGACTCGGGGACAATCGAAGCGTTGGGCAGACACAGCGGGCTGGAGCTTTTTTACGAGGATTGCCTGGAGCTTTGGGTGGATGAAGGCGTTCTGAAAAACAAAGACGGTCGCGTGATTGAACGGATGTTCGCCCTGTATCCCAAAGAGTGGATGGCGGTAGACGATGGGGGCGAAGCGCTGAGCTACGCGATCGAAACCGGACGGTTGACCCTGTTTAATTCGCCGCACAGCATTTTGCTGCAGTCCAAAGGCTTGCTCGCCGCGGCTTGGGGGCTGTATGAGTTGGGTCTGCTGTTCGACGCGGAAGAACGCGAGGCGATCGCCCGCTATGTCCTGCCGACTTACAATAAACCGGTCTTTTCGGGCAGCTTCGTGTCCAAATCAATGTTTGGGCGTGAGGGCGGTTCCGTGCGCATGTTTGATGCGGAAGGGCGGCTCGAGCTGGAGGATCGGGAAGGCTTCGACAGCAGCGTGCTGTTCCCCTCGGTGTATCAAAAAAGAGCGGAGCTGGCGCGCATCGAAACGGCGGAAGGCGAACTCCATTTGTTGACCGGCATGTTCGTTTTGAACGGAACGCCCTGCGGTTTGCTTGGCCGGGCCGGCGGGCCGATTACCGGCAACGCCAGTCATTTTATTGCGTTGGGAGTGAGATAAATGCAATTGCGTAATAGAGCCTGGGTCCGGCGTTTCCTGGCGGCGGCCGTCGCCGTTTTGGCCGTGCTGGCGCTAAGCGCCTGCGGCGGGCAAAACAGCGTGTTGAGCACGGACAGCGGAGGGGCGGAAGCGACCTTAACGACTTCGCGCGTGCCGTGGGACTACCGGATCCTCGAAGGAACGGTGGGCGATTTGGTCGGGAGCGACATGACGATATTACCCGATAACGATCTGCTGCCGAACGACAATAACTATGCGACGGGCGACAAGGTTTGGGTGCTCCAGTTTATGGATGCCGAGCTGACGACCGACGAGAACCAGAAAAACGAGGTGCGTCTGTCCTCCTGGACGACGTTGAAGTCTTACCCCGATCAGGCCACGGCCGAAAAAGACCTGGCCGAACTCAAGGTGTCCGTAACGACGGACGTTGATTTGGTCGGCGTGTACAAAACGGAGTACAAGGGGAAGACCCGGAATTTTGCCGTGCTAGAGCTGCCGACCGGCAACCGCATCAAGCAGCCGATCGACGACGAACGTTACACGGCTTTGAAGCAGGCCAAAACCGCGTCGGTCGTATTGGAGGAAGTGCATGATTTTGCCGATTATGATTTGGCGTACGCGAAATTTCGGGGGTGGGCGAATTGACGGTAGTCATTAATATTGTCGTGAGCGTGATCGCCATGATTTTGCTCCAGCTGGTGGGGATGGTCATTTTTAATTGGATGACACCGTATCGCGACATGGATGAGCTGAAAAAGGGAAATGTGGCCGTGGCCTTGGCGCTGGGCGGCAAATTTTTGGGCACGGCGATCATTCTCGGGGTGGCGGCTTATACGAACACTTCGATTTGGCACATGATGTTATGGTTTGCCGTGGGGTATGTGTGCCTGATCGCTTCGTATTGGATTTTTGAATTGGTGACGCCCGGGTTTAAAATCTCCGATCAGCTCAAGAAGGGCAACGTCGCCGTCGGCACCTTGCTTTGCCTGGTGTTCATCGGTATGGCTTTTGCCGTAAGCAGCCTGATTATTTAATAGCATCCGGGGAAGGAGCGGCCCTCGTGCATTTTTTGCTTAGAATCACGGCGCGATTGATGCGTTTGCGCAAAACCTCCCTGGCAATCTTGATCGTCCTGTTTGTCACCTTGAGCGCGACGATCGCTTACGGTCTGGAGCCGGCTACGTTCGGGACCTGGTTCAATGCGCTGTATTGGGTGCTGACAACGATGGCCACCGTGGGCTACGGGGACTTTTTTGCCGAAACGGTGCCGGGGAAAGTGTTTACGATCTTTTTGTACATTTTCGGGATCGGGCTGCTCAGTTTGGTGATCGGCAAAGTGATCGATTCCATAGGAAGCCTTCAGCGGCAGAGAGGGGCGGGAGCTTTGAGCTTTCGGGGCGAAAATCATATCATTCTGATCAACTGGAGCAAAAAAGCGCAAGCGGCGGTGGAGGAAATTTTGAGTTATTCCCCCGGCAACCGGATTGTGCTGGTCGATGAGATCGGCCAGCACCCGCTGGCGCATATGCATCAGGTTCATTTCGTGAGCGGCGACCCGGCCGCGGACGAAACGCTGCTCAAGGCGGGCATCGGCAAGGCCAAAGCGGCGATTATTTTCGCTGATGCGCGGATTGACGAATTTTCGCTGATCGACGGCAAGTCGCTGCTGATCGCCTCCAGCATTGAGCGCCTGGCTCCGCACATACATACAACTGTTGAGATCACGCAGGAGAAAAATATCCAGAACTTCCGCCATGTTCAAGTAAACGAGTTTGTCCTTTCCCATGACGCCATCTCCAGGCTGGCGGTTCGTTCCGCGCTGCAGGCAGGGAATTCGGAGTTGATACGTCAACTTCTCAGCCGCCAGCATGGCGACGACATTTACGAAGTCCGGGCGAAAGCCGAGTGGAAAACGTACCGCGAAGCGTTTGATGATCTGCTGAGTCAAGGGGCCACGCTGCTGGCGGACCGCGGGGATCTCGGCATCAACCGCAAGCTCGACCAGCCGATTCCGGCGGAGGCCCGGCTATACATCGTGTCTGATGAGGCGACTTACCGCCGGATTAGCGGAGCTTAGATGGGAAGCGACTCGAGAAGACCTTTTTCCCTAGAGATTAACGCCATCACAGCCTTATGTTTGTTAAAACGAATCCCGCTTCAGACAAAACGCCGTCAGGCGTTTTTTGTTTTTTTAGAAAAATATGTATTGCCGACCTCAAGACAAGTGTGCTACTATTGCGTTGTGACTGAAAACGTTACCGATAAGGATGCCGGAACGGTTTTCGGAATCGTTACCGAGAGCGCATTCATAATTGTTCGGAAGCGTATTCAATCCGCTGAAATTTATACAATTCTCTCAAGGGGGAACGAACATGAAGGTCGGAAAACTGTGGAGTCTTGTGCTGGCTTTGACTTTGTTCGCCGGATTGGCGGCCGGCTGCGGGGGCGGAAGCGGCCAAGCGGGCAACGGCGGAGACGGAAATTCGGGGAAAGCGGAAGAAATCTATTTCCTCAACTTTAAGCCGGAGATCGCCGCGATTTACGAGAAAATCGCCAAAGATTACGAGGCGGAAACCGGCGTGAAGGTGAAAGTGGTGACGGCCGCCGCCGGCACTTACGAAACGACGCTGAAATCGGAGATCGCCAAGTCGGAAGCGCCGACGATTTTCCAAATCAACGGCCCCGTCGGCTATCAAAACTGGAAGGACTACGCCCTGGATTTGAAGGATACGAAGCTGTACAGCTATCTGTCCGACCAAAGTCTGGCCGTCACGAACGATGGGGGCGTTTACGGGATTCCTTATGTCGTGGAGGGCTACGGCATTATTTACAACAATGCCATTATGCAGAAGTATTTTGCATTGCCGGACAAAGCCGTTTCGATTTCGTCAATGGAGGAAGTGAACAACTTCGATACGTTGAAAGCGGTTGTAGAAGATATGACGGCAAAGGCGGACAAGCTCGGCATCAAAGGCGTATTCTCCTCGACCTCCCTCGCTTCCGGCGAGCAGTGGAGATGGCAGACTCACCTGGCCAACTACCCATTCTTCTATGAGTTTAAAGAGGATACGGCTTTCGACAACCCGATTTTGGCGGGGATGTCCAAAACGGAAGTGGAATTCAAATACAATTCAAACTTCAAGAACTTGTTCGACCTGTACATCAACAACTCGGTGACGAAACCGACGATGCTTGGAAGCAAATCGGTCACCGATTCCATGGCCGAGTTCGCTTTGGGCCAATCCGCCATGGTGCAAAACGGCAACTGGGCCTGGGCGCAGATCAACGAAGTTGACGGCAACGTCGTGAAGGCGGAAGACATCAAGTTCCTGCCGATCTACACCGGGATGTCCGGGGAAGAAAGCCAGGGTCTGGCCGTCGGTACGGAAAACTATTTGGCGGTCAACAGCAAAGTGTCGCCCGAGAAGCAGCAGGCTTCGATCGCGTTCTTGGAATGGCTGTTCTCCAGCGATAAAGGCAAAGCGTACGTTACGAATGAGCTAGGGTTCATCGCGCCGTTCAATACGTTCAAAGACAACGAAAAACCGGCGGATCCGCTGGCGAAGGAAGTGTCCGACTGGATGAACAAAGACGGCATTACCTCGGTGCCGTGGGCTTTTGCGGCCTTCCCGAGCGAAGAGTTCAAAAACGTATTCGGCGATGCGCTGCTGCAATACGCGCAGGGCAACAAAACGTGGGATGACGTTGTGACGACCGTGAAGGACTCCTGGAAAGCCGAAAGAGCCAAATAGTAGTAAAGCATTGCGATTGCGATGCGGCGGCGCTTCCGGCCGGGTGCGCCGCCGCTTTAATCCGGGTAAGGAGAGAGCCCCATGCAAAAATCGATACAAAAATACTTCGCCCTTTTTGCATTACCGACGATACTGGCTTTTACCGTCATGTTTATCATTCCGTTTCTGCTCGGCATCTATTTGTCGTTCACGGAGTTTACGACCGTAACCGACGCCAAATGGGCCGGCCTTAGCAATTATGTCAAAGCTTTTTCGAATCAGGATTTTCTCAATGCGCTTTGGTTTACGGTTCGCTTTACCGTCGTGGCCGTCATTAGCGTGAATGTGTTCGCCTTTCTCCTGGCGCTGCTGCTCACCCGGGGGAAGAAGGGCACCAACCTGTTCCGCACCGTTTTTTTCATGCCGAACCTGATTGGCGGCATCGTCTTGGGCTACATCTGGCAGCTCATTTTGAACGGGATTTTGTACAAGTTTGAAGTTACTTTGACCTCCAGTGCAACGTACGGGTTCTGGGGGCTTGTGATTCTGATGAATTGGCAATTAATCGGGTACATGATGATCATTTATATCGCCGGCATTCAAAACGTGTCCAAAGAAGTAATTGAAGCGGCCAAAATCGACGGATGCACCCGTTTCGGCATATTGAAGAACGTCACCATCCCGCTGGTGATGCCGTCCATCACCATCTGCTTGTTCCTGACGCTGTCGAATTCGTTTAAGCTGTTTGACCAGAACCTCGCTTTGACCGCAGGGGCGCCTTCCAAGCAAACCTCGATGCTGGCGCTCGATATTTACAACACCTTCTACGGCAGCGTCGGCTGGGAAGGGGTCGGCCAGGCGAAAGCGGTCGTATTTTTCGTGCTTGTCGCTTTGATCGCCCTGGTGCAATTGCTGGCTACGAGAAGCAAGGAGGTTGAAAACTGATGCCAAAAACGAAAGGAAGAGACGTGCTGCAATTTGCCGTCCTGTTCGTTCTCGCCGTGCTGTTTTTATCTCCGATTCTGATCGTGCTGATGAACTCCTTCAAGGGCAAGTTCTTTATTAGCGATACGCCGTTCCAGTTCCCGAACGGTCAAACGTTCGTCAACCTGAAGAACTATACGGAAGGCGTGGTCAAAACCGGCTTTTTCAACGCGTTTGGCATGTCGCTGTTTATCACCGTCTGCTCGGTGGCCGTGATCGTGCTGCTGACGGCGATGACCGCCTGGTATATCACCCGGGTGAAAACGAGATTTACGAAGTTGATGTACTACGTTTTCGTGTTTTCGATGATCGTCCCTTTCCAGATGGTGATGTTCACCATGACCAAAACGGCCAATATCCTGCATTTGGATAACCCTGCCGGGATCATCGTCATCTACCTCGGCTTTGGCGCCGGCTTGTCGGTGTTCCTATTCAGCGGCTTCGTCAAGTCGATCCCGCTGGAAATCGAAGAGGCCGACCTGATCGACGGCTGCAACCCGGTGCAATCTTTTTTCCATATCGTCCTGCCGATTTTGAAGCCGATTGCGATCACCGTCTCGATTCTCAACGTGATGTGGATCTGGAACGACTACCTGCTGCCGATGCTGGTCATCGGGACCGAATACCGGACGATTCCGATCGCGATCCAATATTTGAAGGGCGGCTACGGCTCGATCGATATGGGCGCGATGATGGCGATGCTGGTGCTGGCGATTTTGCCGATCGTCGTGTTTTACCTGCTTTGTCAAAAATACATTATCGAAGGCGTCGTTGCCGGCGCCGTGAAGGGGTAATCCGCACGGGGCAAGGCCAAAGGGATACAGGGGATAAGGCTTTTTGGGATTGGGGAAGTGTGAACCGGCCCCCTTGCTTTCTCCGCCTTCCCTTGTTTTCTACTACGTATGTTGCTATATTTTGAAGAGAATAGCGGAAATTACGATGTAAGGGAAGATCGGATATGGCTTCAATGACAATTATCGATATTGCCAGAATATGCGGGGTTGGCGTAACGACGGTTTCCCGGGCAATCAATAATCATCCGGACATCAGCGAAGAGACGAAAGCGATGATTATGAAAGTGATCAAGGAGAACCATTACGTTCCGAACAACAGCGCCCGAAATCTGAAGCGTTCCGCCTCAAAAACGATAGCCGTCTTGATCAAGGGGATCACCAACCCCTTTTTTAACCGGATGATACAAGTCTTTGAAAAAGAAATTCAGCGCAAAAAATACTCGTTCATCCTGCAGCGGGTCGACGAAAATCAGGATGAAATCGAAGTGGCGATCGAATTGGAAAAGGAAAAGCGGCTGAAGGGCATCGTGTTCCTCGGCGGTTATTTCGCGCATGCCAAAGAAAAGCTGGAGCAGTTGACCGTGCCTTATGTGCTCAGTACGATCGGCATGACGTCGGAGTACGATCCGCAGGAATATTCTTCGGTCTCCGTCGACGACTTTAAGGAAAGCTACAAGATGGTGGATTACCTGTGCAAGCTCGGCCACCGGAAGATCGCAATTATTTCCGCTCCGATGTCGGACGCCAGCATCGGCAGGCTGCGGTACGAAGGCTACAAAAAAGCCCTGGAGGACCACGGCCTGGAGCTGAACGAAAATTTGGTGCGTACGATGAAGGAGCATATCCAGAGCTATTCGATGGAAAACGGCTACGTCGTCACCAAGGAGCTGCTGGAGTCGGGCGAAGACTTCACGGCGCTGTTTGCCATTTCCGACAGCCTGGCCGTCGGCGCCTGCCGGGCGATTTTCGAATGCGGCAAATCGGTCCCTCAGGATTACTCCGTCGCCGGTTATGACGGCCTGGACATCGCCTATTATTATAATCCGTCGATCACGACGATCCAGCAGCCCGTGGAGGAAATCGCCGAAGAAACAATCAAAATCCTGTTTGATCTGATCAACAAAAAAATAACGCACGCCCACAAAATTTTCCCGGCGGAGCTGCTGATCCGCGAATCCACGACCCCTCCGTCGTAACGAGGCGGCCGGCTAATCCATACCGACAAAGATGACCTCTGAATTATTCAGGGTCATCTTTTTATAACTCAACTTTAACAATCAGCTTGAGTCCTTGAACTGAAGGCTTTCAAAACCGATCGTGGCAAGAAACGCGGAAGGGCGTTGAAAGCTCGGGGACAGGGAAGAGGGTGGGCGGCAGATCAACACTCCCTTCCGGAGGCTTTGCACGATTATCCCGTTTAATCAGGTAACAAAGAAACAGACAAGCTCGGGAGAAGAAATATTTGGTGGAGAAGCAGATAGGCTCGAGATAATTTAGACGGGCTTAGGAGAAGGAATGAGGTTTAGGGTAGGTGAAACAGACCGGACAAGCGATCAAGACAGGAGATCAAGGACCCATTAAGTTAATCTGCATCAAACTCCCCCCACCGTTCCAGCGTCCTGATCAGGCTGCTGCCCCAAGGGGCTGGTTCGGTTGGCGCGCGATCAGCCGGCGGTAAGGGATCGCCGGAATCGCCACACACATGCGCAGCAACTTCTGCCGCATCGTTTCTTCCGCTCCTTGCAGGCGCAGCCGGCGGCGTACGGTGTACTCGTTCAGATACGCCTGCAGATGCTTCAGTCCCAAGGCTCCATACGTACTCTTCAGCGATTCCCACGCCTCTCTCACCACTCTCCGCAAGGGCGCATACAGCCGAAAGGCCTGAGGGAACGACTGCACCGCCGATGTACGGACATCCACATGCCCATTGATGAACGCGGTTAGATCGTGACGGTCTGCCCTTTTTTCGCCTCCCCGCTTATGCGGCACCAGGCGGATTTTGACCTGTTCCGGCTCGCCCGACTCCGTGACCGTGCAGCCGGCTACGACCGCCGAGGCATACGGATGCGAAAGCTGACACCGGGACGGATTACGCCCATACTGATCGCTGTTCACCTTCACGTCTCCGGAGAGCAGCTCCCGGGCATCGAACTCCCCCACGGCATGGCGTATTTTGTGCAGCATCGACCAGGCGGTCTTGTAGGTGACCCGGATCACCTTGCTCAGCCGCAGCGCCGAAATGCCGTCAGGGAGCAGGAACAACTCCAGCGCCTGAAACCACTTCACCAGGGGAAGATGCGTTCCTTCAAAAACTGTGCCGACCAAAGGCGATGTTTGATGCTTGCACTTTCCGCACTCGAACAAAGGGATATGCCGGGAGGTTAGACGGCTGCACCGGGTGTAAGCGCACCGCGGGCAGACAAAGCCGCTTGGCCACTTCATCGCAATTAGCGCCTCCATGCAGTCCTGTTCGCTGTTAAAACGGCTGCTGAATGGCTGAAGTTCCGTTCCCGCATTGATCTCCATGTTTACTCGCCCCCGAATCAAGAATATACGAACATAAGTTCCATTTATTTCATTATACCAAACATACGTTCCTTTGACAAGCCGAAAATCTCACCTGAACCGCCTCATTTTTTCCTCATCTTTTTTGTTTTTTCTTCTCTTTTTTTGGAATCCTTGACTTGCTCTAGCCCCACCCCCTGCTCCCTGCTCCTTAACGAAGGGGATAATCGTGCAAAGGCTACAGGCAGGAACACCAAGACACGAACCCGGTAAAGTACAACGTACGTTCCTTCAGCGGCTTGTTTTCCTTGCTGTGCGACGAAGTCGGCACACTCGATTGGCTGGTTGCCTTATAACAGTTGCTTGGATTGATCAACGAAGCAGCCCAAAAAGCCGGGAAAACCCAGTTTACCTCAGATTCGGCGTCTACTCCAACAATGGATTGCTGCTTTACCCAGCTACATCAAGGCTTGTCTGCCGTTTTTTTGCTGCGAAAGTTGAAACAATCCTGTAATCGCAAAAAATACCGGTTTACGCGGTCTGGCTTCCTTGAAAGTACGTCGATAGACGTTTTTCTTATGTGCTGACGAACGGCGGTCCCGGATATGTCTCCGAGATGCTAAGCATATTTATTTATCAAGCCGCGTTCAAGGCGGTGGATATCGGCTGGGGGGCCGCTTCGCCGCTTGACGGCGCGAGCCAGCAGCAAAATTTATATTGAATGTCAAAGGAGATGTCTATGTGATCGACAGCATGAAACACGGGCTTATCGTCTCTTGCCAGGCGCATTTCGACCACCCGCTCAATCACGCGCCGATGATCGCTGCGATGGCCAAAAGCGCGGAGCTGGGGGGCGCGGCCGGAATCCGGGCGGACGGTCCGGAGCATATCGCGGAAATCAAAAAGCAGGTCGGCTTGCCGGTTATCGGGATTTATAAAGTTCATCAATATGATCACCGCTTTTTTATCACGCCGACCTTCGAGCATGTGCGGGCGATCGTGGAAGCGGGGGCGGACATTGTCGCGTTGGAAGCGAGCGTGCAGAACCAGCCGGATACCGAGGCGCTGGGGATGCTGATCCGCCGCGTTAAGGAGGAGCTGCATGCGCCGGTAATGGCCGACGTGTCGACTTTCGCGGAAGGCGAACGAGCCTGGCGGCTGGGCGCCGATTTCGTCGGTACGACACTGTCAGGGTATACGGACGCAAGCGTAGGCCGTGCCCTACCGGACATCGCGCTGGTCAAGCAGTTGACGGAGGCTGGGGTGCGGGCGGTATGCGAGGGGCATGTCGGTTCGCCGGGGCAGGCGCTTGCCGCCATCGAAGCGGGAGCGTATTTCGTCGTGGTCGGCACGGCGATCACCGACCCGATCGCGATCACGCGGCAGTTTGCCGGCAAGCTGCAACCCTACCGAGAGGGAAGTGATCGGCGTGCTTATCGTTAGCGTTGACGGGGGACAAACGAAAACGGCGGTCGAGCTGCTGGACGAATCGGGCCGGCTGCTGGAAGAGTGGATGCTGCCGCCGATCATCCATTACGCGAAGCCGGGCGGGCTGCGCAGCTACTCCAAAATCGCCGCCGAGGTTTGCGAGCGGCTGAATGAGCGGGTCACGGGCGTAGGCACGAGCGTGGATGCAGACGTTGGGCCGCCGGTCAGCATCTGTTTCAGCCTGAGCGGCTACCACGGGGATGTGGCGGCGATTCCGAAAGCGATTAGGAAGGCGATGAGCGGCCGCCGCTTTGAGTTGGCGAGCTTAAAAGTCGTCCCCGATTATTGGGGGAACTGGTACGCCGCCACCCGGGGCGGCCCGGGGCTCGTCATCATCTCCGGCGGCGGCACGGTTGCTTACGGGAAAAACGCAGCCGGGCGGGAACTGCGGCTGGGCGGCTGGGGCCATCAGCTAGGCGATGAGGGCAGCGGCTACTGGATCGGGCTCGCAGCACTGAAATCGGCGCTGCGAGCGCAAGCCGGCCTGGAGCCGCCGACTGGGCTGGCTCGCCCGGTTCTGCGCGCACTGAAGGGCGAAGAGGAGAGCGTGCTGCTGGCCCGCTGCTATTCCGGCGAGATTACGGACCAGGACCTGGCCCTGCTGGTACCGCTGGTCAATGAACTCGCCGAGGGGCAGGACCGAGCCGCTTTGTGCATCATGCAGGCGGCGGCGGGGCATCTGTGCGAGCTGGCCGTTGCGGCGCGCCGGCAGTTGGGCGACGTGCCCGTGTACTTGTCCGGCGGCGTGTTTAAAGCTTCCCGGCTGATGCACGAGTTGGAAGCTGCCTTGGGCGAAGCCGGGCTGGCGGGCTGCACGGAGGTCAGCTCCGTCCGCCCGGCGGAAGGTATCTTTTTGCTGGCTCTGAAAGGGGCGGAAAGACAGCAAGGCCCGGAGCCGAGCTGAAGGCCGAAAAGGGAGCCCGGGGCCGGAAAGGCGCGGACATGAGTGGTTAAAGTAGGTTTAGGTGGAGTTGAAGGCTTGGCAAGCATAGATACGAAGTAGTTCGAAGTGGTTTAAAGGAGGGAAATGATCGGGGCCCGGTCGGGCCCTTTTTTACGTGCGTAAGGTAGCGTGAGATAGGTGAGATTAGGTAAAGGTAGTGAGAGAGTGTGAGCTAGTGTGTGTTACCGTGAGATAGTTTGAGATAGTCGTTGATAGTGTGTGATATTGGAATACGGCCGCTGGAATGGCGCGGACATAGCCAACCGTGGGCTGGGACTTCAAAATAGCGGCACTTTATGTACTTATAATTCGGAGCCAGGCGTGTTTATCCCCATTAGCGGCATTTTATGTACTTATTTTCCCATGAATAGTCCAGAGCGCGGGCATTTCCTTGCGATGGGGGAAAATAACGACACAAATTGTCTCTATTTCTTTCAAATGGATGGGTATCGCCGGAATAACGACACTTATTGCTCTTATTTTTCGCTGGGGTGGCTCTCAGGCCCCCGGATTCCCACAGGTTGCTTGGCGCATGCCTAATGCATGCCAGCCCTATGCCTGGTGTTATGCCTGGTGTTATGCTTGGCGCATGCCAAGCCTATGCCTGATGCATGCCTGATGCATGCGTGGCGGATTTTTTTCCAGCGTTGTTTGGCGCAGTATTGCTTAGCGGTTGTTTGGCGCAATAATTACTCAGCGCAGTTTATGCTCGGCGGAATATCACATCAATTCGTTCCGCTTCCGCAAATATGCGAATAATACGGCGCTGGCCAAGGTACACAGCAGCGCGCACACGCCGATAAAGCCGTATCCGGCCTGAAGGCCGCGCAGCAAGCCGAGCTCCGGGTCGCTGGCGTTCGCGAACAGCTTCTTAATGCCGTCGGTGATGGCGCCGATCAAGTAATTGCCGATCACGCTGCCCACCCCCATCAGCGTCACGATAAAGGTGATGGCGGAGTCGCTGCCGGAGCGGTATTTCTTGGCGATCAAGGCCATCACGGTCGGGTAGATCGGGGCGATCCCGATCCCGGCGGCGGCGAACAGGAACGCTCCGGGCTCGCCGGCCCAGATGGCGGCCAGGGTGCACAGTCCGGAAAAGCCGGAGAAAAGGATCAGCGACAGCGTGAACCCGATTTTATCCGTGACCGGTCCAAGCAGCAGGCGCGCGAACGTAAAGCATACGAAAAACGCCGACAGCATGCCCGAGGCGCTGGAGGTGTTCCAGTGGTAGGCTTTTTCCAGGAAGTTGACCAGCCAGCCGCCGACAGCCATTTCGGAAATGACGCCAAACGATAAAACGAGTACGATCAGCCAAATGGCGGGGTCCCGCATCAACTGCGACACGGGCACGCGCTCGCCGCCGTGCTCTTCCTCCCCCGGAAACCGGCTCATAAACGCCGGAATCATCGGAATGACCGACAGCGACAACATGATCAGATACATGCCGCGCCAATCGAGCATGTGGCCGCCGATCGTTACGCTCATCAGCCCGGAGGCGATCATTGGCGCCACAATCGAACTAAGCCCGTAGAAGAAATGAGCGAGGTTCATCATCGTCCCGGTATTGCCGACGAAAATACGCGCCGCCAGCACGGCGAGCGCGATTTCCAGCATGCCGTTGCCAACGTACATGAAGAAGTAGGACCCGCTCAAGGCCGGGTAGGTGCGTGAAGCGAAGATCAGTACGCCGGAGGCGGCCATCGATCCGAAGGCCAGCAGGGTGACTGCTTTCGCTCCCCATTTGCGCGCCAGATAGGCGGTAAACGAGCAGGCCAGCAAATAGCCGAGCGAGTTGAGGGACAGCAGCGTTCCGACCTGCATTTCGTCGATGCCGAAGTCGGTTTGGATGCGCGGAATCGCAGGCCCTTTAATATTTTCGGAGAATCCAAAAATAAAAAAACCGACAAACACCGTCGCCAGCTGCAAATAATAATTCCGCTTCGCGAAACGTGGTTTGGCGCGGCCAGCTTCCTTACGGGTTGTTTCCGCGCCTTGCGCCGTGGTATCAGACTGCGCTTTCAAGTGACGCCCTCCCAATGTCGATCCGACAAGTAGTGTTATGAATGAGTTCATAAGCGAACAGAAGAATCGTAACACACTTCCGGGCGGGCAGCCATATAGCAAAACTCCCCTTCCATATAAAATTCCGGAAGAGAAGGGGAGTCCCGGTGCCGCTTAGTTTTGCAAAATTTGCTCCATGACGTCAAGCCCTTTGGATTGGCCCATGGCCAGCGGCCCGACGATTTCCGTGTCGATAACGTAAAGGTTGCCGTTTTTGACGGCTTTCAGCTGATTCCATACTGGGTTTTTGCCCAGCTCACCGAGCGACAGCTCCGCCGAACCGGTAAAATCCTCGCCGAGAAAAATATAATCCGGATCGATGGCGGCCACGCCTTCCAGGCTGATTTCGCTCCAATCCTGCATATCCGGGAATTTGGCAAAGCCCAGGCGTTCGTAATACGGCTCCATCCGCTCGCCGCCGTAGTAATTGAACCCTTTGCCCCAGGTCATCATGAAAATCGCGGTTTTCCCTTTTACCCCGGACTTGTCCATATTCGCGGCCAGCGTGTCCAGCTTGGCGTCATAGCCGGCGATATATTGCTCCGCTTTTTCCTCTTCGCCCAAAACCGCGGCTACTTTCGTGATCGTGTCCTGCCAGTTTTCGGATTGATGGATCAGAATCGTGGGGGCGATTTGGGCCAGTTGGTCGTAAATTTTCAGATCGTCCTCCCAAGCGATGATCACGTCGGGGTCCAGCGCCAAAATGCTCTCCATATTGGCCGTGTCGCCCAGGTCGGCGATTTTCCCCTGCTTCGTGAAGCTGTCGTATACCGGGAAATTTTGCAGCGACTTCAGGCCGACCACGCCGGCCACCGCATCCTGTTCCCCGATGGCGAAAAGGTGCTCCGCATACGGGAAGTAGGTGATAGCGACCTTTTTCGGTTTTTCCTCCAGTACGGTTTCGCCCTTGTCATGGTGAATCGTTATCGGGACCTTGGTTCCTCCTGCGTCTGCGGTGGAATCGGTCCCGTTCCCGCCCCCGTTAGCCCCCGGCTGACCGGCCCCCGTATTGGCTTTGTCTGGGCTGGAGTTTTGCGCGGCTGCTGCGTCGTTTCCGTTGGGCGGGGTGGCAGCGGATGGCGTTCCGCAGGCCGCCGTGGCGACGATGAACAGGATGGCGATGATGGGCAGGACGCCCCAGCGTTTAAAGGATGCAAGCATCGGTTTTCCCCCACTTCGTACTGTTGATAATGATTTTCATTTTCAGATCACATTATAATGAACGATCCCGGGGTTTGAAATAGACAATTGTCAAAAGGCAGGTGGATTATTTCCGCTTTGGGAACGGAATTCGCTCGGGGAGCAGCCGGTATGTTTCCGGAATAACCTGCTGAAATAATGGGCGTCCCCGTAACCGACGCTCTCGGCGATCTCGCTTACGCTGCAGCGCGTAGCGACGAGCAGCAGGCGGGCCCGGCTCATGCGGTGCTGGATAAGATAATCGATGGGAAAAATACCAGCGTATTTGCGGAATGCGTAAGCGAATTTTTTGACGTCCATTTCGTATAAGCCGGCCAAGGTTTTCAGATTGAGCGGCTCCATATAATGCTCATGGATGTAGCCCAGGGCATGCTCGATCATGCTTCGGCTTCCGGCGTTCAAACGGCTGCGCGCGCAGCTTAGCATTTCATAGACCGTCCCGTAAAACAGCTCTTTGGACCTGACGGCTTGCAGAGGGCCGGGCGTCGTCATGGACGTTTGCAGCAGCCGCAGCAATTCCATGATCCGGGGCTGTTCGCCGGTGTCCAGCAAATAATGGGTCCGCGTATAAACATCGGGGCTGCCCGCCGGCGAATCCAGCGTGTAGTGAATAAGGGCGTAGTCGAACCCGCCGGGTCCGGCCTCGACCTGCAGCGCCGCGCCCTTGGGGCCATGGGCGATCAGGCCGGGCTGCAGCTCGTAAGGCGTATCGTCAAAGGTAAAGACGGCCTGTCCGCGCAGGGCGAAAACCAGGCCGGCATGCGGCGTCGGGCGGGATTTGGTATGTCCCTTGTAAATGCCGGGCTGCAATTGGGTGAAATAAATCCCTTGCAGGGAGAGCTCTCCTGCGGCAAATTGCTTCGCTAGTTCGTTCAGATCCACGACCGGCGTCACCTGCTTCCTGAAAAATAGGGGTGGCTGCAGCTCTATTTTACCGGAGGAACGGGACTTAAGAAAGGAATGAACCTGCAAATTTATCCATAATATAAACGCTTCGTTTGGAATTCCCTTAAACCCGGAGGAGAAGACACAAATCGGGGACGGGGAGCAAATAGCCTAGAAAACACCCGTTCGCCGCCGGTATTTTAGCGGATGAACGGGTGTTTTTTTGGAGTGTGGCTAGTGGTTGATATCGCATTTGTTCATAATGAACGAGATTTGATTTTCAATGCGGTTGATTTGCTCTTGCGTATGTGGATCGCCCGCGCCCGAGCCGCGCAGCTTGGCGAGCTCCTGTTTCAACGTATGAAGATCTTCTCCCGCGCGGGCGCAATCGTAATTGCTTTCGAGATTTTCCAGCATCAGCGAACCTCCTCCATTTTCTCCGGGGGACTTCAGGCGGTCCTCCTATGGTTACTTCCCTATTATGGAGGATTTGGCTGAACTTATTCAGCCGATCCGATTTTGCGCAGAAAGTCGTTAATATGGTTGTGCATCTCCATGATCTCCTCTTTCGTCACCTTGGTGCCCTCGTAAAGCTTAAGCGGCACCTGTGCGGCTTGCTCTTGCAAAGCCCGCCCCCGTTCGGTCAACGCGATAATGACGTTGCGTTCATCCGCCTTATCCCGCGTTCTTGTGATCAGCTCCATATTCTCCAGCTTTTTGAGCAGCGGCGTCAGCGTTCCCGAGTCGAGAAACAGCTTTGCTCCCAGGTCTTTGACGGTAACGTTGTCCTGTTCCCATAAAGAAAGCAATGTAATATACTGCGTGTAAGTGAGTCCGAATTCGGCCAGCAGCGGGCGGTACAGCTTCATGATCTCCCGGGAGCATGTATAAAAAGCAAAACAGAGCTGATTGTCCAATTTCATCCATTCATGCGGCTGCATGAGAGTATCACCTGCCATTGAATTGTATGCAATTTTATTCGCGTAATTATAGCACCCGCGGGCGCGGCAAGTCAAAAGTTCGGGAAGCGGAAGGCACCGGGCGGCAAAAGGCCGAAGCAGGGGGAGAGCGAGAACGGCGGGGGTTACAGGGTAATTACGGGCAAGAGAGTAATTTGACATCGCCAATTAAATTGTATACAATTTAATTATATCACATTTGTAAAAAATGGAGGAGATCATGATGTCCCTATACGGAATAGAGGTTAAAACGATTAAAGGCGAGGTGCAGACGCTGGAGCCTTATCGCGGGCAGGTGCTGCTCATCGTCAATACGGCCACAAAATGCGGTTTTGCTCCGCAATTCAAAGGTCTGCAAAAGCTGCACGACATTTACAAGGATCAGGGTTTGGCCGTGCTTGGCTTTCCTTGCGGGCAATTTGCCAATCAAGAGCTGGCCACCGACGAGGAGGTTGCCCAGTCCTGCGAGCTGAATTTCGGAGTTTCATTCCCGCTCTTCGCCAAAATCGACGTCAACGGCAAAAATGCCCATCCTTTGTTCCGCTTGCTGGCGAACGAAGCGCCCGGTGTGCTCGGTTCCAAAGCGATCAAATGGAATTTCACGAAGTTTCTGGTCGACCGCAGCGGCAAGGTCGTGAAGCGGTTTGCCCCGGCGGAGGAACCGGAAAAAATCGAAAGCCATATCCGCGAGCTGCTTGGCGCTGAAGTACGGGCGTAAGCAGGAACAATAAAACCTCCACTTCCCGGGTGGAGGTTTTATTGCGTTGATCTAGGCAATCCATTGGATATTTCCAAGCTGCCCCGGGCCGCTACACCAGTTTTTTGCGCAGCGCGCCGGAGATGAGGTCGATGATCGTGATCATCACGATAATGCCGAGCATAATGATGCCTACGCGATCCCAATCCCGCGAGCTGAGGGCGAAAATCAGCGGAGTGCCGATGCCCCCGGCGCCGATCATCCCCAGAATGGTGGCGGAGCGGAGGTTAATCTCGAACCGGTACAGCGTATACGACAGAAATCCCGGCAGCACCTGGGGC
Source organism: Paenibacillus macerans (assembly GCF_900454495.1). NCBI lineage: Bacteria > Bacillati > Bacillota > Bacilli > Caryophanales > Paenibacillaceae > Paenibacillus > Paenibacillus macerans. The sequence goes on from NZ_UGSI01000002.1 coordinate 477,581, forward strand.
AGCACGGCGAACCAAAGGATCTGCAGCCTTGTGGCGCCCGCAGCGGTTAGGGCTTCGGCCGGCCCTTGATCCATGTTTTCAATTTCGTCGGCGAACAGCTTGCCGAGCATCCCGACCGAGTGCAGCCCCAGGGCCAGCACGCCGGCGAAGGAACCGGGCCCCACCGCTTTGATGAACAACAACGCCATGACGATTTCCGGAAACGTCCGGACGAAGCTCAGCACTATTTTGCCCGGACCGGAAATCCAGCGCGTGCGGCTCATGTTGGCCGCCGCCCAAAAGGCGAACGGAAGGCAAACGATGGTGGAAATCACCGTGCCCAAAATGGAGATCGCCAGTGTGTCGAGCAGTCCCCGCAGCAGGTCTTCGCCGTCCGGCAAATAGACGTAACCCCAATCCGGCGAGAACAGGCCGGCAAAAATCGACTTCGTAATCTGGCCGGCGGTTTCCTTAATGCCGTCCAAAGGAATGCCGGCAAAAGCCCAAATGTAAACGAGAACAAGCAGAACGTAGATGAGCCAGCGGTAGCGGTTTTTTTTCGGTTTGGTTATTTTTTCGCGCCATGTATTCGTCGTCATAACAATTTCTCCCGCACTTTCGCACTTAAATAGTCGATGATCAGCACGACCGCCAACGTAAACAGGATGATCATGCACGTTTTGTCGTATTCCAGAAACCCTAGCGTCACCTCGTAATAATGCCCGATGCCCCCGGCTCCCACTAGGCCGAGCACCGCCGCCGCGCGGACGTTGATTTCAAAGGCATACAACACGTAGGAGATGAAATGCGCCTGGATTTGCGGAACGACGCCAAAAATAATGCGCTGCGCCGGCGCGGCCCCCACGGCCGTCATTGCCTCCAGCGGCCCGCGGTCGATCGTCTCCAGCGCTTCGTACACCAGCTTGGCGATCAAGCCAAACGAAAAAACGGTCAGCGCCAGAATGCCGGCCAGCGGCCCGAGGCCGAAGATGGCCACGAAGATGGCGGCCAGCAGCAGGTCGGGAATCGTCCGCACCAGGTTCAGCACGAAGCGGACGGGCTGGCGGATCCAGGCGCTCGGGGTCAGATTGCCGGCGCACAGCAGCGCTACCGGAACGGCGAGAATAGCGCCGAAGGTAGTGCCGATCAGCGCCATGCGGATCGTCTCCAGCATCGCCGGTACGATGTTGTCGAAGTAGCTCCACTTCGGCGGGAACATTTCCCGCAGCAGGTCGAGCATGTTGGGCGCCCCTTTGATGAGTTCGCCGAACGTTGCTTCGGTTTTTGCCGCGCTGCCCCATAGCAGCAAAATAATGATCACGGCCGTCAAATAATGCTTCAGCTTGCTTGGGGCCTTCGGGCGCCGGGCAAGCGCGGCGGCTTGGGGTTGCCGGTTTGCGTTCGTATTCATCAGGCCCGCGCCCCCAACACCGCTTCGGCCGGCAGCCGGCTGGCGAGCAGCTCTTCCCGGTCGATCTGCCGCCCGTAGATTTCGGCAAACCGCTCGTCGGTTGCTTCCGAGACCGGGCCGTCGAAGACAACCCGGCCCGCTCTTAAGCCGATGATGCGGGTCGCGTACTGGCGGGCCAAGTCGATAAAATGCAGGTTGACGATCGTGGTGATGCCCAGCTCGAGGTTGATGCGCTTGAGGTCGTCCATCACCTGCTTGGTCGTCAGCGGGTCGAGCGAGGCCACCGGTTCGTCGGCCAGCACGATTTTCGCTTCCTGCGCGAGCACGCGGGCGATCGCCACCCGCTGCTGCTGCCCGCCGGACAGCTCGTCGGCCCGGGCGTACGCTTTTTCCACGATGTTCACCCGATCCAGCGCCCCAAATGCCAGTTCGATATCCTCTTTCGGAAACAGCCCAAGCAGCGTGCGCAAGGTGGAGTGATAGCCGACCCTCCCGGCCAGGACGTTGCGCAGCACGGTGGAGCGTTTGACGAGGTTGAAGCTTTGAAAAATCATGCCGATGTCGCGGCGGATCGTCCGCAGCTCTTTGCCCGCGGCATTCGTGATCGACTTGCCGCCGATGAGGATGTCGCCTTCGGAAATGTCGTGCAGCCGGTTGATGGAGCGGAGAAGCGTCGATTTACCGGCCCCGGACAGCCCGACCACGGCCACGAATTCGCCTTTTTCGATGCTGAGGTTGATTTGATCCAGCCCTTTGGTGCCGTTCGGATAAATTTTGGATATATTGCGAAGTTCTATCACGTGAATAACCATCCTTTAAATGAAATATCTTAAAAAACGCATAGCCAGCACGGGCCCGGAGGGGGCACCGACTGGCTTGCACTTTGGCTTGAAGACTTGATTGTTTGAGGCTTAATTGTTTCAGGCTTAATTGTTCAAGACTTGATTGTTCGGGATTTGGGCAATCGCGGCGTCTTGAACTACTCGGTTTTTACTTTCTCGTTGTATTCGCGGACGATGTCGAACACGCTGTCGTTGGATTCGACGTAGCCTTCATGCGTGTAAATGTCGGCGATGATTTTGTGGCCTTCGCTGTCTTTGCCGATTTCGATGAAGGCGTCCTTCAGTTTTTGCACCCATTCGGCGCTCATATCGGAACGGACGGAAATCGTGTCGTTCGGGATCGGCTCCGTATAAGCGATGACGCGAGTATCTTCAAAGACGTTCGGATAGTCTTTTTTCACGGTGTTGCGCGCATCCTGGAAGATGGCGGCGGCGTCGACGTCGCCGTTCAGCACGGCGATAACGGCTTGGTCGTGGCCTTTCACCGTGATCGGTTCGACATCCGACAGCGGATCGATTCCTTTTTCCTGAAGAACAGCGGCCGGCCATACATATCCCGCGGAAGAGGTTACGTTCTGATAGGCGATCTTTTTGCCTTTGAGATCTTCCACCGATTGGATCGGCGAGTCTTTCTTGACGATAAACATCGATTTGTAGAAATCGACTAGCTCATTCGTAGGAGCGCCGGTGGCGTCGTCAACTCCGTAACGTTGCGCCTGCAAAATGACTTCCGCCGCCCCTTTTTCCTTCGCCAGCACGTAAGCGGTCGGAGGAAGGAAGCCAACGTCAACCTGCTTGGAAGCCATCGCTTCAATGATCGTGTTGTAGTCGGTCGACACGCTGACTTTTACCGGGATGCCGAGGCGGTCGGACAGCAGTTTTTCGAGCGGCTTGGCCTTGGCTTCCAGCGTGTCGGCGTTTTGCGAAGGCACGAACTGCACGGTCAGCGTCTCGGGAACATAACCGGTGTCGGCGGGTTCCGCGGCTTTGTCCGTCTGGGCGTTTCCGCCAGCCGTTGCGGAGTTGGCCGGCTGGCTGCCGTCCGCCGAGGCGTTGCCGCTGGTGTTCGCCGGGGCGTTGCTTCCGCAGCCGCTGATGAGGGCAACCGTAAACAATAAAGGCAACATGAACTTAGCAAGCTTTTTCAAAACGTATGACCTCCACACATTCTATTTTTTGAATTCACTTGTTTAATATATAAGAGGTTTATTAACGGGCAGTCAGGGGATCGGCCGAGTTTTGTAAATTTTTGAGCAGCAATTTTTAACATGGCCCTAAAAAAGGCTTGCTAAAATAAGATCATGTGCAGAAGCCGGCTGGCGCCGGATCATGCGCAAAAATGGGGGATTTTGAAAAGGATGGACGCAGAAGATGAGCAAGCGTATGGAGTGGCGGCGGATAGACACAGAAACGAGGCCGGATACCGGGACGGACTTGCCGCGGGCCGGCAACGTGGAGGGGAGCAATGCGGAGGATAGCCAAAAGGGAAGCTTGGGTGACGGTACGGTTAGCGAAGCGGTCTGCGAAATTCTCGTCACAAGCGATGTGCACGGGCATATTTACCCGACCGATTACCGGACGCATGAGGAGCTTCCCTTGGGTCTGGCCAAGCTGGCGGCGATGATCCGCCGGGAACGGGAGCGGACGCCAGACCTGCTGCTGGTGGATAACGGGGATGTCATTCAAGGGTCGCCGCTTTGTTCCTTCTATATAAAACAGCGTCAGGAAGGGTCGCATCCGGCGGTGCTTGTCATGAACGAGCTGGGTTATGACGCGGCGGTCCCGGGGAATCATGAATTCAATTACGGGCAGCGGGTGTTGCGCCGGGTCATGGAGGATTCGCGGTTTCCCTGGTTGTCGGCGGGGATTGTGGACGCAGGGCAAGGTGTGCCGGTCTTTGGCCGGCCTTATCTTGTCAAAACGACCGAGGCCGGCGTCAAAATCGCCGTCTTGGGCGTGACGACACATTATATCCCGCATTGGGAAAATCCGCGGCATATCGAAGGCTGGAAGTTCCGGGACGCGCTGGAGACCGTAAAAACCTGGGTGCCCCGCATCCGCGAGCAGGAGCGGCCGGATCTGATGGTCGTAGCTTATCACGGCGGCTTCGAACGGGATTTGCTCACCGGGGAACCGGCTGAGCGGCTGACGGGGGAAAACCAGGGATACGCCATGTGCATGGAAGTGCCGGGGATCGATGTGCTGATTACCGGGCACCAGCACCGTTTAATCGCGGCCGAGGCCGGCGGGGTCACGGTGATTCAGCCGGGCTCGAACGGTCAGGCGCTGGGGAAAATCTCCGTTCGCCTCCAAAAAAGCGCGGACGGAGCATGGGCGATTCGGGAGAGGAAGGCGGAGCTGCTGATCCCGGATGAAACGACCGAAGCCGACGGCAAGGTGCTGGATTTGGTCCGCGGACTTGAAGTGGAAACTCAAAATTGGCTGGATCAGCCGATTGGGGAGGTCAGCGGGGATATGGAAATCCGCAGCCCGCTGGCTTGCCGGCTGGCCGATCATCCTTTTATGGAATTCGTGAACAAGGTACAGATGGAGGCTGCCGGGGTGGGGGTGTCGAACGCGGCTTTGCTCAGCAATGCCTCGAAAGGTTTTCGCGGGAGCATTACGATGCGGGATGTGCTGACCAACTTTATGTATCCGAACACTTTGGCCGTGCTGCGGCTTAAGGGGAAGGATATCCGGGAGGCGCTGGAGCAGACGGCGAATTATTTCACCGTCGGGGAAGACGGGAAAATTGCCGTAAATCCGGCATACGTGGAGCCTAAGGCGCAGCATTACAACTATGATATGTGGGAGGGCATCGAATACGTGCTGGACGTGTCCCGGCCCCCCGGCCGGCGCGTGGCGCTGCTGAGTTACGGCGGCGAACCCTTGCGGGACGACGCGGAGATCGATGTGGTGATGAACAGCTACCGCGCCGGCGGGGGAGGGGATTACGACATGTACCGGCGCAAACCGGTAGTCAAAGAAATCCAGACCGACATGGCCGAACTCGTGGCGGAATATATCCGGGAGCGCGGCACCATTACGGCGGCCTGCGATCATAATTGGAAGGTCGTCGCCTCCAGCCAGTGAGCGGCTATTGCAGACGGCTGGGGCTATACGGAACAAAAACGGACAAATCCTCCGCGCTAAGCGCGGTTATATCCGTGGTCGTGTTTTTTTCAACATCGCACCGGTACAGATGGTATTCGTCGGATGGCTGTTCGCTGATGTAGTCCACGATATTGCCGTCCTTATGCCATAATGCATATGCGGTCGTGATGTAATTTTTATCGCCGCCGACTTTGTGCAGGGAGTTTTCTTCCGGGTCGTACAACGCCGGGATGGCGCTGCTGGTGTCGCCAAACGAAAGCGCCAGCGTATGGCCGCCGGGCGCCCAGTTATAAGCATGGACCGTTTCGACGACCGTCTCGCCATATTCCTTCTGCAGGGATCCGATTTCGGCGTTGATGTCGATTTGTTTGCCGCTTTCGAGGTTCACCGCGATCAATTTATTTCCGATATTACTATAGAACAGGTTTATGGCCAAATACCGGTCGTCGGCGGACAGGGCCAGCGAGCTGATCTCTTTGGGTTCCGCATCGAACTTGACGGGATAGCTCCGGCCTTTCGTTTTGACGGCCATGGAAGCGAGGACGGGGGTTCCGAACTCCCCTTTCTTTTTCTTTGCCGTTACGGTAACGCCGCCGGCCGTCCAGGTGAGCTTGCTGTCATCTTCGCTAAATTCCGCGGCTAAATCGCGAGAATAATAAACCGATAAATCGACCTGATCGCCGCTTGCATCGGCGTTTTGATTTTCCGGCTGCTCCGCGGTGTTTTGTGCCGGGGAATTTACAGTTTGATCCTGCGTTTGCGGTTCGCTAGGTTTGCTTCCGGGGGTGCTGGTATTTCCGCAGCCGGCAATGGCCGCGCAAACCAAACCTAATAAGAGGACCATGGTCATTCGTTTCATGTTGCAGCTCCTTTGGGTTTTGTATAAAAACGCATATAATTGAAAGACGCAATAAAAAACGGAAAGTTACATAAAGTCGAGGGGAAATTTCATGACCGTGCCAGCGAGTTCAATCCTGTCCGCATTACTTATGCTTTTTGTACTTTTGGCCATGTTGTCCATCGTATATAAAAGCTGGCGCAACGGGATATCGCCGATGCCCGCTTCGGCGGAGGTGCGCAGGGCTGTCGCCGCGGAACTGAACCGGCTGACTGGGGCGGCCGGCGGCAGGTACCCAAAGGGCGGCCGGATGCCGACGGATGGCCGGATGCCGGCGGGCGCCGAACCGGCTTCGCCGGACTCCGCTTATTCTATCGTGGAGGCGGGTTCCGGTTGGGGGACGCTCGCCTTGCATCTCGCCAAAAGCCGCCCGGACTGGCGGATCACCGGCATCGAAAATTCTCTGATTCCATGGACGGTTTCGCGGCTGGCTCGGCGTTTGAGCGCCTGCGGGAACACCGTTTTTCACCGGAGCGATCTGTACGATTACCGTTATGAACATGCCGATGCGGTAATCTGTTATCTTTATCCCGGGGCCATGAAGCGGCTTGATCCTCTGCTGCGCCGGCAGCTTCGTGCGGGGGCGCGGGTCGTCAGCATTTGCTTCGCCCTTCCCGGCTGGCAAGCGGAAAAGATCATCACCTGCCGGGACATGTACCGGACTAAAATTTACGTCTATAAAATAGAATAAACCCGGTCGAGTTGATTCTCGATTTGGATTTGGACTATTTGATGGAAAAAGGCCGAGCCGGTAAGCGATCGTGGCAAGAAATATCGGCAGATCAATATCCGTTGTCCGGACGCTTTGCACGATTATCCCGTTTGATCCGGAAGCATGTTCGAGATCGTTAGATAGGTTTGTGAGAAGGAGGTTTAGGAGAAGTAAAGTAGACCTGACGGGAGGAATGGGGCAAGACACCGGGAAAAATAAAAGGATCGTGATTAGCCCCTACCCTCCACCCCCTGAACAAGAGGGATATTCGTGCAAAGCAGCATGCAGGGATACCAAGACACGAACGCTTTCATAATTTATTTTGTCAAGCATTGATCTCGGTTTTGAGCCCAATAAAAATAAATTAATTAATTTTAATCAACTAACTTTAAAAATTCTAAAATTAGGAGTACCCTAGTAAATGGAAGTGAATGAAAGATTCATATGCTTCATAATTTGACTAGGAGATGAGTGCAAGTGAAAGCTTTGAGATGGCATGGCGTCAAGGATTTGAGACTGGAAAACATCGAGGAGCCGAAACCGGCTAAGGGTCAAGCGAAAATAAAGGTGGAATGGTGCGGCATTTGCGGCAGCGATTTGCACGAATATACGGCTGGCCCGATTTTCATCCCGCTTGAAACCCACCCGCTCAGCGGAGACAAAGCGCCGGTAGTAATGGGGCATGAATTTTCCGGACAGGTGGTGGAAGTCGGCGAAGGAGTGACCCGGGTGGCCGTCGGCGACCGCGTCGTCGTGGAGCCGATCTATGCCTGCGGAACCTGCGAGGCTTGCAAGCAAGGTAAATACAATCTTTGCGATAAAATGGGCTTTTACGGCCTGGCCGGCGGAGGCGGCGGTTTCTCCGAATATACGTCCGTGCCGGAAGGAATGCTGCATAAAATCCCGGATTCGGTTTCCTTCGAGCAAGGCGCTCTGGTCGAACCGTCCGCGGTGGCGCTGCACGCGGTGCGCTCCAGTAAATTGAAAGTCGGCGACAAGGCCGCCGTGTTCGGCACAGGGCCGATCGGCCTGCTCGTGATCGAGGCGCTTAAGGCTTCGGGGGCTGCGGAAATCTACGCGGTTGAGCTGTCGGAAGAGCGGAAACAGAAAGCCGCGGAGCTGGGAGCGATCGTCATCGATCCGAAGGAATACGATGCCGTCGAGGAAATTCACAAGCGCACGCAGGGCGGAGTGGACGTAGCCTATGAGGTGACCGGGGTTCCGCCGGTGCTGACCCAGGCGATCAACTCCACCAAAATCGGCGGAGAAACGATGATCGTCAGCATTTTCGAGAAGGAAGCTTCGATTCATCCGCAAAACATCGTCATGAAAGAGCGCACCGTGACCGGCATTATCGGCTACCGCGACGTTTTTCCGGCGGTGATCAGCCTGATGGCTCAAGGTTACTTCCCGGCGGACAAGCTTGTAACCAAGCGCATCAAGCTGGATCAAGCCGTTGAAGAGGGCTTTGAAGGGCTCCTCAAAGAACGGAATCAGGTCAAAATCTTGGTGAAGGCCGAGTAGGAAGGCGTTCCGCGGGCGGGTGATTATACCCGGTAAACGGTAATTCCCCGCTCCTGGAACGGCTTGACGTCATATTCGGAGGCTTCGGTTCCGGTAATCAGCGTATGGATGGCGCTGTTCGGCGCGACCGTGTGCAGCGACAGCTTGCCGATTTTGGTGTGGTCGGTCACGACGATGATCTCCCCCGCCGCGGCGATCATGCCCTGTTTCGCCGGAACCAGCAACGCCTCGGGATGCATCAGCCCGTGCTGGGGATGCAGCGCCGGGGTACCGATAAAAGCTTTTTCCACGTGTAAAGACTTCAAAACATGATCCGTAAACATGCCGTTCAGCATGTAGCTGGACGGATACAGTTCCCCGCCGGTCAAAATCACCTTAATCCCCGGAGCATCGCGCAGCTCTACCGCCACATTCATATCGTTGGTGACCACGGTGATGTCGGAACGCCCCACGAGATGGGTGGCGATGTGCAGGGTCGTCGTCCCCGAGTCGATAATAATGTTCTCTCCGTCTTCCACGAGGGAGGCGGCGCGGCGGCCGATGCGCATCTTTTCCTCCAAATGCTGATTTCTTCGATCGTAAAAAGAAGGCTCGTCATGCGTCCACTGCTCCATAATGACGCCCCCATGCGTTCTTTTCAGCACGCCCTCCTGTTCGATTTCCGCCAAATCCCGCCGGATCGTCGCCCCGTGCACGCCAAACTCCTGGGCCAGCGCGGCCACGGTGGCTGTTCGGTATTGCCTCACATATTCCACAATGCGTCTTTTTCTTTCGGCTGCCAACAAGGCGTATCTTCCTTCCTTCCGGACAAGTGCGCAAAAATGCGCAATTGCCCGTGCTGAAATAATCTTGATTTAATATTTGCTCTCATTTTATCAAAGCCATGTTTGGCCGGTGTTAAAGCAAAGTAAACATTTGCGGCGATCTGAAGGGACAGTTCCTTTCATAGCGTGCCAAACCCCGTACCTCGGCAAGATAGGCGACCGGCGGGCAGGTTTACATTTCCGCGGATTTGTTCTAATACTCCCGAAATGAACGGATTTTAAAATCGAATTAAGCTCAAATGAGCAAAATGGATCAAAAAAATGCGCATTTTGGATTTTGCGATAAGGAGGGTGGCTCTTGGCATCCATTCAATTTGTGAACGTGGCGAAAACATTCGAGAAAAATGCGGTCATCCGGGACCTCAATCTGACGATCGCGGACGGTTCGTTCACCGTGCTGGTCGGCCCGTCCGGCTGCGGCAAAACGACGCTGCTGCGGATGATTGCGGGATTGGGCCCGCAAACGTCCGGACAGGTGCTCATCGACGGGCGCGACGTTTCGCGGATTCCGCCGGGGCAGCGCGGCGTGGCGATGGTGTTCCAAAACTACGCGATTTATCCCACGATGTCGGTGCGCGAAAATATCGAATTCGGTCTAAAAAACAATAAAGTGCCGAAAGCCGAGCGCGCCCGGCTGGTCGAGAGCATCGGCGCGACGGTGGGGCTGTTGGATTATTTGGACCGCAAGCCGTCCGCGTTGTCAGGCGGGCAGCGCCAGCGCGTCGCATTGGCCCGCGCGATGGTGAAGAAGCCGTCCGTGTTCCTGATGGACGAGCCGCTTTCCAACCTGGACGCCAAGCTGCGCGTGCAGATGCGTATCGAACTGATCGAGCTGCACAAGAAGTTGGGCGCGACATTTGTGTACGTAACGCACGATCAGGTGGAAGCGATGTCGATGGCGGACACGATCGTGCTGATGAACCAGGGGCAAATCCAGCAGGAAGCGCCGCCGCACGTCATTTACCAGCAGCCTCGCAACTTGTTCACCGCCCAGTTTATCGGCGTGCCGCCCATGAATATCGGCGATCTCGGCCGGGACGGGGCCAAATTCGGCTTCCGGCCGGAGCATGCCGTGCTGTGTCCGGCGGACGGAAGCCAACCGCACTTTTCCCTGCGCGGCACGATCGTCACCCGCGAGATGCTCGGCTCGGAAACAATTTACCAGGTCCGGTCCGGCGGCGGCCTATCGTTTATGGTGAAGAGCGCCGAGGACCGGTTCGCGGTGGACCAGGAGGTGGCGCTCGGCGTGGACGCCGCGAACATCCACTTCTTCGGCGCGGACGAACGCCGCCTGGAGGAGAGCGATCCGCGCAGAAGCGCTTATCTTGAAGCGCTCCGGGGAAGAAGCCATGAGTAGGTCCGTCATTTGGGGGAAGCTGCGTCCCTACGTGCTGATCGCGCCCGCCATGGCGGGCATCGGGCTGTTCGTCATTTATCCGGTCGCCTATCTTGTGTACCTGAGCTTTTTCAAATACAACCTGATGAACAAAGCCAGAAGCAAATTCATCGGCTTGGACAACTTTGAGCAAATTTTAACGCGGGGCGATTTCTACAAGGCGCTGGGCAATACGGCGGTGTACACGCTGGGCGTTGTCGTGCTGACGATGGCGCTGTCGCTCTTGATCGCGGTTTGGCTGAACCGGAAAACGCGCATCAATGCGCTCGTGCAGGCGGGCATTTTCACGCCCCACATCGTCTCGATCGTGTCGATCGCGCTCGTCTGGCTGTGGCTGATGGACCCGGATCAGGGGCTGCTCAACTTCGTGCTGAGGACGTTTGGCCTGCCCCCTTCCGAATGGCTGCAAAGCTCGGGAACCGCGCTCTTTTCCGTCATCATCGTATCGGTCTGGCAAAGCGTCGGCTATTACGCGCTGATCATCGTCGCCGCGCTGCAAAGCGTGCCGCCGAGCATTTACGAAGCGGCCGCCCTGGACAACGCCAGCCGGTTCAAGGTGTTCTGGAAGATCACGCTGCCGATGATTTCGCCCCAGCTTTTTTTCATCCTGATCATTATGACGATCGGGTCCTTTAAGGTGTTCGATACGGTCAAAATCATGACCGGCGGCGGTCCGAACGATGCGACGAATACGCTGGTCTACTATATCTACGGCTTCCGGACGACCAATATCGGCTATTCGGCGGCCACCGGCACCGTGCTGATGGCGATCATCGGCGTGCTGACCTTCATTTATTTCCGCCTGCTGGCGAAGAAGGTGCACTATCAATGATGGAAGGAGCTTCATGCCCGTGAAAACGTTCGATTGGAGTCCTATGCGTCCTCTGCTTGCGGCGCTAAGCGTGCTGCTCAAGCTGGCGGTCCTGATCATGTTTGTGTTTCCGTTCCTGTGGATGATCTCGACCTCCCTGCAGACGTTCCGGGAGACGCTGGCTTTTCCGCCGACCTGGATTCCGGCCGTGCCGCAGTGGCGTAATTTCGCCGAGGCGATGAACGCCGGCCCGTTCCTGATGTACTTCCGCAATTCGGCCGTCATTACGTTATCGATCATCGTGCTGCAGTTCGCCGTATTGATTCCGGCGGCGTACGCCTTCGCCAAATACCGTTTTGCCGGCAAAAACCTCCTGTTCGGCCTGGTGCTGCTGGCGTTCATGATCCCGGGCCAGATCACGTTTATTCCGGTGTACCTGATGATGGCCGATTTCGGGCTGATCCATACGCTGTGGCCGCAGATCATTCCGTTTATGTCCAACGCGTTTGGGATCTTCCTGCTGCGCCAGTATTTCATGCAGATCCCGGAGGAGATCATCGAGGCGGCTAGACTGGATAATGCCGGGGAACTGAAGCTGATCCGGAAGATCATGATCCCGCTGGCGGGGCCGGCGCTGGCGACGATCGCGCTGTTCAGCTTCGTCAGCCATTGGAACGAATATTTCTGGCCGCTCGTCATGACGAATTCCGAGGCGATCCGGCCGCTGACGCTCGGCATCGCCATGCTGCGGGAGACGGAAGGAATCAGCAACTGGCATATCATCATGGCCGGCAACGTCGTGCTGGTCGTGCCGATCCTGATCGTGTACGTGTTTTGTTCGCGCCATATCGTCAAAGCGTTTGTCTACTCAGGGATTAAGTGAGTTCCGTCTGCGGCCGTCACTCACGTTCCCTTTTTAAATACAACACCAATTTAAAAAATCGGAGGGTAACCAAGACATGAAAACGAGATTGGGCGTATTTCTGGCATTAACGCTGCTGGTGGGCCTGTTGGCCGGCTGTGCGGGAGGGAACTCGGGCACCGGCTCGGCAAATGGAGGTGCGGAAGGCGCAGCGGCGAACGGAAACGGGACGGCTTCGGCGGGCGCCGCCGGCAAAACGGCGGTGCAATTTTGGCATTCGCTGGGCGGCAAAAACGGCGAATACATGGACGCGATCATCAAACGCTTTAATGAAACCCACGACGACATCGAGGTCGTCGGAACGTATCAAGGCGGATACGACGAGACCGTCACCAAGCTGCAGCAGGCAGTGGCTTCGGATACGGCCCCGGACGTGACGATGCTGGAACGCGCCTATGTGCAGATGTTTGCCGATTCGGACGTGCTGGAAGACCTGGCGCCTTATATGGAGCAGTCCGGCGTGAGCGCCGACGATTTCACGAAAGGCTTGATGGGGCATTCCTATTTTAACGACAAGCTGGTATCGCTGCCTCTAAACCGCTCGACGCCGATCCTGCACGTGAACAAAACGCTGCTGGACGAGCTGGGGCTGGCCGTGCCGACGACCTGGGAGGAGCTGAAGCAAACGGCGGACGCCCTGGTGGTCAAGGAAGGCGGAGAAGTGAAGCGCTACGGGCTGACGATGCCGTACGACACCTGGTATCCGATCGCGATGATTTCCCAGTCCGGGGGCAAGTTTTTTAACGATGACAAGACGTCGACAGGGTTCGTTGACAATGGCGTCGGCGAGGAAGTGTTCGGTTATTTGAAAGACCTGCAAAACACCGGGGCGCTGTATTATCCTCCGGCGCAGGATTCCGGCAATATCGTCAACAGCATGTTCGTGGAAGGCAAAGTCGGCATGATGTTCCAATCGACCGGTTCGATCGGAGGACTGAATGAGTCCGTGGATTTTGACTATGTCACCGCCTTCCTGCCGAAAAACGACGTGTATGCAAGCCCGACCGGAGGCGCAAACATTGCGCTGATGTCCGGTTCCAAAAACAAAGACGCCGCCTGGGAATTTATCCGCTGGATGGAAACGGACCCGGAGGGCGGGCTGCAGTTCATTTTGCAATCCGGATACCTGCCGTTTACGAAACAGATGGTCGAATCCCAGGAAATGCAGGATCTGTGGGCGAAGGAGCCGAACCGCAAAGTCGCTTACGACCAGCTGGAATATGCCGTCGACACCAACATGGACGTCGCCTGGCCGGAAGTGATGCACGAGTTCTTCTCCGCGATCGAGGCGATTATGTACGACAGCAAGGATATCAAGTCTACGCTGGATACGTTTAATAAGGAGACGGAGCGGATTTTGTCCGAATCGTAAAAAGCGGGAAGCGTTTATAAAAGGAGGGACCGACAATGATCGGACGTTTGGAGTCCGCTGATTCCCCGCTCATGGTGGCGGGGCACCGAGGCTATAAATCAGCTTATCCGGAAAATACGCTGCTGGCGTTCCGCAAGGCGCTGGACCTGGGGGTGGATATGCTGGAGTTTGACCTCCGGCTGTCCAAGGACGGCGTGCTTATGGTGATTCACGATGCCACGCTGGACCGGACGACGAACGGAACCGGGCCGGTGGGCGGCCACACTCTGGAAGAGCTGAAAAAACTGGACGCGGGCGGCTGGTTCGGCCGGGAATTTACCGGGCTGCAAATACCGACGCTGGAGGAGCTTATCGCTCTTCTGGCGTCCTATCCGGACGTGCTGCTCAACGTGGAGATCAAGCCGGCCGAGGACGCGAAACAAGCCGCCGACCAGGCGGTCGCCCTGCTGGAGCGGGCCGGGTTCCTGGCGCGCTGCCTATTCACTTGCTTTGATGCGGCGGTGCTTGCGCATATTCACGACACGTACGGGTTGAAAACGCAGGGGTTTCCGGCCGAGCTGATGTCCGGGTTCGTGCCCGGCGAAGCCGGCACTTACTCGAAAATGTGGGCACTGGGCTTGGAAATGAAGCTGCTGACCCCCGAGCGCGTGCGGGAATTTCACGGCCTGGGCCTGCTCGTCTGGAGCTATTGCCCGGACGAAACCGAGCAGGTGCAGTACAGCGTGGAATGCGGCGTCACCGGGATGACGTGCAACAATCCGCTGCCGGCGCTGCATTTTCGCCGGGGAATGGCGGCGCGGCTGCCCGGAGATGCGAAATGAACGATGCTTGATCAACCGAAACGCGATAAACGGAAGCAAAATAAACGACGCGGGATCAAACGATGCGGGATAAACTGATGAGGTACGAACTCACTGGGAAGAGAAGGGAATTTTTACTCATGACACAGCTTTTGCATAACATCAGGCAGCAGGCTGCTGCGCTGGGGGAAGAGTACCTTAAGGCGATCGATTTGGACGAAATCCGGGTCGAGCCGGGGGCGCTTGGCCGGATGGCCGCTTATTTGGAACGAAAAAACTGCCGCAGCGTTATCGTTGCGGCCGACCGCGATACGTACGAGGCGGCGGGGAAACTACTGCTGGCGTCAATGGAGCGGGCCGAAGGGCTTAGCGGAACGGCCGTCCATACGACGATGATCCGCCCGGACGCGGAAGGCGACGTCATCGCCGACGAGGCTTCGCTGATCCAGCTGATCTTGGATATCCAGCGGTATGGCGCGGACGCCGTCATCGCCGTGGGGGGCGGGACTCTGCACGATATCTGCCGATTTTCCGCCTACACGACGGGCATCCCTTTTATCTCCGTGCCGACCGCCCCGTCGGTGGACGGGTTCAACTCCAAAGGCGCTCCTATCCTGCTGCGGGGCGAGAAAACAACGATCCCGGCGATCGGGCCGATGGCGATTTTCGCCGATCTGGACATCTTGGTGCAAGCGCCTGCGGAGCTGGCCGCCGCCGGCTTCGGCGACATGCTGGGCAAATACACGTCCCTGTTCGACTGGAGCTTCGGCGCGCTCGCCGCGGGCGAACCTTATCTGCCGGCGGCGGCGGAGATCACGCGGTCGGCGCTGCAAAAATGCGTCGCTGCCGCCGGTTTGATCGCCAGCCGCAGCGAGGAGGGGATTCACGCGCTCATGTCCGCGCTGATCGAGTCCGGGCTGGCGATGCTGCTGTTCGGGCAGTCGCACCCGGCCTCCGGCGCCGAGCATCATCTCTCCCATTACTGGGAGATGGAATACCTGCGCCTCGGACGCCGCCAATTGCTGCATGGCGCCAAGGTGGGCGTGGCCAGCATGGAGATCGCCAAGCTGTACCGCCGGATCGCGGCGGAAGGTTTGCCCCTGAACGAATGGGCGGCACACCGGCAGGCGGAGGGGCAGAGCCGAAACCAGAGCCAGGCTGGTAGCGGGAAGACACCGGTGTCTTCCGGGAACGTTGGATCGGCACGGGGACGGGCAAACGGCAGATCCACAGCTGACTTCATCCGAGCGGAAAATGTGAAACCGGCGCCGGCGGCCGACTGGGAGCGGATCCGCCGGGAGATCGGGCAAATTCCCGATCCGCAAGAGCTTGGCGGCTTGCTGGCCCTTGTAGGCGGCCCCGTCTCGGTGAAGCAGCTTGGCGTATCGCCGGAGCTGCTGGAGCGCAGCCTGCGGGAAGCGCATCTCGTGCGGCCCGGCCGGCACACGCTGCTGCGGGCGTACAATGAGATGCGCGCAAAATGATTATTCCAGGCCCTAAGACGCAGCCGCGGCCCCCGGTCAAAGCGGGAGCCAGGTGGGGGCCAGGCGGAAGTCAGGTGGGGGGGCGTAGACTAGCTTTGGGACTTTTTTGGGTCTGCTTGTGCTGTTTGGCAGGGTTCAAATGCAAAAATGCATTTGGTAGATCGTGATTTACCCATTCCGAGTCGCTTGGCCTGCAAAAGTGCAGTTGCGTTGAGTGCTTATGGAAAAATAAGGGTGTATAACCGTAAATGAACTGAACTTTCGCAGTTTGATGGTTTTTTTCGGGAGCCTTCGACATCATTCGCCTGCACTTTTGCATTTCGTCAGAAGAGTGGACGGGGCGTGAAAGGGACGTGGGCGGTGGACAAAGACGTGAACGTTGGCGTGGACGGGGCGAGGACGAGGACGGGATGTGAACGTGGACGGGACGTGAACATGGACGGGAGATGTGAACGTAGACGTGAACGCAAGCAGGGTGCGCGCCGGAAGCCTAGCCGGGGGCCCCGCCGGGGCTTCCTCCTAAACGGCGGGATTCTGCCCGGAGAACCGCCGGATCAGCGCCGAGCGGGTCATCACCAGCCGCATCGGTACGAGCTTCTCCGCATGGGGAACGATGCGGCTGCGGTTGCTCGGGTGGAACACCGTTAGCAGCAGACGCAGATACGAAGTCGTCAGCGCGCGGAAGGTGCTGCTTTCCATTTGATGCGTCTCAAAGCCCAACCCGTGCGTGATGCCGCGATGCAGCAAAGTGACGCCCTGCAGCGCCTTGACTTGGCTCAGCTGCGGGTTTTTCACCATTTCCGCGCAAATCTGCCGCATGGTGCCCCGCATCAACCGGGCGATCATGAGCGCGACCCGGTTTGCTTCGTGGGACTGCAGCAGCGCGAGGATTTTCCGGTTGTCCAAATGCAGTTCCCCGATCCAGTCTCCGTCATGAATCCACGTTCCGTCCTCGCACAACATACACTTGCCGCGATACTTCGTGACGAACATTTTGCAGATGCCGTATTCCCCGGCATATTTGGAGCGGAGGCGGCTAAACGCCTCGAATACCTGCTCCCAGCCCATCCAACCCCATTGGACGGCCCGTTTGATTATCGGAACTGGACGCATTTCAACTATCTCCTTTCAAATATTATTCATTCAAGCGGCTCCCGCGAGCAACACGACAAGCAGCGCGGTCAGCGCCCCGATCAGGCCGCCGGCGAGGCAGTCCGAAGGACAATGAACGCCCAGATAAATCCGCGACATCCCGACGATAAACGCAAGCGGCAGCAGGATTTGAGCCAGGCCGGGGGCGGTGAACAGAAATGGAACGGCGATGGAAAACGCGGCCGTCGTATGCCCGGACGGAAAGGAGTAATCCTTAAGCGGGCGGATCGAGATCCGGGCTCCCCGGAGCGCTGCGTAGGGACGGGTCCGCTGAAACGTCCTTTTGACCAGGACGGCCGCCAGATGGCTGAGCGCCAGAGCGCACAAGCTCTTCCAGCCTGCTTTTGGCCAAGGTCCCGCCGCAAACAGGATCACCGAAAGGGTGACGGCAATCGTAAACGCCGCGCCGCCCAAATGGGTGATTCCCTTCAAGACCAGGTCGAGCGCGGGATGGCTGAGCTTATGATTGCACCAGAAAAACAGCCGGTTATCATATTCGCGCAGCCGCTCATAATAGCGATACCTCATGTAAAACACTCCACTCCCTTAAAAAAATAACGGACGTGTTCGTGGTGTGCCGTTTGAAAATTTCCCGCCCGCGCGGGACATTCAAACGAGTCCGCTATCCGCCGGAAATTTCCGGTTTATCACACGCTTAAACGGATGGTTTAATGCTCTTGCCCGTAGCGCTCAAGCATTTGTCCGGCCTGGTACCGGACCGGCCGGATCCAGTAGAACAGCATGATGCCGAACAACAGCAAAGCGCTGACGCCGACCGTGGCCGTTTCGCCGAAGCTTTCGGCAACCCACCCGCCTAAAATCGGCCCGATGATCACGCCAATTCCTTCGATGCCGGACAATACCCCCCAGCCGGTCGCTTTTTGCTCGGCGGGAACGAAGTAGGACTGAATGGCGTTCCAGGCGGGAAGCACGGCGGCATAAGCCGCGCCGAAGCCCAGGGCCAGCAGCATCGTGCTGATCATCTGCCGGGAATAAACGAGCAGCCCAAGGCAGGCGGCCAAAGCGCCGAAGCCGGCGACGAGCAGCCATTTGTGGCCCCATTTGTCGGCCAGGCGGCCCATGGGGATGAGAAGCAGCACCGTCATCAACCCTCCGCCGAGCAGCACGATCGAGTATGCCGAATAATCCAAAGCCAGATATTCGGAAGCGAAGCTCGGCAGCACGGGCACCAGCAGTCCGGCGGCCAGCGTCTGCAAAATCATGCCGGGTACGAGCGGTTTTATTTGCGACAGCTTTTGCTGCATTTGCCGCAACTGCTGCTTAAAAGGAACGGTTCGGATCAAATCCCTGGACCGGAATACGCCGCTCTTTACGGCCGCCAGCGCCCAGCCTCCCGCCCAAAGTCCGGCCAACAGCCAGAACGACAAGGAGTAGCTCCGGTCGATCAGAAAATTAACGGCAACCGGCCCGAGGCCGAGCGAAACGAGCCAAACCGTGTATACCGCGCCCATTTGCGAACCCCGGTGGTCCTCCCGGATTTCCGAGAGGCAGAGCAGCCAGATCGGGGACACGCCTATCCCGAGCAGCCCGGAGCCGGCAATGATCGCCCAGGGTGCGCTGATGCCGAAGGATACGAACAGCCCAAGCAGTCCGAGCAGCAAAAATGCGTTGAGGATGAGCCGCGCCGGAAACCGGTCAAGCACGTATCCTGCGACGACCTTGATCAGGGTGTCGGCCAAATAGTGGATCGACACGGCCGCGCCGACCGCCGCCAGCGTGATATGCCGGTCATTGGCATAGGCGGGCAGGAATGAAATCAGGAAAGCGCTGCGGGCCATTTCGGTCAGGAACAAAATAGCGGAGCAATGCAGAAAGGAAGGGGGCAGCTTGCTCCAAAATCCTCCTTGCGCGGAATTTTTCATCGTTTCGAACTCCTATACTATGAATTGGTTTTCCGCGGCGGGCAGTCCGCGGACCAGCCGCAGCACGTCCTTGACGATCATATCGGCGGCATGCCCGGCGGCGAGCGCGTCGCATTGCCGCATCATTTTGTCCCGGGTAGCTTCGGAGTCGAGGATTTCGCTCACCAGCGGGAGGAGCTGCCGCACGTGTTTGGCCACCGCCGCGGCGCCTTTTCGCTCCAGATAAAGGGCGTTCTCCCGCTCCTGCCCGGAGAACGGCTTGTAAACGACGATCGGCGTACGAATTTGGATCGCTTCGGATAAAGTGATGCCGCCGGCCTTCGTAATGATGCAGGAGGCGCGCCGCATGCGGTCGTGGACCGCGTCCACGAACCCGAACAGCCGCAGCCGGGGATGACCGCCGAACCGGCGCTCCAGTTTCCGCCGCAGCTTGTCGTTCCCCCCGCATACGATGTCGACCCGCACGTCCGGCAAAGACAGCAGGCTTGCCGTCAACTGCTGAATATCCGGCAAAGGCACGCAGGCGCCCATCATGACAAGAATGGATCGGGGATGCCGCTGCGCGTCCGGCGGCACCGGAAAGGGCGGCTCGTAAAACGGTTCCCGCAGCGGAATGCCGCTGACGGTAATCGTTCCCGGCCGTACTCCCCGCCGGATCATTTCTTGCTTGAGGTCATCGGTGGCCACATAAAACCGGTCCGGGCGGTTATGCAGCCAGCGGCTGTGCAGGCTGAAATCGGTCACTACGGTAAATAGCGGGATGTGAATACCGTGCTTTTGCAGCTGATGTGAAATTCCTCCGAACGGGAACGTGCTTACGATGGCGTCCGCCTTTCGTTCCTTCAGGACGGAGATCAATTTTTTCATTCCGAGCACCCCGGCCCACTTGGCCAAAGCGCTGGTCTCTTCGATATTCCGGGTGGCGTAATACGACCAGCCATAATAGTCCAGACCGTAATTGGAGAAAAAAGGGCTGTATAAATATAAATAACGGGAAATGGAATTCATGCCGGGGTGGGCTTCCCGATACAAATCGAGAATGCTTGCCGATGCGGCGCCGAGTCGGGCGAAGGCTTGCTGCAGCGTTCGCGACACTTGAATATGACCGTTCCCGTAACCGGCGGTCAGGATAACGATGCTAATGTCCTGCTTCATGGTTTATACCTGCCTTTTTTGCTAAAATCGTTCGCGTTTTTCCGTTCCTTTATTGCACTTCGCTATTCAGTATAAGGGAAGCGCGTGAGGAACCGAACTGGCCGCGCGTCGAGATTTCGCTTCCGACTTAAGTCCAGTAGCGGGCTGGACTGACCTCCGAACCGTCCGCCAAATCGCTCCGCCGAACATATTCCACTGTATTGTCCCAGTGTTTTCACGGTTTCAACAGAGCGCCCGATCTTTGTTAACAAAGGAGCGGACTTAACGGGACATTGCAGTTTTGAGTCTTTTTACACTGGTTAACAATGGAATTTATTAGGTATAATGGAAGTCGATTTTTTATCACTCTAGTCATTTGGTTGCAGACGGAAACAGGTTGGAGGTTGCGATGAAGGAATTTAGGGATCGCCTGGTTCAACTCCAGGAGGATCAGGCCAGGATGCTTAAAGAATACCAAGCGTTGGTCGAGGAATATGAATCCTATGATTACATACGCGAAAACGGCGCGCTCCGCCGGCAATGCGAGGAGCTCAAGCGGCGGGCGGACGCGCTGGAGGAACGGCTGGGGCAGCTCGATCACGAGAACCGGGAGCTGCGCCGGGCGCTTTCCGAGCAGATGTTGGATGAAAAGCTCGGATTGCTGGCCTTATCGAGGAAGAAGCTGTACACCTATTTTTCGGAGAAGGTGATCGGACAGGGGAACCGGCTTGAAAGTCTGGAGAATTTCGCCAAACAAAGAATCGATCATTTGATCCATCAGGCTGAAAGGCAATTGGATGCCGACCAAGAAGGAATCAAGGCCCGCTTGAAGCAATTTCACGAGGAATTGGAACAGCGCATGGCCGAGCACCGGAAGCGGCTGCTGGTAGAGGAGAACCGCATTCGCCAGGAGACCTGGGCCGGGTACGAGAAGCTTGCCGCGGAAGGCGTCGATGAGGAAACGGTACAGCGCCGCAAGAAACAAAACCAGATCGAAATGAAGATCGGCTTGAACTGGATCAACAAGATCGGCATTTTGCTGATCGTTCTGGGGGTAGGCGCGGCGTTCAAATATTCCTATACGGCCTGGTTCAGCGGGTATATGAAGGGGCTGGTTTTCTTCCTGCTCGGGGCGCTGATGATCGCGGGCGGGGAATGGCTGTTCCGCAAAGGGAAAAAGATTTTCGCCTTAGGATTGCTCGGCGGCGGGATTTCGGTATTGTACGGCTCGGTTTTTTACAGCTATTTTCTCCTGCACATCATCGGCATGTATGCCGGGTTTGCCGTATGCGTCCTGATCACGGCGGCGGCCGTGTTCTTGTCGCTCAGGTACAGGTCGCGGACGATTTGTTCCCTGGGACTGATCGGCGGTTATCTGCCCTTGCTATCATACATAAGCGCATTTGGACTTGAGGGCGCCGCCGTTTATGCGGGCATGGGGTATTTGCTGCTGCTCAACGGCTTGATTCTGCTCGTTTCGTTCCGGAAACGGTGGCCTGCCGTCACCTATATCAGCTTTTTGCTTCATACGCCGTCCATGATCGCTCTGGCGGCGCTGGCGGAGCAGGCGTGGATCGCCATGCTGTACGCCGTTTGCATCTTTTTGATGTATTTGGGCATCACCCTTTGGATACCGTTTAGGCACAAGTCGAAGCTAACCTGGTGGGACTTCTCTTTGCTTGCGCTGAATACCGTCGTCAGCTGCGGGACTTTGTACGGTCTGATCGCCAAAGCGGAACTGACCGGATTCAGGGGGCTGCTGGCTCTGCTGTTCTGCCTGGTCTACACGGCGTTGGGACGGTTTGCGCATAAGAAACTGCCGCAGGAACGGGCGATCCGCGTCCTGTTTTACGCCACGGCGCTGACGTTCGCGGTTCTGATGATCCCGTTCCAGCTCGATGTCCGCTGGGTCTCCATGGGCTGGCTCATCGAGGGAATGGCCCTCGCCGTCTTCGCCGGCCGCAGCCGTTTGAAGCCGCTGGAACGCGGCGGATGGGGCATTGTGCTGCTCTGTGCGGGCGCGTTCTTCTGGGTGGATTTTATCCGCTATTTGGTGGGTGTCGTTCGCCCGGGCGATTTCAATCTGCAGTACAGCTCCATCTCTTTGGGGCCGCTGTTGCTGATGCTGTATTACGCGCTGCGTTTCCGAAACCCGGAGGAAAACGGCCGTTATCTTGCCTGGGAGCACACGTTCATCTCCTGGGTAAAATACGTCACGCTGTGCAATTTGTGGCTGTATTTGGTTTATGAAGCGGGCTTCGTCTACGATCGGCTCGTTCCGGCGTCGATGAGCCATGAAGCTTTGTACAAATGGCTGCTCATCGCGGCGGTGACGATGGTGCTGGCCTATGCGTTAACCAAGTTCAGGCTGCTTTACGACCGGTTCGTCAAAATTTATACGCTGGTCTTGTATTCGATCAGCTATTTCATTTGTTTCATTGTCACGGTGGCGCTGCCTGCGCTGCAGGAAGACGCGGCCCGGAACGGAGCGGCCGAGTATATTGCGCTGATCGTGCTGATCGCCTTTAATATTATCGTTTTCTTTAGCGGCAAAGACATGCTGTTTTCGGCGATCCGCCGCGATTTCCGCAGCGCGGAATGGTACCCGGTCATCATGGGGGCGTACCTGTTTGCCGTCATTACCGCCTTTCTGAGCGTGCAGTTCCGGCTCGGAGACGCCGGTTTATGGTTCAGTCTGGTGTACCTGCTGCTGGCGATCGGTTACATCGTTTACGGCTTCCGCTACAGATACGTGTACATCCGGCGGATCGGCCTGGGGCTGACGCTGCTGTCCACCGGAAAAATGCTGCTGTACGACCTGTCGCTGCTGACGACGGGCAGCAAAATTCTCGCCTTTTTCGGGTTTGGCGTCGTGCTGCTGGCCATTTCCTACATCTATCAGCGGGTCTCCCTCCGGCTGGAGGGTGTGAAGGAACAAGGATCTCCAGAGGAATCGGCGGTATCGAATTCGCCGGAGTAATTGGTATAATGGTTTAAAAATCTGAAGGAGCTTGGCTATGGAATTTACCCCATCGGATAAAGTGCAGCAAATGGCCACCGGCATATTTACGGAATTGGCCCGGCGTAAACGGTCCGCTTCCCGTCAGGGCATCGAAGTTATCGACCTGAGCGTGGGCAGCCCCGATCTTCCGCCGCCGCCGCTGGTCGCGGAGAAACTTGCGGCCTCGGCGCAGCATGCGGAAAACTACGGATATGCCCTGGGGGGGACCCGGGAGTTTCATGAAGCAGTGAGTCATTTTTACCGCAGACGGTACGGAGTGGAGCTCGATCCGGAGCAAGAGGTGCTCCAAACGATGGGTTCGCAGGACGGGCTTGCCCATTTGGCTTTGGCGGTCGTCAATCCCGGGGATTACGTATTGATTCCGGACCCGGGTTATCCGATTTACGAGGCGGGGGTGGTTCTGGCCGGGGGCCAGGTGTATCCGCTGCCGCTTCGCGAGGAAAACGGGTATCTGCCGCGGTTGGATCAGGTTCCGGGTGAAATTGTGGCGCGGACGAAAATGATGATTCTCAGCTATCCCGGCAACCCGGTGCCGGCCATGGCGGACGTTTCTTTTTTCGAGGAAGCAATCCGGTTTGCGAAGCGGCATAACATTTTGATCGTCCATGATTTCGCGTATTCCGAACTGATTTTCGACGGGCGCCCCCGGCTAAGCTTTATGGCGGTTCCCGGCGCCAGGGAAGTGGGCATCGAGTTCAACTCGCTGTCCAAAACGTTTAATATGGCCGGCTGCCGGATCGGCTATGCCGTCGGTCACCCTGGAGTTTTGCGGGCGCTCGGCACGCTGAAATCGAACATCGATTACGGCGTTTTTCTTCCGGTTCAACAGGCCGCCGCGGCCGCGCTGATGGCGGACGATCGTTTGCTTGAGGCCCAGGTGAAAGAGTATGAAGCGCGCAGGGATACGCTGATTTCCGGGCTGACGAAGGTAGGCTGGCAGGTGGCGAAGTCCCCGGCCACGATGTTTGTGTGGGCCCCAATCCCGGCAGGCTGGACTTCGCGCGAGCTGGCGTTCGCGCTGATCGAGCAGGCGGGCGTGGCGGTGGTGCCGGGCGATGCGTTTGGCCGTCAAGGGGAAGGGTACGTGCGGATCGCGCTTGTGCAGCCTTCCGGCCGGCTTGCCGAGGCGGTCGAGCGGATCGGCCGGTTTCTGCGGCGGCGGGACGGTCTTGGCAGTCAAAATCAACCATAGGGCGGAATATCCTCGAACATGTGTTAAAATAGGTGAAGGTCAACTTCTAAAATTTTAAAATATAGCGAAAGAGGATCGAGGATATTACGATGAATCAACGATATTCGATATATGGTTTGACCAAGGACCGGCTCGCCGCCTGGCTGCTGGATCATGGACATAAAAAGGGGCGGGCCGAACGGGTTTGGGATTGGCTGTACCGGCAGCGGGTCACCGATTTTCAGGCGATGGACGATGTAAACGCCGAGTGCCGGGCGGTGCTTGCCGAGCATTTTGCGGTCGAAACGCTGAAAGAACATACCCGGCAGGAATCCGTCGACGGCACGATCAAGTTTTTGTTCCAATTGCAGGACGGCAATCTGATCGAAACGGTGCTGATGCGCCATAAATTCGGCCTGTCGGTATGCGTGACGACCCAGGTCGGCTGCAATATCGGCTGCAGCTTCTGCGCCAGCGGACTGCTCAAGAAAAGCCGCGACCTGACGGGCGGGGAGATCGTGGAGCAGGTCATGAAGGTGCAGCTTCACCTGGACCGCAAGGGCCGGGGGGAGAAGGTCACCCATATCGTGGTCATGGGGATCGGCGAGCCGTTCGACAACTACGACAATATGGCCGATTTTCTGCGCGTCATCCAGGATCCGAAAGGGCTGGCCATCGGGCCGCGGCATATCACCGTATCGACGAGCGGGCTGGCGGACAAAATCACCGAATTCGCCGACTCCGACCTGCAGGTTAATCTGGCAGTATCCCTGCACGCGCCGAACAACGAGCTGCGCACCCGGATCATGAAGATCAACCGGGCGATTCCGATCGAGAAGCTGCTGGCGGCGATCGACTACTACCTGGAGAAAACGAATCGGCGGATCACGATCGAGTACATTTTGCTGAAGGACGTGAACGACGGCAAAGAGCACGCTTTGGAGCTGGCGGAACTAATGGGCGATCGGCTCGTCAACGTCAATCTGATTCCGTACAATCCGGTGGACGAACACGCCCAGTATCAAAGAAGCGCGCAGGAATCGGTGCTGGCTTTTTACGATGTGCTGAAAAAACAAGGCGTCAGCTGCAGCATCCGGCTGGAGCACGGCACCGACATCGACGCGGCATGCGGCCAGTTGCGCAGCAAGCAGCTGAAGCTGCCGAGCTGAAGAGGCGGACGGCGTGGCGCCGGACCAATAAGGAAGGACTTGGAGCTGAGCTCCAAGTCCTTTTTTGAGTCGTTGAAGGCAGCGCAACTTGCCGAGGGAACGGCCGCTTAACCGGGCCAATTGCAAAAGTGCATTTGAAATGAGCCGAATTCCGGCTATTAGAGCGATGAGATGCAAAAGTGCAGTTGAAAATGGCGCGTAGAAACAAATTTGCTCAACATGGCGATACTGGCCTGCACTTTTGCATTTGACGGGTCATATTCGGTCCATTTCGGCGAAAACCGCATGCACTTTTGCATTTCGTGGAATTCGGGAGCAACCGCCGCCTGATGCCGTAACAAAAATCAGCTCTGCAACTGCCGCCAAACGCGGTCCAGGCTCCTCAGAACGGGGGATGGGGATAACGCCGAAATAACGGCGCTTTTTTCCTTTATATCATCCCTTGCGGCGGCCCGGACCCCTGGGGCGATAAATGCCTTAAATATGCCTGGCAATGACCGCTTCCAACTGGGCGGCTACCGATTGCGGACCGCGAAGGAGGTCGTCTCTGGACAACCGGACCCGCACAAACCGCTCATCCAGCTCCAGCGCTTCGGCGAACAAGCCGCTTAAGCCGCGGGCGCGGCGATCGACCTGCAGTATCAGCTCGAGCGTATCGCCTTTCGGGAAAAACAGGATTTCCAACTCGTCCAGGTATCCGTAGAATCTGCCTCCGGGCGCGTATTCGAATTCCTGCACGAACGGCAGGGCCCCGCCAAGCCTTGGAGCGTAATCGTTCGTCACTTCGCGCAGGCGGAACCCGAGCAGCTCCGCCGCGTCCAGCACGGTTCGCATTTTCCGGTCCGGTACGACGTGGATCAGGTCTTCGTCCTTCGGATCGACCCCCATGTCGATATCGAGCCCGGTTTCGATCCAGATCGGTACGTTCCGCAGCGTCACCGGCATCCGGTCCGGCAGCCTGAAGCGGAACGGAATTTGCTTCCTCTCGCCGGCCTTCAGCTCGAAGCCTTGGGTAACCAGGTATTTGGCGATCGTGGCGGTTTCCCTGAGCTTGCTGTCGCCTTGCTCGCGTATGTAATGGGTTTTTAGCTTCAGATAAATGTTGTCGATGGACTGGTCGGCCTGTCCTCCCTCCAAATAGACGGTTCCGCCGATTTCCCCGCCGACGGCGACCTCCAACGTATCCAGCTCCGTATTGATCCGCGCCGCCCCGATTCCCACGCTGGCCAACATTTTCTTAAAAAAGGACATGATATCAACCTTCCTTCAACATTTTTTCGTCTGCAGGATTTGAATGCAGCGGTTACGGAGGTTAATACGCTCTCTGGACGGTTGCGGTTTCACTTTTCCATACGGATTGCCCGGCATTCATACGCGGCAACGGCGAACGCCCCGGCGGCGGTCTTGCGCCCGGTGACGGCATCCAGGCCTTCGCGGGGGAGGGTGACGGTTCCTCCCAAGCCGTCCATATTAATAATAACCCAAAGATCGTGGCCGTCGTCTCCGGTTCTGGGGACAACAAGCGTGCCGGGGGTGACGTCGCTCTGCAGGGCAACTCCCGCTTCGCCGGCATAATGTCCGATCAGCTTTTGCAGCAGCAGGTCGCCCGCTTCGCCGTACGGCAGGGAGCCGAGCATGACGATTTTGCCGCGCCCATGGCGGCGTTCGGTCGCAAAGGCCATACCGGGAGTCAGGCCCGCGGCGATGGTGCCGACGACGGCGGTTTCCCGGCCGGCCGGCGCAAAGACGGCGCTCCACAGGGAGAGCGGGGCGGTGACGCCGAAAGCTTCCCCAACCGAACCGGTCCCGTCCATCGGATACGTGTACACCGTTTTGACGCCGGCCCAACCCTCCAGCTCGCCCAAACCGGCCTCCACCGGAATCGTATGCTCCGCTGTCCGTCCGCCGGTCAGCGGCCCGGCCACCCAGATCCCGCCCTCGGCAACCCATTTAAGCGCCCGCTGTAAAAATTCCGAAGACACGTACGGCAGGAAAGGGGTGAACAGCAGTTTATACCCCGTCAGCTCGCCGCCTTCGGGAACGACGTCGCGATAAAAGCCCAGCGCTAAAAAACGCTTGTAAAAATCGTTCATCAACCCGCGGTAATTCAGCTTCCGGTGCGGCTCCGTCTGCAGGAAAGCTTTGGCCCGGTCGGAGTACGTGATCGCGACCTCGGCGCGCGCCGGCCGGCTCGCCAGCAACACCGGCTCCAGCTCCCGCCGCGCTGCCTCGGCTTCCAGCACGCTGCGGTAGCCGATCGTCGGCTCGCCCCAGGCGCTGACGACGGAGCCGTGCGGCTGCTCGCTGCCCGTGCGCTGCTGCCGCCACAGCCAGTAGCAGAACCCGCCCGCGCCCAGGGCGTAGGCGGCCGCCGCTTCGGCCTTGACGTACCCGATCGGGTGCGGGGAGGCGTAGCTTTCAAGCGACGCGGCGAACGACGGGCTCGTCTCCATCACCCAAAAGGCCTTTCCCGGCTTCAAGTTGCGCCACAGATCGCAGTTGAACAAATAGGCGTGGGCGTTCTCCCGGGAGGCGTACGAATCAAAGGAGGCGAAGTCGAGATTCCGGAACAGTCTTTCGTTGTCCAGATGAAACGGAATGTTGCTGTTATGGGTGATCGGCGCAGCGGAGTAACGGCGGATAATGGCCGCCTGCTCGTCGGCAAATTCGGCGATTTGTTCCATGGTGAACAGACGGTACATCGTGCGCAGCGACGAGTTGTGCAGAAACGGCGTTGGGCCGGGCTGCGGCACCTCCTCAAAACGCCGGTACGTCTGGCTCCAGACGTTGGTTCCCCACGCTGCGTTCAGCGCTTCGATCGTGCCGTAGCGCCGCTCCAGCCAGCGCTGCCACAGCTTCTTGCAGGACGAGCACAGACAGTCGGCGACATGCGCTTTGAACTCGTTGTCGAGCTGCCAGGCGACCAATCCGGGCAGCCGGCCGACGGCCTGGGCGATCCGTTCGGTAATGATCGCGGCCCGCTCGCGGAAATAGGCGTTGTTCGTGCAGACGTGCTGCCTAGCGCCATGGTTCATGACGCCCCCTCGTTCGTTCACGTGCATCCGCTCCGGATGGCCGTGGCTCATCCAGATCGGCGGCGCCGGAGTCGGCGTGCACATCACCGTTTCGATGCCGTTATCATAAAGCAGTCCGATCACCTCCACAAAAAAGCCGATATCGATTCGGCCTTCCTCCGGCTCCAGTACGGACCAGGCGAATTCGCCCATCCGCACGACATTGATGCCCGCCTCCTTCATGGCCGCGATATCCCGCATCAGCACGTCCCGGCTCCACAGCTCGGGATACAGGGCAGCGCCGTGATAAAGTTTGCCGTTGATCATCCAATCCACTCCTTTTTAGAAAAAAATCGCTTGGGCGGCGGGAACGTCGGGCGGACCTGGCGATAACCGTGAACCGGGCGGCAATACTCTTGGACGGTAATACTCTTCCTTGCCCAGCGCCGCACCGCGTTTAGCAATCCGGTTTAGCGCCTTCCACCCGCATATCGCGCCGTAGTGCGTTCAGCCGCCTGAATCAACACGTAAACCGGCTCAGCGCGTATACCACGCCGTGCCTTCATCGTGTCGCGCTCAGCCCCCTGTCAGCCGCCCGCTTCTCTCCCCGTCAGTCTGCGCCAGTTGCCGGGGGCGGCGCAATAGCAATCTTTTGCGGGGTTCGCACTTTTTTGAAAAAACGGGACCTCCTCGAGGCGGCGGGCGATTTCAAGAAAGTCCAATTGCCGGAAAGGAAGGGCCGCTTCATAATGAGACTACATCGGTCGCAAACCGGCGGCGCAGCCCGCAGCCAAATGGCGGCGAAGCCGGCTTGACGATTCGGCAGAACGTTTTGGGAGGTGAACGGGGTGAAGCAAACGGCTGCGGCAAGCATCCGAATGAATCAACCGCCTATAAAAAGCAAACGGGAAACGAGATGGAGACGCCTCAGGCGCGACAAGTGGCTGTATCTGCTGCTGACGCCCGGGGTCCTGTATTTTATCATTTTCAAATATGTGCCGATGTGGGGCGTGCTGCTGGCTTTCAAAAACTATCAGCCGTTCCTCGGATTCTGGAAAAGCGAATGGGTCGGCTTCGAGCACTTCAGAGTTTTTTTCCAGAACCCCGACTTTTTTATGCTGCTGCGCAACACGCTGGTGCTGTCGCTTTACAACCTGATCTTTTTCTTCCCGGCACCGATCATTTTGGCCTTGCTCCTGAATGAAATCCGCCGGTCCTTCTTCAAACGGACGATTCAGACGATGATTTACGTTCCGCATTTTATTTCGATGGTCATTGTGGCCAGTTTGACTTACGTGTTTTTGACGACTGAGGGCGGCATGGTAAACGAATTTTTGTATACGTTTACAGGAGAAAAGATCGATTTCCTGTCCAGCCCGGACTGGTTCCGGCCCCTGATCATTTTGCAGACGATTTGGAAGGAGTGCGGCTGGGGGACGATCATCTTCCTCGCGGCGCTGGCCGGGGTGGACGTGGAGCAGTACGAGGCAGCCATCGTCGACGGGGCGAGCCGCTGGCGGCAGCTATGGCATATTACGCTGCCGTCGATCCGCAGCACGATCGTCATCCTGCTGATCCTGCGCATGGGGACGATTCTCGATAACGGCTTCGAACAAATTTACCTCATGATGAACGCGCTGAACCGCGAGGTGGCCGAAGTGTTCGACACGTATGTGTACACGCTGGGGATCACCCAGGGGGCGTTCAGCTACAGTACGGCCGTCGGCTTGTTTAAGTCGGTCATCGGCGTCACCCTCGTGCTCGGCACGAACTGGCTGGCCAAAAAATCCGGAGAATCGGGACTTTATTAAAAAGGAGGGACGCTTATGGCCAAACAATACAAAAGCACGGGCGAAAAGGTATTTGACGCGTTCAACTACGTCTTTCTCAGCCTCTTCGGGCTGCTGGCGATCCTGCCGTTCATCTTCGTCATCTCCGGCTCCTTCGCCACCGATGCGGAAATTACGAAACGCGCCGTGTTTCTTATCCCGCGGACGTTTTCCTTGGACGCGTACAAGTTTATTTTTTCGACGGACACGATCGTCCGCAGCATCGGGGTGTCCATCTATGTCACCTTGGTCGGCACGATCGTCAATCTGTTCTTCACGGTGACGATGGCTTATCCGATGGCCCGGCGCAACCTGATGGGCCGGAATTTGATTTTAAACCTCGTCATTTTCACGATGCTGTTCGGCGGCGGCATGATTCCCACGTACCTGGTCATCCGCGATCTCCAGCTGCTGGACACGCTGAACTCCCTTATCCTGCCCGGAGCGATCAGCGCTTTTAACCTGATTATCGTCAAAAATTTTTTCCAGGAGCTCCCCCCGGAGCTGGAGGACGCCGCCAAAATCGATGGCTGCAACGAACTGGGCTTGCTGTGGCGCATCGTGCTCCCCTTATCCAAGCCGGTGCTGGCTACTTTTACGTTGTTTTACGCCGTCGGCCACTGGAACAACTTTTTCTCGGCGCTGCTGTACATCAATGATCCCGCGAAATGGCCGCTGCAGGTGATGCTGCGCCAGATCGTCATGCTGTCCCAAGCGGCGGGGGACATCAACTCCATGGACCCGACCTTCGTGCAGCCGCCGGAGCAATCGATCAAGATGGCCGTGATCGTCGTCGGCACGATTCCGATCCTGTGCGTGTACCCTTTCCTGCAAAAACACTTCGCCAAAGGGGTGCTGCTCGGTTCGATCAAAGGCTGACCGGCTGCCGCCATCGCATCAACATTCCGCATCATTGAAAATCCTTTGTGTAAATTCATGGACTTTTCTTGAAAGGTCCGATGATTTTGCAATATATGCCGAACCAGGCTCATACCATTAAAAGGAGGTCAAAACGTATATGACTGTAAAATCGAGTTGGAAGCGCTGGGCCGCCCTGCCGCTGGCAGCGCTGATGTTCGCGGCCGCCGGATGCGGCGGGGGGAACGGCGGAGGCGGGGGACCGGAAGCGTCCCCGGCCGCCACCTCAGGCGGGGGAGGGAACGCCTCGTCGGAAGGGCCCCTGAAATTGTCGATCATGCTGCCGGTTTTCAAAACAAACTATCCGAAGGACGACGGCCCGGTCGTCGAAGAGATCGAAAAGCGGACCAACACGCAGATCCATTTCGAGTGGGTGCCGAACGCTTCCTACGCCGACAAGTTCAACATCACCCTCGCTTCCGGCAAGCTGCCGACCATCATTTACGTCGGGGACGTCAAGGGACCAAGCTTTGTGGGCGCGGCCAAGTCCGGAGGGTTTTGGGAGTTGGGGCCTTATCTCAAGGACTTTAAAAACCTGAGCGGGGCGAACCCGGTCATCATGAAAAACTCGTCTATCGAAGGCAAAAACTATGGGCTTTACCGCGGACGGGTGCTTGGGCGCAACGGAATCGCGTTCCGCAAGGATTGGCTCGATAAGGTCGGGCTGCAGACACCGCAAACGATTGACGATTTTTACAATATGCTGAAGGCCTTCAAAGAGCAAGACCCGGACGGGAATGGAAAAGACGACACGTACGGCATGGTTCTGGTCAAATGGACGGGGCAGTGGGCCAGCGGCTTCGACACCATAAAATTGTGGTTCGGCGCGCCGAACAAGTGGGGGGTAAAGGACGGCCAGCTCGTCCCCGAGCACGAATACCCCGAATATCTGGAAGCGCTGAAATTTATGAAAAAGCTGTACGACGAAAAGCTGATCAACTCCGACTTTGCCGTCATGGACAGCGCCAAATGGGTCGACCCGGTGGTCAACAATAAAGCGGGCGTCATCGTCGACGTTGTGGACGTCGGCGCGCGGATTGACGACAAAATCCACGCCGCGCTGGCCAAGGAGGGCAAAGACGGGCCGGAGAAGCATTATATCGACGTGACGGGCGGCGTCACGGGCACGGACGGCCAGCTCCGTACTTTACCGACCTCCGGGTATTCCGGCATTTTGGCGATCCCGAAATCGTCGGTTAAAACCGAAGCGGAACTGAAGCGGGTGCTCGCTTTTCTGGATCAACTGAACGAACCGGAGATGCAGACGATGCTTAACTTCGGTCTGGAAGGCGCCCACTACAACCTGGTGAATGATTACGTCGAACCGATCAAGGATACGGCGAAGCTGGAATCGGAAGTTGAAGGTTTGAACCAGATGCTCGCGTTTATTCCCGAGGATCGTTCCAAACAGGTGAAGCAGACGCCGCTGCGCGTGAAGCAGGCGGAGGTGCAAAAGGCGAACGAGCAGTACATTGTTTCCAACCCGGCGGAGCCGTTCATTTCCACGGTATATTCGCAAAAGGGCCAGCAGCTCGACAACATCATCAACGATGCCCGCATCAAGTTTATCGTCGGCCAGATCGACGAGGCTGGGTTGAAGTCGGCCTTCGAGCTGTGGAAAAAGTCCGGCGGAGCCGATCTTGTCAAGGAAATGAACGAGCTTTACAGCAAGGAGAACCCGTAAGCGCATCAAGCTCACCGCAAAAAGATCATCGGATGGAGGCGTGGATAGCGGCTGCCCTGAAGGTTCGTGACGAGCCTTTGCGGGCAGCTTCCCGCACTTATATTCCCAAAACATGTAACACACATTGCATTTTATCGTGTATGCGTTTACATTTTGGGTATATCTTATTTCGGTTGGTGAGGAAATGAAAATGGGGAAAGGGCGGTATTACCGCAAAAACCTGATCCTGATGCTGGTGGTCTCGGCCATTCCGGGAATCATCACCGGGGCGCTCGTCTACGGCATGATCGGCGGGCGGCTGGAAAACGAGCTGCTGCAGATGCATCACCGGCAAATCGAGCAGCGGGCCCGCAACATCGACGAGCAGCTGGCCAATTTGGAGCTGATGTTGTCCCATTGGGCGTTTGATCCGAAATTCGATTATAGTCTGAACGGACTAGACTTCACCATCGATTTCGAGCGGGCGCGGGACATTACGAAAACGCTGGTCGTCATGCAGGGCTCCAATACGATGATCAAGCAGGTGGAGTTGTATTTAGGAGGGAACGAGCCAATCCTGTTTGACCCCGAATACGGGGAGATCAAGTCCGCGGCGGTGACCGGCTTGTACGACAAGCTGGTCGGGACGCGGCAGAGCACCTATTGGACGGAGTGGGCCTTTGACCCGAGCCGCCCCGGCGAAAAGGAGCTGACGCTGGTGCACCACATCCCCGGCGGCAGCCAGGAGCCGTTCGGGGCGCTGCTGATTCGGATGGACACCGGGAAAGTGGCGGATATGCTGAAAACGATGACGCCTTATAACGTGGGGGAGACGTTTTTGGCCCAAACGACCGGCGGGCTGTTCGCTTCGGCCGGCGGAAGCGCGCCGGATTCGCCGTTCGTGAAGCGGCTGCGGGCCGAAATCCGCGAGCGGGGAAGCGCCGATAAAGCTTCTTTTGTCTTCGAGTGGGAGGGGAAAACCTATGCCGTCACGTACGGCGCGTTTTCCCGGATCGCCAATGAATGGGTGTATGTCTCCGCTTCGCCGATTTCCAGCATCACGGCGCCGGTGATGTTTGTATCCAAGCTGATTTTTATCGTGAGCTTCAGCGCCTTGGTGTTGGCCGCGCTGCTGTCCTGGCTGGCGTCCAGGCGGATGTACTCGCCGATCCGGCGGCTGTTCAAGACGCTGCTGCCGGAGCATGCGGCGGTGGAGGGCCGGGAGGACGACGAGTTTGCGCTGATCGAGCGGCAGTGGCTGAACTTGCACTGGGAGAGCCACGACCTGCAGCGGAAGCTGGCGGAGCAGCTTCCCCATGTGAAGGAGAGCTTTCTTCACCAGCTGCTGCACGGTCATTTATACGCCTATTCCGAGCAGGAGCTGCGCGGCCGGATGGAGCGTTTTAAATGGGAGGTGGAGAACCGCCGCTTTGTTTTGCTGTATGTCCA
Source organism: Paenibacillus macerans (assembly GCF_900454495.1). NCBI lineage: Bacteria > Bacillati > Bacillota > Bacilli > Caryophanales > Paenibacillaceae > Paenibacillus > Paenibacillus macerans. The sequence continues at coordinate 512,074 of NZ_UGSI01000002.1, forward strand.
GCTGACGGGCATCACGAGCTTGGGCGGGAAATTCAAAAACGGCGATGAAGGGCTCGTATCCTACGCGGCGGCGAACATAATCAGCGAGCTCGCCGCGCAGCGCTTCAGCCAGTGCGATACGATTCATTTTCACAATTTATCGACCGGGATTGTGCTGCTGGTACCGAACGAAACGTCCTACATGCCAGAAGTTCAAGCTTATAGCGAAGAGTTGATCCGGACGGTGAACCTGTTCTTGAAGATGCGCGTCACAGTGGCGGTCAGCCGGGCCGTGACCCAGGTTACGGACATTCCGTTCGCGTTTGAGGGGGTACGGCAGGCCGCCAGCTACCGGCCATTTGACGGCGAGAATCAGATCATCGAGATGGAGAAGCTGGACCGCGAAGGGGCCGAGGAGGGAGAGCCGGCCTATTCGTTTACGCTCGAGCGGGAGCTGATTCAGGCGATGCGCACCGGCCAGGAGGAAGACGCGTACCGGCTGCTGGGCGAATTCCTCGCCGCCTTGAGCGCAAGAGGCGCCAAGACGATCGACGTGCAGCAGGGGATGCTGCAGCTGCTCGGCCATATCCAGCACGCCATCATGCAGTCCGGCATTCATCCGAACCGCCTGTTTAAAGGCGTCAATCTGTACGAAGCGCTTTCGCAAATCCGCGAGCCGGAGCTGATCCTGACCTGGTTCCGGGAAAAAGTGCTCGCCCCCTATCTCAAAGAGTTGTCCCTCCGTGCAAACGCGGGGGTTAAGCTGCTGATCGAGCAGGCGATGATTTATTTGCAGCAAAACTACATGAAGGACATTTCGCTCGATAGCTGCGCCGATCACGTCGGCACGAACCCGTTTTTTCTGAGCAAATCGTTTAAGCAGGTGACGGGTCACAATTTCATCGATTATTTGACCGAGCTGCGGATGGAGAAAGCTAAGGAGCTGCTGCGAGACACGGGCCTAAGGATTTGCGATGTGGCCCAACAGGTTGGGTACCAGCACAGCTATTTCAACCGGATTTTCAAGAAGCTGGAAGGGATGACGCCGACCCGGTACCGCGAGCTTAGCCAGTAAAACGGCACTAGCGTTGCATAAACTTTTGCTTAAGACAAGTTGTAGCCCTGATACTTTTCGGATTTCCGCAATTGCTCAGGTTTTCGAAGCGATATTGTCGCCCGCCGAGAATCTAACGGTTTGTAGCAGCGGCTTTTATGCGAAAAAAGGCGCTTTCTACACTGGCGTTGCATAAACGCCTACACGAAATCTCAGGTACACCTTGCCCGCTATTCCATTTGAGATCACGCCAAAATCTAACGGTTGTATTAATCGCTATTTTGCCGAAAAAGCCCCTTTCTAAATTTTAACGGTTGTGAGCGCGGTTATCTGCTCTAATCTGAGTCCAGATAGCCGGGTTTTAGCTAAATAAGCGCCATGGCAACCGTTAGAAGTTGAAAGCAGCGTTTTTGGGACAAATAGTGGTTGTGGCAACCGTTAGGATACAACGCTAGTGATAAAGCGGCGGAATTCCAGGGCGCAACAAAGTCCAAAGTGAATAAAAATGTGCAATTCAGCTCACTCCGGCGGGCCGGGGCCAGGGGGAAGCGCGGGCAAAAATGTCTCATTGCCGGCAAACCGGCTTGTGCCTACAATCAGGGCACATACCAGAAAAGGAGATGATTTCCGTGTCTGGAGCTTTGCCTGGAGTTTTGTCTGGAGCGGGGCCGGTCCATTTGCGGTGGCTAAGCGAGCGGGGCGAACCGGAACTGCCTGTCGGCACCACCTGGGGCGTCCCCTGGAAAAAAGGCGCGCTCGCCCGGGAGGAGGTGCCGGGGCTTAGGCTGGGCTGGGTTGGCGTGTCTGCTGGGTCTACCGGGTACGGCGGGCACAGCCGATCTACTGAGACTGCCGGGTCTGGCAGGCCAGCCGTGTTTGCCGAGTCCAACGAGCCCAACGAGTCTGTCGTGTCCGGCGGGTTTGGCGTGTCTGCTGGGTCTACCGAATCTACCGAGCCCTCCAGGCTTGCCGAGTCTGCGGGGGGAGGATGTGCGGGCAGTTTGGGCAACGCAGGCTGCGCCACGGGCGGCACCGCGGGTAGCATGGTTGGCTTGCCGGTGCCGGGCGTTGCCCCGGGAGCTGTGCTGGTCCGGGCACATGCGGCGTGGGGGGAGATGATCCCGGACGTGATCCCGGACGAAGAGCTTGTACCCCTGCAAAGCTGGCCCACGGCCTTCTGGCCGGACGGAAGCGTGAAATGGACCGCCCATGCGGCGGTGTTCGGAAAGGGCGGAAGCATGAGGGATGCGGCACTGGCAGCGGGAGGCCCCCCTTCGGGCTGTGCAGCCGTGCGGCTGAACCCGAATGGACAGCGCCCTGCCTTAGCGGCAGGCAGCGCGCTGTCTGTCGAAGAGCTGGAGGGTGCAATCCGCGTAGATACGGGAGCTATCACATGCCTGATCGGCACGCGGGGCCAAAAGGTGATCGGCAGCATCATGCGGGGCGGGGCGGAGCTGTGCAGCGGAGGAACACTCGTCTGCCTCCGGGAAGCGGAAAGCGCCGTAAGCGGGGGGCGCGTCCGGCGTGAAGAGCCGTTCGCTGGCCGCATTCACCGGGCCAAGGTGGAGCAGGCCGGTCCGGTCCGCGCGGTGGTGAAGCTGGAGGGGCGGCATGCGGCGGCGTCCGGCGGGAGCAGGGAGTGGCTTCCGTTCACGCTGCGGTTGTATTTTTATGCCAGGCTGGAGTCGATCCGCTTCGTCTATACGTTCCATTATGATGGCAACCCGCATCAGGACTTCATCAAAGGGCTGGGCATTTCCTTTGCCCTGCCGATGCGCGGGCCGCTGTACAACCGGCATGTGCGTTTCACAGGCGGACGCGGCCTGTTCAGCGAGTCGCCGAAAACGCTGCACACGCGCCGCACGAAGGGGCGTTACCGCGAGCTGTTTGCGGAGCAGACGGCAGGGCGGGCGATCGCGTTTGACCCGGAGCAGGACGCTTATTTCCTCGGCCTGCTGGACGACTCGGCGACCTGGGACGCCTTTAAGCTGGTGCAGGACTCTTCCGAGCACTACCGCATCGCCAAGCGGACCGGGGCAGGCTGCAGCTGGGTGAAGGCGGCGGACGGCCGGCGGGCCGGCGGTTTGGGATATGCCGGGAGCGAGGGTGGCGGACTTGCCGTTGGACTTAAAGACTTTTGGCAAAAGCATCCTTCCGCGATGGAGATCTCCGGCATGGCCGGAGAGGAGGCGAAGTTCACCGTCTGGTTCTGGTCGCCGGATGCGGGGGCCATGGATCTGCGGCATTACGATACGAAAACGCATGTGGAGTCTTCGTATGAGGGCGCCGAGGAGCTGCGGGCCACGCCCTACGGCATCGCCAACACGAGCGAACTGACGGTGTGGTGCACCGGGGGGACGCCGGAGCCTGAAGCGGTCGCCCGCATGGCGCGCGAGGCCGGCGCGCCTTCCCGGCTTGTTTGCGGGCCGGAGTATACTTACGCGGCGGGCGCGTTCGGCATATGGAGCCTGCCCGACCGGAGCACGCCGGCCAAAGCTTATCTCGAGGACCGTCTTGACGGGATCATCGCTTTTTACCGGCGGGAGATCGAGCAGCGGAAATGGTACGGCTTTTGGGATTACGGCGATGTTATGCATAGCTATGACCCGGTCCGGCATGTGTGGAATTACGATCTCGGCGGCTGCGCCTGGCAAAATACCGAACTCGCTCCGAACATGTGGCTGTGGCTTACGTTTCTCCGCACGGGGCGGGAAGACGTGTTCAGAATGGCGGAGGCGATGACCCGGCATACGTGCGAGGTGGACGCGTACCATTTCGGCGAATACGCCGGACTCGGTTCGCGTCACAACGTCGTCCACTGGGGCTGCGGCTGCAAGGAGGCGCGGATCGCGATGGCCGGGCTGCACCGGTATTACTATTATTTGACCGCGGATGAGCGGATCGGGGACATGATGGATGAGGTGAAAGATGCCGATTATTCTACCGTAACGCTGGATCCGATGAGGGCGTATTTTCCGAAGGACGAACACCCCACGCATATCCGCGTCGGGCCGGATTGGGCGGCTTTCAGCTCGAACTGGATGACCCGCTGGGAGCGCTATGAGGACGAAGTCTACCGCGACAAGATCTTCACGGGGATAGGCTGCCTGAAAGCGGCCAACTTTCGGCTCATTTCCGGACCAACCTACGGGTACGACCCGCGGACCGGCGTGCTGACCGGCATGGGCGACGACAATTGGGGACGGCATTTGGCGATTTGCATGGGCGGTCCGCAGGTATGGTTCGAGCTGGCGGGGATGCTGGAGGACCCGGAGTGGGAGGAAATGCTGGCGGAGTTCGGCCTGTTTTACAATTTACCGTCCGAGGAAAAGCTGGTCCGCACCGGCGGGGCGGTCGGCGGCGGCCGCCTGCGGTTTGAGCACCCGGTGCTGAGCGTCGCGATCGCCGCTTACGGGGCGTATTACCACAATGACGCGGCGACAGCGGCGTTGTGCTGGTCGATTTTGCTGGACAATGACTTCGGGCGCGTCGATCTGAGCCGGGCGGAGGTTCCGGCGCTGCATGCGGAAGAAGTGCTGGAAGTGGACTGGATGAATACGAACGAGGCTTCGCAGTGGTCGCTTAATGCGATCATTAGCTTGGAGTTGATCGATCAGTTTTTGCCGGAGCAAATCACGGATGAGTCTGCTAGCGCGGCAACATAACGAACAATGAGCCAGGGGGCGGATGAAGGCATGAGGATGCCGAACATTTATTTTTGCTTTCCGGGAGGGAAGCACAAGGCGCTGACGATGAGCTACGATGACGGGCGAAGGGCGGATGAGAGGCTGGTCGGCATTTTCAACCGCCATGGGATTCGCGGGACGTTTCACCTCAATTCCGGTCTGCTCGGGGATAAGGATCGCCTGACGGCGGAGGAGGCGGTGGCGCTGTACCGGGGGCATGAAGTTTCCGCGCACACGGTGTGGCATCCGACGATGGCCCGCTGCCCGATGATGCAGATCGTCGATGAGGTGATGGAGGACCGCCGCAACCTGGAGCGGCTGTTTCGGACGACGGTGCGGGGGATGTCGTACCCGAACGGCTCTTACAGCCGGGAGATCAAGGAGCTGCTGCCGCATCTCGGGATCGAATACGCGCGGACGGTGAAGACGACCCGCGGCGGCTTCGGATTGCCGGAGGATTGGCTGGAATGGGAGGCGACCTGCCACCATAAGGATCGCTTGTTGGAGCATGCCCAAACCTTCATCGGGCTGCACAAAACGCAATATTTGTATTTGATGTATGTGTGGGGGCACAGCTACGAGTTCGATAACGACAACAACTGGGAACTGATCGAGCGATTTTGCGAGACGACCGGCGGACGGGAGGATGTTTGGTACGCGACCAACATCGAAATCGTCGACTATATGAAGGCCTGCAAATGGCTGCGGTTTGCCGCGGGGCGGGAGTTTGTGCAAAATCCTGGGGCGTCCCCGGTTTGGCTTAGCATCGATGGTGGCAGCGTCGAGGTGCCTGGCGGTGGCCTGGTGGAGCTGCGCTGAAAGTTTGTTGAGGTGCTTGGTGGTGGAGGGGTGGAGTTGTGCTGAAAGTTTGAGGCGGGGTGTGTGGCGGGAAATTGGGCTCAACCAGGAAATCGGAACTGGCAACCGGCTGTTGGAACAACGAACCGTCGTCTGGCTGGAATAGCCAACTGCCGGCTGCTTGAACAGCCAATCGTCAGCAGCACAGCTGAACCGTTCAAAATAGCGGCACTTAATGTACTTATTATCCGCAGCCAAGCATGTTCATCCTCATTAGCAGCATTTTTTGTACTTATTTTCCTATGAATGTCCCGGGACACGGGCATTTCCTCGAGACTCTGGAAAATAGCGACATAAATTACCTCTAGTCCACTCAAAATGGGTGATATTGCTGAAATAGGGACACTTTTTATTCTTATATTTTTCGCTGGAGTTTCTCAGACAGCCTGGATGTTATGGATTCTGTCTAATTGTTTTGTCAAGTGCGGTTTTGGGTTTAAGCCGGAATTTGTGATGAGGATTTGTGATGAGGATTTGTGGTGAGAATTTGTGGTGTAAGTTTGCGGTTTAAGTTTGCGGTTTAAGTTTGGGTGTAAGTTTGCAGTGTAAGCTTGCGATGGAAGTGTGTATGAAAGTGTGTATGGAAATGTGTGATTGAGATGTATGATGGAAATTTGTGCAGGAGCGGTTTTTAACGTGGAGCGGAGGTAGAGTGACGATGGGACTGGAACCTGTGAAGCAGAGAGCGATGGATACAGGGAGAGCGGGGACGGTGGATAATGCGTCGTGTACACGCGTGGAGGGAGAAAAACGGGGCGAGGGGAAAGCGGCCTGTCCGGAGGCTTGCCGGTTAGCCGAAATCGATATCTCGGCGGCCGGTCCGCGCTGTAAAATGCTGCTGGGCGATTTAAACGGCGACGGCCGGATGGAGCTGCTGCTCGTCCAGCCCGACAATCGCCAGGATGTGCGGTATATCCCCCACCAGGTGCAGTGCTTGACGGCGTTTGACCTGGACGGGAGGCTGCTGTGGCAGCACGGCAAACCCGATCCCGGGGCGGGCAGTCAGGGTTCGGATTATCCGGCTCAAATTTATGATTTGGATGGGGACGGCAAGCTGGAAGTGCTGAGCGTGATAAATGGGCGATTTTATATGCTGGCCGGAGAGGACGGTTCGGTAAAAAAGGTTTGCGATTTGCCGGACCCGGAAGCGCATGACTGTATCGTTATCGCCAATTTAAGCGGCGGGGAGCGGGCTTCCGATATTATTTTGAAAGACCGTTACCGGCGCATATGGGCGCTGAACCACGATTTTGAGCTGCTGTGGACGCATGAGGGGAACACGGGGCATTACCCTTGGGCTTGCGACTTGAACGGGGATGGATACGATGAGGTGATGGCGGGGTACGATTTGCTGGATCACCAAGGCCATGTGTTGTGGAGCTGCCGGGATTTGGAGGATCACGCGGACTGCATCTGGGTCGGGGACGTGAACGGCGACGGGGCTCCCGAGCTGGTGATCGGCGGCAGCGTGACGGTGATGTACAGCCGGGACGGCAAAGAGCTGTGGCGGTACGATGGCTCGATCGAGTCGCAGCACATCGCGCTTGGCAAGTTCAGAAGCGACCTGCCCGGCCTGCAGGTTGCCGGTTTGGACCGTATGGTCCGGGAGGACGACGGCAAAGGCTTAAAAGGCAAGGACGCCTTGTTTATGCTGGACGGCGAAGGCCGGGAATTATGGAAAGAGGAGCGGCAAACCAGCGGCTGGCTGACGATCGCCGAAACGTTAAGCGGCTGGCATCCGGGGGCACCGGACTATATTTTGGCGTACCGCCGCGGCGGAGGCGTATTCCCGGCCCTTTATGACGGGGAACAGCGGATCGTCGCCCAATTTGGCCATGAGGGGTATGCGGTGCATGGCGATTTGCTGGGGCGGGGTACGGAGCAGGTGATCATTTATGACGATGAACTGGCCGTTTTGTTTGCGAGCGAACCGCTGGAGTTAAGCGGGGCTTTTGCCGCCGGTTTTGAAAGCTTTGATTCCCCCTCGGGGGGAAGCCTTGTTCAAGGCTCACGGCCGCCTGGCCCGCTGCCGCAACCGAAACGGCTTTACAATTCCACCTTGTACCCGGGAGGAGAAGTCGATTGGAGAAAGGGGTGAGGCATTGGTGCCGCCTTATTTTCATGAGTATGATGCGATAGCGCGGGTTGCGGCGGGCCGGGTGGAGCCGGTGCTGTCCGCCGTGGCCGGCAGGTTTGTTGGAGCGAACCCGCCGCAGCTCCCGGTGTACCGTGTGCACTCGCGGCGCGGGTTCAAGCGGTTGGCGGACTGCCGTTACGATATGGATTTGGCCCGGCGATGGCCCGATTTGACGCCTGGACAATTTGTATACGTGTGGGGCATGCTGTGGTGCGAGCAGGAAGGGGAGACGCCCTTTTCCGTCAGCTGTTACAGCCCGGTCAAAGTTTATGTCAACGGCGCGCTTGCCTTTCAATCAAATTTAAATGATGACGTGTTTCCCGACCGGAAAGCCTTCTTCCGCGCAAAGACGGGGAAAGGGCGGAACGACATCGTGCTGGAATTCACGGCGGCCGGCACCGGCTGCGGCGGCGTGTTCGGTACAGGCAGCGTGAAAGGAGCGCCCTTGCATTTTTTGAATCCGACGCCGGAGGGGCGCGGTTGCGAAGGGTGGGTGTACAGCGGGCCGCAAGCGAACCGTTGGGATCGGCTGCCGGGAGCGGTTGAAGGCGAAAGGTGGGGCGGTAGCCGCGGCAGCGGGAAGCGAGAGGACGCTGAGAACGTTGGGAACGCTGAGAACGCCAAGAATCACGAAAACTGCCAGAACCTTGTTGGCATGAACCAGGGCTGTATCTATGGCGCGTGGCATCCGCAGGACCGATGGTCGCCGCAGGAGCTGGAAGCGGGCTGCTTCGCCCGCCTGTTTGGTTCGGAAGCAAAGCCCGGCGACAAAGTGTTTGCATGGTGCAAGCTGGAGACGCGAAAGTTTCCGGCGGCGGACGTGCGGATCGCCGGCCATTATGAGGGCGCCGCAACCGTGTATATCGACGGCCGCCCGGTTTTCCGCGGCATGGAGGAACGGGGCCGCTTCGGGATCGTTTTGCGCGGCGTCGATTACGGTATACATGACCTGGTGGTGGAATCGGTTTGCGAAGGAGGCGGCAACTGGGGGTTCGGGATAGACGAGGTGCGGGAACTGGAGCAGGGCGATACGGGGGAGGCCTCCGGGGAGGGCGCAGGCGCAATCGCCACGGCCCAAGCTACCGAGTATCGGCGGGCCCCGAAGGCAACGCCGGCTTTTGCACGCCGGAATCGCGTCCGTCTGCTGAGGCCCTATCCGGTGGAAGGGATGACGGAAACCTGGCTGTATGCCGGTCCTTTTTCCGGGGAAAACGCCCCGCAGGCGGCCGCGGCGACCGTTATGGATACCTTGCTGGGCCGCGGGGAAGAAGCAACGTTTTGGCGGATTGACCGGCCGGATTGCTGGATTAGGCCTTTTACGGAAAGCCCGTTGTACGGCCGATGGAATTATCCGCTCGGGGTGACGCTTTACGGTCTGCTGAAAACGGGGCGCGTCCTGAAGTTCCCGCATTTTACCCAATACGCGGCCGAGCATATCGAACAGTGCAGTAAACTGCACGAGTACGCGCTTTGGGACCGGGACCGCTACGGTGCTCCCGGCATCAACCACCAGCTGGCGATGATCGATTCGCTGGACGATTGCGGTTCGTTTGGCGCCGCGATGCTGGAGGCGAACAAGCTGCGTCCGATCCGGGGAGCCGCCGAGGCAGCGGCGCATATTGCCCGTTACATTAGTCATGTGCAGGATCGCCTGTCGGACGGGACGCTGTACCGGGCCCGGGGGACGACCGACTTTATGAAAGACACCCTTTGGTGCGACGATCTGTACATGAGCACGCCATTTTTAAGTAAGTATTACGAATTGACGGGAGAAGAAGCCTGCCTGGAGGATGCGGCCGCACAATTTTTGCGCTACAAGGAAAGGCTGTTTATGCCCGAACTCCAAATTATGCACCATGTCTACGATATGAAGTTTGGCCGGCCGAACGGGGTGGCTTGGGGAAGAGGGAACGGCTGGGTCGTTTTTTCGCTGGCGGAACTGCTGTCGGCCATGCCCGAGCGGCATGCGCTTCACCCCGAACTGCTGGCGTTCTATCGGGAGCTTTGCCAAGGATATTTGCGGCTGCAAGGTAAAAACGGGCTCTGGCATCAAGTGCTGACCGAGCCGGACTCGTATGAGGAGGCGTCCTGCACCTCGATGTTCATTTACGCGTTTGCCCGGGGCGTCCGCCGCGGCTGGCTGGAGGAGACGGAAGCCTACCTGGAGTCGGCCCTGCGGGGCTGGCGGGGGTTGACCGAGAGCTGCATCGACAAGGACGGCAACGTCTACGGTGTATGCCGCGGGTCCGGGTATTCTTTTAACAAATACTACTACAAGGATGAATTAACGTGGCGGTTGAACGATACTCACGGAATCGGCATCGTGCTGCTGGCGGGGATTGAGGCCCTTCAGCTGCTGGGCGGAAGGGAGGTTGCCGGTTTTGGCGAATGTTGATCCTCCTATGATGGAGAGCGGCCCGTTCATCCCCGAAGGTTGGCGTTTATTGTACAGCAATCCGCTGCAGTCTTCGCAGGATACGGCGGGATTTAGGATGGAAGGGGACGGGGCCGCGACTTTTCCCCTTGGACGGCTGCGCCTGGAGAGCAAGCGGAGTGCGGAGGAGGGGCAAAAAGCCAACCTGGTGTACTGGTGCCCGGAGGAGTTTCCCGCGGATATGGCGGTGTCCTGGCGGTTCCGGCCGATCCGGGAGCCAGGGCTCGCGATTTTGTTTTTTAGCGCTAGGGGGTCGGAGGGAAGGGATTTGTTCGATCCGGCGCTGCCGCCGCGCACAGGCGAATACGACCAGTACCACCATGGGGCGATGGATGCCTTTCATGTTTCTTATTTTCGCCGCATGTGGGCCGAGGAGCGCAGCTTTCATACCTGCAATTTGCGCAAAAGCTACGGCTTCCATCTGGTCGCGCAGGGCGCCGACCCGCTGCCCGGTGTTGCCGACGCCGCCGATAGCTACCGGATGCTGATCGTCAAAAAAGGCCCGTCCATCACGTTTGCGATCAATGAAATGATCATGTTTTCGTGGCTGGATGACGGGCTTTCTTACGGTCCGCTGCTGGCCGGCGGCAAAATCGGCTTCCGCCAGATGGCCCCGCTGATCGCGGAATATGCGGATTTGGCGGTGTATGGGCCTTGATTTAGGCGCTGACGCAGGCCGCGGTCATTCCGTTCCTTGCTTCCGCTCCTGCGCGTAGCTGACGGCGCCGATCACCAGCGCGAGGACCACGATCAGCGAGCCGACCCAAGGCAGCGACGTCAGGCCGATATGGGTAATGACCAGGCCGCCGATGAAGGCGCCCATCGCGTTGCCGAAGTTGCCGGCCGCGTGGCTGGAGGTGGAGGCCAGCGCCGGAGCCGCTTTGGCCAGGTTCATGATCCGCACCTGCATCCCCGGCATAACGCCGAACGAGGCCATGCCCCATAGGAAAATCGTAATGACGGCCAAAGCAGGGCTGTGAACGGTGAAGGTGAAAATGCCCAAAATGACCGCTACGGCCAAAAACAGACCAAGCAAGGACAGCATCAGCTTCCAGTCGGCGAGCTTGCCGCCGATCATGTTGCCGAGCGTGACGCCGCAGCCGAAAATAACGAGAATCCAGGTCACGTTATGCTCGGCAAAGCCGGTGATGTCCTGAAGCAGAGGTGCGATATAGGTGAAAACGGCGAACAAGCTCGTATTTCCCAGCGCCGCGATCAGCAGAAACAGCAGCAGCTTGGGGCGGAGCAGCGCGCGGATCTGCCGGCCCACGCCGCTCGGCTCCTCCTGGCGGAGGCGCGGAATGAAGCGGAGGATGCCGCCGAGGGCGATCAAGCCCATCAGGGCAATGGCGCCGAAGGAAGCGCGCCAGCCGAGCTGCTGGCCGACAAACGTGCCGAGCGGAACCCCGACGATGTTCGAGATGGTCAGCCCGGCCATCATGATCGATACCGCACCGGCGCGTTTCTCCGGCCGGACGAGGCTGGCGGCGATAACGGCGCCAACGCCGAAGAAGGTGCCGTGCGTTAAGGCGGTCAGAATCCGAGCGGCCATAAGCACCTCATAGTTGGGCGCCACGACGGAAATGCCGTTGCCTAGGATGAAGAGAAGCATCAGCAGGCAGAGCAGGCCTTTTTGCGGAATCCGCTGGGTCAGCAGCGTCAAAATCGGTGCGCCGATCGCCACGCCCATAGCGTAAGCGGTAATCAACTGCCCGGCGGTGGAGATGCTGACATCGAGGTCATTCGCCACATTCGGCAGCAGCCCCATAATGACAAATTCGGTCATGCCGATGGCAAACGAGCCGACGGTCAGGGAAAGGAGCGCGACGGGAAACGGTTCTTTTGCGGTGGTGGCTTGTTTATGTATTGCCGGAGATGTATTCATGCTGTACAACCTTTCTGAAGTACAAGTCTTCGAATGGATTCGCTTAAGTCCAGTTTCCTATTATTAGGGGTCGGCGGATGAAGATCAAGCACTTTTTTCTGTAACCGTTTGCGCGAAAAAAGCCTCCAAAACCGCTTAACGGCGGTATTTGGAGGCTTTTTTACGCAGCTTGATGCGCTTTCAAGAGATGTCGTCTGGATATCTATTTTCCGAAGCGATAAAATAGCAGCATATAGGCGAGGGGAGAATTGTCGATTGATGAAAATAAGATTGCCAAAGTACATACGAATCGTTATGGCCATGTTGATCGCTGTCATTATTCTGCAGGGGACAGCCCCTTTGACGGGGGCTTTCACGGCTTCCGCACAAACCGAAACTCCGAAATGCGGGCAGGGCTGCAGCCGTTATGACGTCGTCCTGATCGGCAGCGAAATCGAAGGGGTTTTGCTGGCCAAGGCGGCCCATGATTCGGGATTAAGCGTGCTCATTCTGGATCCGCGCGGCAAACCGGGCGGCGAATTGATCCAGGGGCAGATGCTGGTGCTGGACGAGCCGAACGACAACCGCAAGCGCAGCTTGGTGCAGGGTGAACTGAAGCCGCTGTATGACGGATACAAAGCCGGAAAGATCCGCAAGCTGCCTGCCTTTGAACGGTTTTACGGCCGGTTGATCCAGGGCATCCCGCTGCGCAGCGGCATCGCGATCGAAGGGGTGGGCATCGTCCCCCAAGGCAAGGGGAAATCGCTCAAATCGCTGACGTACCGGGCGAGAGATGGAAAAAGGTATACGGTTGAAGCCGGTTATTTTGTGGAAAACACCGATTTCGCCGTCCTGACCAGCAAGCTTGGAAATAAGCGGATTCCCGGCATGGAGAGCATCTATGGCGGCAAGAAGCCGGATTATATGGCGGCCACCTACATGATTCCGGTCAAAAACGTCAATTGGAACAAGCTGCATCAAGCCGTGTTGGAGGATTATCCGCTTTCGAACGTCCAGGAGAAATACGGTCCCAACACTTATGTGGATTGGCATTTCGCCACGGGGTTCAGCAATCTGACGTTTAAATATAAGCCGCGCGACTCGCATCTCGTGCTCCGGGGACTTAATGCGACATATCAAAAAGACGGCGAGGTGATCATCAACAGCCTGCTGATTTACGACGTGAACCCGGCGGATCCCAAATCGGTAACGTCGGCCGTCAGCCGGGCCAAAGCGGAAGCGCCTGATATCGTCAAATATTTGCGCAAGCATATTCCCGGTTTCGATAAAGCCGAGTTAAACGGGTATCCGGAATATTTGTACATCCGCGACTTCGACCGCTATGAAACGGAATACGTGCTGGATTACCCGGATTTGCAGTCGAGCCGGATGTTTTGGGATAATGTTAGCGTCGGCGGATATCCGATCGATTTGCAGGGCACCCGTGCCATTGCCAAGGGGATCGGCTACGGCAAACCGGACCGGTACGGGATCCCGCTGCGCTCTTTTGAATTGAAGTCTTACGACAACGTGCTGGTGGCCGGGAAAAACATCGGGGCCAAGATTAAAGCCTACGGCAGCGCCAGAGTCATTCCGACCACCGGTTTGGCCGGGGAAACGATCGGCATCATTCTCGGGCATGAATGGAAACAGAAGCATAAGCGATTGAATCAGCTGACGCCGGCCGATTTTGAGCGGATTCACGATTATTTGGCCAAAGATTACGGCATCGTCCTCGCCGGGAAGTAACGGTCATCTTCACGAATATTCCTGCCGATTGGGACATATTTTTGAACAAGCAAAAAATTGACCAAGCGGGAGGCATGGCCGTGGGGATCGCGTATATTAGAATTTCCGTCATTTATTTTGTCGCCGGGGTACTGTTGGGCATGTATATGTCGATGGGGCATGCGCATGAACTGGAGAGCGTGCATGCGCATGTCAATTTGCTGGGGTGGGCTTCGTTTGCGCTGGCGGGGCTGATTTATGTGCTGTTTCCGGAGGCTGGAGAAAGCTTGCTTAGCAAAATCCAATTTTGGACTTATTCGCTCGGCCTGCCGATCATGATGATCAGCCTCGCCTTTCTGGAGCTGGGCTCGGAGCAATTTGAGCCTCTGGCGGCGATCGGCGGAATGTTGGTTGTGCTCGGCGTCGTTCTGTTCGCCGCCAATGTATTGCTGCATGTGCATCCCAAGGCGTCCGGCGGCAAGCAGTGATGAGTATTGCTGCTGGACTCCTTTGGAGATAGCAGGGCAGGGGACAGGACGTGACAGAACATGATAGAACGTGACAGGACAGTTGGATCAAGCGCAAAAGTGCATGCGAATTTTGTCAAAACCTCTCGAAACTAACCGGCGAATTGCAAAAGTGCAGGCCATTCTCACCCTTTTGAGCAAACTTGTCTCTAAGTCCCATTTTCAACTGCACTTTTGCATCTCACCGCTCAAATAACCGGAATTCGGGCTCATTTCAACTGCACTTTTGCATTTCGCGGTAATGCTTCAGCTTCTTTTAAACAGAAAGGCTTGACATCGCCGAGATAATATCTTAATATTAAGACAAATAGATTTAAGAGTCTTAAAAACTTATGAAAATCGCGTATCAATTAAGAAAATGTATCTGCATGAACAAATGTTTGGAGGTGAACCGGCGTGGATAGAGTGCAAAACGAGGCGCTGCACCTGTTGGTCGTATTGTCCCGGGCAAGCCAATGGGTACATGCGCACAGCGACAAATCGATCCGCGAGTACGGGTTGACCCGCACCGAATTCGGCGTGCTGGAGCTGCTGTACCACAAGGGGCGCCAGCCGACCCAGCAGATCGGCAACAAAGTGCTGATGAGCAGCGGCAACATTACGTATACGGTCGACAAGCTGGAGAAGAAAGGGTTTGTGGCCCGCAAAACCTGCAAGGAAGACCGGCGTCTGGTGTATGCGGAAATTACCGAGCGCGGCAAGCAATTTATTGAAGAAGTGTTCCCCCGGCATACGAAACTGATTGAAGAGGTGCTGGGCGGGCTGTCGCCGGAGGAAATGCAAACGGCCGCTAAACTGTTGAAAAAGCTGGGCAAGCATGCTGAAGAGAGCTATAAGGAAGAGGGCTTTAAGTAGGCGAGAATCGATCGATGGGTTTGATGGCAAAGGTGAAGCGATTGGTTTATTGGGGAGGATCGCTGAATCGTTGGATAGGTTCGTTGGATGGGATTTTGGGGCGTCTTTTGGATGACCCCGGCCTGCTGCCTTTCCAATATCTTAATATAGAGATTCTTTAAATGTACGCATTTGACATTTCCAAGGTGAAGGAGGAGCAAGTATGGCTGATCATGATTTTACATCAATACTTAAATCCCGCCGCTCGGCGAATAAATTTATCCCGGGGGTGGAAATGGATAACAAGGAATTGGACGAGATGTTCAACCTCGTTAAATACGCCCCGTCAGCGTTTAATCTGCAGCATGCCCATTATGTGGTGGTGAAAGACCCCGATCTGAAGGAGAAAGTATACGAAGCGGCGGAAAAACAATACAAAGTCCGGACCGCGTCGGCGGTGATCCTGGTGCTGGGCAAACTCGACGCCCACAAGGACGCCGCGGCGATGAACGAAGGGCTGCTTAACCTGGGAGTGCTCAGCAAGCAGGAATACGATCAGCTCGTCTCGTCCACGATCGGTTTCTATGAGAGCCGGGGCGAGCAATTTATGCGGGATGAAGCGATCCGCAGCGCCAGCCTGTCGGCCATGCAGTTTATGCTGATCGCCAAAGACAAGGGCTGGGACACATGCCCGATGATCGGCTTTAACCCGGACGAAATGCGCAAGCTGCTGCAGGTCCCGGACAATTACGTCCCGGCCATGCTCATCGCGATCGGCAAGGAGGATACTTCCAGCTTTCGCCCGCGCGGTTACCGCAAACCGGTTGGAGAGTTTGTCAGCTACGACAAGTTTTGAAATAAGCGTAACCACAAAAAAAGGAGTGACCAGTCATGATTCAACCAACGGCAGGGATTCACCATATTACGGCTTTTGCCTCCGATCCGCAGAAAAATGTCGATTTTTATACAGGTGTACTCGGATTGCGTCTGGTCAAAAGAACAATCAATTTCGATGCGCCGGAAGTCTATCATCTGTATTTTGGCGATGAGGCGGGCAATCCGGGATCGATTATGACCTTTTTCCCGACGGCGGGAGCCCGGCGCGGCCGGGTCGGAGCCGGTCAGGTAGGGGTTACCGTGTACGCCATTCCGGAGGGCGCGATGCCGTTCTGGCGGGAACGGCTGCGGAAATTCGGCATTTCCACGACCGACACGCAACGCTTCGGCGAAACGTATTTGCATTTCCGCGATGGCGACGGGCTGCAAATCGAGCTGGTCGAACGGGCGGCCGGACCGCTAAGCACCTGGTCGTTTGGCGGGGTTCCGGCGGATAAAGCGATCAAAGGCTTTGGCGGCGCGGTGCTGTTCAGCGCGGCTCCCGGCAAAACGGCCGGGCTGCTGGAGCATGTGATGGGCCTGAAAAAGCTGGGCGAAGACGAATTTTACGCCCGCTTTAAAGCGGAGGGAGACCTGGGCGACGTCATTGACGTGAACGTTAAGCCGATGGAATACGGCGCGGGCGGCGCCGGCACGGTGCACCACATCGCCTGGCGGGCCCGGGATTTCGCCGAGCATGAAGAGTGGAGAGAGCGGGTCGCCGAGCATGGGTACCGGCCGACGCCGATCGTCGACCGGCAGTATTTTCACGCGCTATATTTCCGGGAGGAGGGCGGCATCCTGTTCGAAGTCGCCACGAACCCGCCGGGCTTCGCGAATGATGAAGATCCGGAGCATTTGGGCGAAAAGCTGATGCTGCCGGCCTGGTACGAGCCGCAACGCGAGGCGATCGAGCAGAACTTAACTCCGATCGAAGTGCGGGTGCTTGAGGAGGATCTGCGATGAAGCATATTTTCAAGCCGGGTACGGGGAGCGGCGAGCGGGCGGCTCCTCCGCTGCTCCTGCTTCACGGCACCGGCGGGACGGAAACGGATTTGCTGCCGCTGGCAGAGCTGATTTCGCCCGCGTCGCCGGTGCTCGGCGTCAGAGGCAACGTGCTGGAAAACGGGATGCCGCGGTTTTTCCGGCGGCTGGCGGCCGGTGTCTTCGACGAGGAAGATCTCGTGCTCCGCACGCGGGAGCTCAACGACTTCCTGGACGAAGCGTCGGAGCAATACGGGTTTGACCGCCGCGCCCTGGTCGCGGTCGGTTACTCGAACGGGGCGAACATTGCGGCCAGCCTGTTGTTTCATTATCCGCAGGCGCTCGGAGGGGCGATTTTGCACCACCCGATGGTGCCGCGCCGCGGCGTCGAGCTGCCGGACATGGCCGGGCTGCAGGTCTTTATCGGGGCGGGGCGCTACGACGCCATGTCCCCGGCGCGGGAAACCGAGGAACTGGAGCGGCTATTAAGCGGGGCTGGGGCCGACGTGCACGTGCATTGGGAACCGTACGGCCATCAGCTGACGCCAACCGAAGTGGATGCCGCAGCCGCCTGGTTCCGGCAAAACTTTTCGTAATTGATATCAATTTGATCCTCTTCCGTTTTGGGAGAGGATTTCTTATTTCGGGCAAGGAGGGGGCGGGGGGCATGGTTATGATTGTGGATGCTGCCCGGAACCGCAGCAATAGCGGTAAATAAGGGTGTTATTTTCGGCGAAAAAGGTGGGTCAGGGAAAGTAGGGGAATTTTTTACCGCTAATTGTGAGCGATGAGCTGACAAAGGCGCTTTTACCATGCTTGGCAGAAGAATAGGAACAAAAAGTTCCGCTAATTCGCGAGTGAAGGGTGAAGCTTAAGAAATAGGTACACAAATTACCGTTATTTCCGTACGCCGATAAATTTTCGTGCGCAGACAAATTTCCGTGCGCTGGCGAGCCTCAGTGTCATAGCGGGCCCCACCATCGGAGGAGCCGCGATTGAGGCCGGATACACCCTTACATCACCTATGGGTTGACTTTACTCTTGCCGACAAAGAAGCTTCGTCCCAAAAATGCAAAGGCCCGGCGCCTGTGTAAGGGCCGAGCCTTTGCTAATTTTAGAGATTTGCCGCTATTTTACATCCACCTGGAATTCCAGCTCGCTGAGGTATTTCTTTTCGTGGAATTTGCCGGAAGATTTGTCTTGGTTCAGCACATAAGGCTTGATCGTAATCGATTTCGGCGTCTCTTTAAACGGCGTGAAATTGTAGTCGATCACATATTGCCCGTCAATAAAGTTCATATGGTCCGTAAGTTTCTCCAGCAGGTTGTTGTTCTCATCGCGGATATCGAATCCAAACTGATATTTGCCGGCGTACAGATCTTCAGCCGGAAGTTTGTACTCTTCCCCGAGGCTGGCTAGTTCCCCGCTGCCGGTCATGGTCAAACGCGTCGTGATCGGCGTCAATTCCAGCTTGTCCAGAGCAAAGCGGAATCCGTCATACGATTTAACCATTTCCGGCTTCAAAACGACGTTTTCGGTGTTTTTCTTCACCGGGAACGTCAACACATAAGGCTGATCAGAACCGGTTAAGGTCGCTTCAAGCTTCAATTCGAAGGAATCGCCCAGCGGTTCAGGCCGTCTCACCAGATCCGGATCAGCATTAGGCAGGGTGATAGGAGGGGTGTCGTTAAATTCCAGAATGGCCGTATCCCGGGTATCTCCGTCCGTCAAAGTATAACCTCCCGGATAGTACCGCTCGCCGTTAATGGACATACTGATGTCTTTAAGGACCCCTTTGCCGCTGTTGTCGGTGTCACCGTTGTCCATGCGCTCGCCAAGCAGTTTGGCGTCCGCTTGACCGTCTCTTTTTAGGGCAATGGAGATGCGGGTTCCATCATAAACATATCCGGTGCTTTCCAGGGTCATATCGTTATGGCTGTCTTTAGCTTGGACGGGCTGGTACAATCCGTTGGCCACGCTTGCCTGCAGCCCGGTATCCCCGTACTGCTGAAAGATGTTGCCGATGAGCGGAACCTGGCTCAGCGCGCTGGCCATGACCGGGGATACGAACCCGCTGCCGATGATCCCAAAACCTAAAGCCGCGGCTATCCCCGAGACCGCCACCGTTCTTTTCATCCGGTTGCTTTTACTGCGGCTGCGACGATTCAACTCTGCATTTGTATGGTTCATTTGTTCAACAATCCTTTCACCCAAGTTTAATTCCGGAACTTCCGTATTTTGAATCATATATTCCAGGTTGTCAGTAACCTGCTTTGCTGGATCGGATATTGGCTTCAATTTTTTGGCCTCCCTTATTCCGTTTGTATTGGACTAGTTTGTTGCGGATGCGCTCATATTGTTTCCGTAATGTGGCCGGCTTGCGGTCCATAATCTGCCCAATCTCCTCGAAAGTGTACTGCTCCACCGCTTTTAACAGCACAAGATTCCGTTCGCTGGGGGTCAGCGGATCCAGCAATTCCATGACGGCGGATTCCTGTTCGGAGTAGGTGAATAATTTAGCTTCGTTCTGGTATCTGTCCGCAATTCGTTGGTACCGTTTTTTCTTTTTCAGCACATCCATGCTGTGATTGTAGGCGATTCTGTACAGCCATGCCGAAAATGGGGAGTCCCCGCGGTAATCGCCTATATTTCGATAGGCCCGGATAAAAATGTCCTGAAGCGCATCCTTGGTTTCCTCACGATCTCTAATCAGGTAGTAACAATAGGTATACAGCTCTTTTTCGAAATGGCGGGTGATCTCGATAAATGCCTCCTGAGAGCCTGTTTGCGCCTGGCGAGCCCATTCGTCAACCATAGCTCTTCGCTCAGCCCGGTTTATCGAAGTCGCTGTTTTGCTATCCAATTCATCACCTCCCTGTGTTTTAACTTCGCTTATACGACTACCGTTTCTTAACGATTTGTGACATGAAATATAAAAAAATGCAAGCTTATAACCGGAAGGCTGGCGGCCATTGTGGGATTTTTTGGTTTCCACCTTCCGGGAGTTATGCTAAATTATTTCATGAACACGCTTACAAGTTTGGCTGACTCAGCATTGACATAAGAAACAAGAAACGTCCGAAAAGAAGAAGGAGCGATGCGGTATGCTGCAGGTACTGCTTGTGGATGATGAGCCATGGGTACTGGAGGGGCTGCGCACAATGGTGAACTGGGAAAAGCACGGTTTCCGGGTTTGCGGGGAAGCCCACGACGGACCGGAGGCGCTGGCGATGATCGAAGAGCTCCGGCCGGAGCTGGTCTTCACGGACATCCGCATGCCGGCGGTCACGGGGCTCGAATTGATCGAAAGGAGCCGGCAGACGCTGAAAAGGCCGCCCGAATTCGTCATTTTAAGCGGCTATGACGATTTTAATTACGCGCTGACGGCCATGCGCCAACGCGCCGTGGATTATTTGCTTAAACCGATTGACGAAGAGGAAATCGAGGCCCTTCTGGCCAAGCTCGGGCAAAAGATTACGGACGAGTTGGCCGCGGAGCGCAGCCTGCCCCGGAAGCGGTCGCTGTTCGTAAACAATCTGCTCAACCGTTTGATTCAGGGGGAAGGCGATCCGGAACTGCAATCCGAAGCCGCGAGGTCGCTTGGCCTTCCGGGAGAGGCGGAGCTGCGCTGCGCGCTGATCGATACCGGGGCCGATGGGAGTGGCCTAAGCCAGCGGATCGGCGCCTTTTTCGCGCAGGATGCCGGCCGGTTTTTTCAGGACCGGGCCGGGCGGACGGGCGTGATCCTGCGCGCGGAGGACATGACGGATTCCCGTTTGGAGGAGACCGGGCTGGCCGTCAACCGCGAGCTTGCGGAGCGTAAGCAGCGGGTCCTGGTGACGGTCAGCGGCATCGCAAAAGGGATGGGGGCGATTCGGGAGCTATATTTGCAGGCGCTCGATCTGAACAGAGCAAAACGCAGCCAGGGGAAAACGGGGCTGTTTTTTCATAACGGCCCAGCCTCGGCGACTTGGCAAGATGCCGCCTATAAGGGCTGGTTCCGCCGTTTGCCCGAGCTGGTGGAAGCCGGCGCGCCGGAGATGATTGATTCCGCGATCGAGGAGGCGTTCGCGGCGCTAACCTGCGGTCAGGCGGACATCGAAGCGTTGCAAGCGGACGCCGCGAATCTGGAGCTCACCCTTTGCCGGCAAATGGCCGGATTCCACGGCGATCCCGACGGTTTCATGAAACGTATGCAGGCGGAATACGGAAGCCTCGGCGGCATAGCCGACTACGCGGCGTTGAAGCGGTATGTGCGCCGGCTGTGCCTGGAAGCGGCGGCTCAGATCGGCGAACTCAAGCGGCGGAGCGAGGGCAATACGATTTTTCAAGTGATCCGGTATGTGGACGGGGCGTACAGAAGCAAGCTGAAGCTGCAGATTTTGGCGCAAAAGTTCCATATGAACCCGGCCTATTTGGGCCAATTATTCAAAAAGGAGACGGGCAAACCGTTCAACGAATATTTGAACATGAAGCGGATCGAAGAGGCCAAACGGCTGCTGAAGCGGACTCCGATGAAAATTTCCGAGATCGCCCTGCAGGTCGGATATCCGAATACGGACTATTTTCTCAGCAAGTTCAAGCAGGCGACCGGGGTGCTGCCTTCGGTTTACAAGCAGGAGCCCGATCGCGAGCGGGCGGATTAATTGGGGGACGGTGCGCGCATGGCAAGATTGAAATTTCGGGGAAAAGTGAACGATATTCCGCTCAACTACAAGTTTTTGCTGATTTATCTGGTTGGCGTGCTGGTGCCGATTTTGGTCATCATTTTGCTGTTTATGACCCGGATGTCCGATTTCATCATGGAGCGGGAGGAGCAGAACCTGGAGATCTCCATGGAGCGGGCCCGAAAAGACATTCACGATTTTATCGACGGAGGCGTCGCCGTCAGCCATGCGCTGAATACGGACAAAGCGCTGTACGAAATGCTCGACCGGGAATACTCCGGCCAACTCGATTTCTATACGACGTTCGACGAGCAGCTGCGCAACCGGGTGACCAGCTACATTCCGGTCAACAACCAGATTTTGCGGATCGGGATTTATACCGCCAATCCGACCATCGTTCCCGGCGGCAATTACCATATCATCGACGAGCAGGTGAAAAACAGCGCCTGGTACCGCCTTTGGCAGATCTCCGGCGATAAGGTCTCCGTCGCAGCGTACCGGGCGGCCCAGGCCAGCAATTGGGCGAACACCGAGCCGTATTTGAGCGTCATCGAACGCATGGATTCCTATGATTCCTACGACGAATACGATAAGCTGTTGCGGATCGACATTGACCTCAGCAAAATTTATGACGTCATCAAGCGGGAGCAGGATTATCTGGACTTGTATCTGGTCAACGGGGAGGACGAAGTCATCATGTCCGCGGCCAGCGGCTACCAAAGCGGAGGCGCAAACGGTTACGCCAAGTTTGCATGGACGGAGGAGATGCGGGAAAAAGGCGTCAAAACCGTGGCCATCGGAAGCGCGCGCTATGTCAAAGGCTGGCGGCTGATCGGCATTCCGCAGGGAGTCCGGGTCACGAACGCGATGCTCGACATGCGGATTTTTGTCGGGATACTGGCTGCTGCTGCGGCCTTTTTTACGGCAGTGTTTATTTACGTCATGCTCCGGTCCTATCATTACCGGGTTAAGCGGCTGGCGCGGCATATGCAGAAGGTCAGCAACGAGAAGTTCGATCTCATCCGGATCGATGAGGGGCGCGACGAAATCGGCGGGCTGATCCGCCATTTCAACCGCATGACGGCGCGGATCAATACGCTGATCAACGATGTCTACAAGCTGGAAATCCAAAAGAAAAGCCTGGAGATGGAACGGGTGCGCGCGGAGCTGAATTTTTTGCAAAGTCAGATGAACCCGCATTTTCTGTTCAACACGCTCAACGCGATCCTGGTCGTCTGCACGAAAAACAATTATTCGGACGTAACGGACATCATCAAGAGCTTGTCCAAGCTGCTGCGGCGGCTGCTCAGCTGGAAGGAAGACCTGGTGACGCTGCAGGAAGAAATGATGTTTATCGACATGTATCTGAAAATCGAGAAATTCCGCTTCCGGGATAAATTCGAATACCGGTTCGACCTTGCGGAGGAGGCGCTGCACTACAAGATTCCGAAAATGAGCATCCAGCCGCTTGTCGAAAATGCCTGTAAGCATGGGATTCAAGCCGTGCAAGGGCTCGGATTGGTTCAGATTAAGGCGTACGTGGGCGACGGCAGGCTCCGCATCGTCATTTCCGACAACGGCAAGGGCATCGAGCCCGGGCAGCTGCGGGAAATGCTGGTGGCCGTGCGCAGCGAGAACGCCTCCGGGAGCAGCATCGGCATCCGCAACGTTTACCGCCGGTTCGAGCTTTATTATCGCGATCAGGTTCGTTTTGACATCAGCAGCAAACTCCACCAGGGAACGGAGGTCTCCTTCGCAATCCCGATCAAGCTGTTGGAGCATCAAGAAGAATTGGACAGGGAGGCGTGAACATGGCTTTTAAAGTGCTGTTGATCGACGACGAGCCGGGTGCGATCGAAGGAATGCAGCTGTGGATCGACTGGCGCGGGCTTGGCTTCGACGTTTGCGGAACGTGCGCCAATGGTGCGGAGGGGCTTGAAATGATCGAAAAGCTGCAGCCGGATCTCGTCGTGACGGACGTGCGGATGCCGGTGCTTGACGGGCTCGGGATGATCGAGGCGTGGCAGCGGGGCGGCTCCCGCGGGGTGCGGTTCGCCATCGTCAGCGGGTACAGCGACTTTCAATACGCGCAAAAGGCGATGCGGTTCGGGGTTAACCATTACTTTTTGAAACCGATTGATGAAGCAGCGGCCGCCAAGGAATTGGCGGTAATTTACGGGGAGCTTTTGCAGGAACGCGAGCTGCAGCGCATCAGCCGGATCGCGTCCCTGGAGGAGACGGTATCCCGGATCAAGAAGCTGCTTACCGAACCGCCCGGGTTGCCGCCCGAGCCGGAGCCCGATGCCGAGGAGGCTGCGGTGCAGCTTGCCTCGGCCGGGGGGCTTGAAGCTCTCTCCTCCCTTCGGGAGGCCTGGAATTTCTGCCTGATCCGCACCGTGCCGGACAGACGCGCGGAGCTGCGGGAAATCGCGGCTTCGCTGGCCGCCGGGGAGGAAGCGATGGTGCTGGTGGACCTGGACACGGGCGATTTCGGTCTGGTATTCGGCTACGCTCCCGGCCCGGATGGGGAAGACGGGTTTGCCCGGATGCGGGAGCTGGCTCGGCGGTATGCCGGGTTGCCCGCGCTCCTGGCGCTGGGAGCCGGCGCGCCGTCTCTCGGCGGGCTCCATGCCTGCTTCCGCAGCGCCCTTGGGGCGATGCCGCATAATTTTTACGCCCAGGCTTACCCCGCGATCGCCCGGTACCTGCAGGTATGCCTTCGTTCATTTGACTCCCGCTACGATCAGGCGGAGTGGATTGACCGCGTGCTGGAAGCCGTTCAGCTGCTTGATAAAGCCGGTTTGCGGAAAGCCGGGCAAGAGGCGGCCGTCCGCTTTCGCGAGCGGTACACCGACCCGGATATTGTGATGAAGCTGGCGATCCATCTTTTTTACAATATTGCCGATCAGCTGCGGGAAGCCTTGGGCGACAAGGCTGATCCCCTCATCGGCCGCTGCGGGCCGCCCCGCGCCCAGGAGGCGCTGACGGTGGAGGAGCTCCTGACGGCGCTGGTCTCTTTTGGCGCGGAAAGCATCGATTTGCTGCTCGAGGAAACGACGCGGAGCTCCCGGGGCATCGTTCAGGACATCAACCGCTACATCGGCGAGCATTACCGGGAAGGGCTGACGATCAAAAAGCTGGCCGAAGTTTTTTATCTCCATCCGGTATACCTGGGGCAACTGCTGATGAAGAAAAACGGGGTTCATTTCAACGAGATGATTCATAATCTCCGCATTGAGGAGGCGGCGCGGCTGCTTCGGGAAAACAAACTGAACAACAGCGAGGTGGCGGAACGGGTCGGTTATGCCAACTACGGGCAGTTTCTCAAGCAGTTCGAGAAGCGGCTGGGCCTGTCTCCGAATGAATACAGAGGCAGGAGCTAAAATTTTGAAGGGTAATGCTTTAATTGTGATATAGTTTCGGCCGTGGCAGCGCTTTTACAATAAAGATGGGTTTCTTGTAAGGGCTTCCAAACCTTGACAAGCAACTAAAACTTTACGGAGGTGCTTTACATGGGGGGCAAGTCAAAGTCGGTTCTCCGGCTCGGCATCCTGCTGCTGCTGTCGCTTAGCGTTATTCTGTCGGGGTGCGGCGGAGGCAACAGGACAGAGGGTTCCGGAAGCAATGCCGATAATGGGTCCGGAAATGCCGGGGACAAGGCGGAACCGTTTGAGATCACCGCTTTTATTGGCGAAGCGGGGCAACAGCCGACGCCGGACAACAAGATCTACAAGAAAATCAAAGACGAGCTGGGAGCGACGTTCAAATTCGAGTTCCTGGCGGGCGATATCAATCAGAAGCTGGGCGTGATGATCGCCGGCTCCGATTACCCGGATATCATGACCGGGAACACCAAGCTGACCGCGGCGGGCGCCTACATTCCGCTGGAAGATCTGATCGAAGAGCATGCGCCCAATTTGAAGAAGCATTACGAGAAGTACTGGAACATGATGAAGGACCCGAACGACGGCCATATCTACATTTTGCCGAACTACGGAGCTTTCAACGGCGAAGTCAGCAGCACCTATTACTCGGGGCCGGCCTTCTGGATCCAAAAAGCGGTGCTCAAGGAATTCGGCTATCCGCAGGTGAAAACGCTGGACGAATACTTCGATTTGATCGCCAAATACAAGGAGAAATATCCGACGATCGACGGCAGCCCGACGATCGGCTTTGAAATATTGAACTACGACTGGAAAAACTGGGGGCTGTTCAACGCGCCGCAGCATCTGATCGGGCACCCGAACGACGGCGGCGTCGTGGTGAACGACGGCAAAGCCGAAATTTTCGCCGACAAGGATTATGCGAAACGGTATTATCAAAAGTTGAACGAAGTCAACCAGCTCGGGCTGATCGACAAAGAGACGTTTACGCAAAACTTTGACCAGTATTTGGCCAAAATATCCAGCGGCACCGTGCTTGGGATGTTCGACCAACACTGGAACTTCCAGACCGCGGAGAACGCCCTGATCACGCAGCAGAAGCTGGAAAGAACCTATGTCGGGCTCCCGCTCGTTTACGATTCGAGCACCAGGGATTATTACCGGGACCGTCCGCCGCTCAACCTCAACAACGGTTTCGGCATCAGTGTTAATGCGAAGGAACCGGTCAAGATCATCAAGCTGCTCGACCGTTTGATTCAGGAGGATTGGCAAAAGGTGCTCTCCTGGGGCATCGAAGGCGAGGATTATATCGTCAATGAGGAAGGCCGGTTTGTGAGAACGCAGGAACAGCGCGATAAGACGACCGACGCCACTTGGAAGCTGGCCAACAAAGCGGACACGTTGTTTGGCTTCATGCCGAAAATGGAAGGTTACTACAGCGACGGCAATGCGACCGACGCCGCCGCGCAACCGGAAGAATACCGGGCCGGCCTGAAGGACTACGATAAGGAGTTTCTCGCGGCTTACGGTTATGAGAGCTACGTCGACTTCTTCAGCGATCCGCCGGAAAATCCGATTTATTACCCGGCCTGGTCAGTGGATCTGGTGGAAGGCTCGGAAGCGAAAATCGTCAGTACGAAGCTGAACGACCTGTCGACCAAGCACTTGCCGCAAGCGATTATGGCGAAACCGGGAGAGTTCGACAAGGCCTGGGACGCTTATACGTCCGAAATCCACAAGCTGAACGTGAAAGCTTACGAGGACCGGATCAATGAAGTGCTGAAGTGGAGAATCGATACCTGGACCGTGAAATAAAGCAGGGAGAACAACTTTATGAATGAGACCTTAATGGAACGAAGTACTGTCCGGAAAACAAAAAAGGGCAAGCAGCGCATCACGTGGAACCTCATCAAAAGCCAGCGGCAGTTGATTTACATGTCGGTGCCGCTGCTAGCTTACATTGTTTTGTTCGCATACGTGCCGGTGTGGGGCTGGACGATGGCGTTTCAGGACTACAAGCCGGCGTTGGATTTCAGCGAACAGAAATGGGTTGGGTTCAAGCATTTCAAATTCCTGTTCGAGGACGACAATTTTTTGCGCGTGCTGCGCAACACGTTGGGCATGAGCATCATCAACCTGGTTCTCGGATTTGTTACCGCGATCATTCTGGCGCTGCTGTTGAATGAAATCAAGAAGGTGTTCTGGAAAAGAACCGTGCAAACCATTTCCTACCTTCCGCACTTTTTGTCCTGGATTATCGTGACGGGGATCGTGGCCACTTCTTTGGCTTCCGACGGGATTGTCAACGATTTGCTGATCAAGCTGCATCTGATCGATGAACCGATTCTCTGGCTCAGCGAAGGGAAGTACTTCTGGGGCGTCGTCGGGGCGTCCCATGTTTGGAAGGAAGTCGGCTGGAACACGATCATTTACCTGGCGGCCATGGCCTCGATCGACCCGGCGCTGTATGAAGCCGCAGACATGGACGGAGCAAGCCGCTACCGGAAAATGCTCCACGTAACGCTGCCGGGAATCAAGCCGACAATCGTCATCCTGCTGATTATGTCCATCGGCCATATTTTGGAGGCCGGGTTTGAAGTTCAGTATTTGCTTGGCAACGGGCTGGTCGTCGACTGGGCGGAAACGATCGACATCTTCGTGCTGAAATATGGGATTGCCCAAGGCAACTATTCGTTAGCTACAGCCGGCGGCATCTTTAAAACGGTCGTAAGCGTCATCATGCTGCTCATCGCGAATTGGACCGCGAAGCGGCTCGGGGAAGAGAGGCTGTTATAGCATGGCAAACCAAACGGCAAGTCCGCAGCGGGTTCCCGCTGCGGCCGTGAACCGGCGTCTGGGGACAGGCCGCGTTGAGCCCGTTCTTTTTCATACCTTCAATACGCTGTTCATGATTTTTCTCGTTGTCGTCACGCTGTATCCGTTCCTGAATACGATCGCCGTGTCGCTGAACGCGGGTAACGATACGATCCGGGGCGGGATCTACCTGTGGCCGAGGCAATTTACGCTGCAAAATTATAAGGCCGTCTTCGTGTCGGGGACGATTTACGACGCCTTTTGGATTTCGGTGGCGCGCACGGTGTTGTCCACTCTGCTGAACATTTTCCTGACGACGATGCTGGCCTATACGTTAAGCCGGCGGGAATACGTGTTCCGCAAGCCGATTACGTTTATTTTCGTATTGACGATGTATTTCAACGCCGGTTTGATTCCTGGCTACTTTCTGATGAAGGACCTGCACCTGATTAACACGTTTTGGGTGTACGTCGTTCCTTCGATGGTCAGCGCTTTTAACCTGATCGTTATCCGCACCTACATCGGCACAATTCCGGAAAGCCTGATCGAGTCGGCCAGAATCGACGGGGCTGGGGAGTTCAAGATCTTCTGGCGGATCATTTTCCCGCTGTGCAAGCCCGTGCTGGCCACGATTGCCCTGTTCGTCGCCGTCGGCGCCTGGAACTCGTGGTTTGACGCGTTTCTGTACACTTCCTCGCGGCAGGAACTGAGCACTCTGCAATACGAGCTGATGAAGCTGCTGTCTTCAAGCATGAACGCGAACAGCAATCCGGCCGTGGCCGCGGGGGCCGGGATGACCCAGGAGACTGCGGCCGCGATGGTAACGCCGCTGTCGATCCGGGCCGCAGTGACGATCGTGGCTTCCGTGCCGATCCTGCTGGTGTACCCGTTTATGCAAAAATATTTCGTCGTGGGGCTGAACGTGGGGAGCGTCAAGGAGTAGGGGATAAGCATGCGCGTTTGCATGGGCCGCTTGCATAGGTTGTTTAACGTGTGAAGGCTGCGGGTTTTCCTTGGTAATCTAACGGTTGCAGCAGCCGCTATTTTGCGAAAAATGCCCTTTGAAATCGCCGTTGCTGGGGCAAATAGCGGTTGTGGCATCCGTTAGAATAGTTTTGCGGAAAAAAAGCATCTATCTCCACAGTCGAAAAAAGACGTAAATCGTAGGGAGGGAAAGGAAACGATGCGGGAACATGTAGAGCCGGCGCTTAAGGAGCTGTTCGCGGCTGATTTCAAGGTCGGGGCTGCCGTAAATCCGCTTACGATCGGTACGCAGGAGCTGCTTCTGGCCCGTCACTTTAACAGCATTACCGCGGAGAACGAGATGAAGTTCGCCAGCCTGCATCCGGAAGAAGGGACCTATACGTTTGAGGAGGCCGACCGGCTGGCGGAGTTCGCCCGCAAGCACGGGATGGCGATGCGCGGGCACACGCTCGTTTGGCATAACCAAACGGGCGATTGGCTGTTCCAAGACAGCGGGGGAGGCCACGTAAGCAAAGCGGTGCTGCTGGAGCGGATGCGCGAGCATATTCATACGGTCGTGGGCCGGTATAAAAACGACATTTACGCCTGGGACGTGGTCAATGAGGCGGTTGCCGACGAGGGCGGGGACTTGCTGCGCGCCTCAAAGTGGACGGAAATTGCCGGAGCGGACTTGGATTTTATCGTCAAAGCGTTTGCGTTTGCCCATGAAGCGGATCCGGACGCCGTGCTGTTTTATAACGACTATAATGAATCCCATCCGCTTAAGCGCGATAAAATTTATGCGCTGGCGAAATCGCTGCTGGAACGAGGCGCGCCGATCCATGGAATCGGGCTGCAGGCGCACTGGAACCTGTTCGATCCGTCACTGGACGAGATCCGGGCAGCGATCGAGAAGTACGCGTCGCTCGGGCTGCAGCTGCAGCTCACGGAGCTGGACATGTCCGTCTTCCGTTTCGACGACAGACGGAGTGATTTGACCGCGCCCGAACCGGGGATGCTGGAGCGCCAGGCCGAACGGTACGAAGCCGTTTTCCGGCTGCTGAAGGAGTATCGAGGCGTCATCAGCGGAGTCACCTTCTGGGGAGCGGCGGACGATTATACGTGGCTGGACGATTTTCCGGTCCGAGGGCGGAAAAACTGGCCGTTCCTGTTCGATGAGCGGCACCGCTCGAAACCGGCGTTCGACCGCGTGGCGGGGGTAGCGTTAGGATAAGCCGCATAGTTTGCACAACCGAACATATCCGCGGGGCGTATTGAAAAACGCGGCTGCTCCAGAAAGACGATTTACTCGCAAGCATTTTACGCACAAGCATTCCATTCACAAGCACTTCATTCCCCTGGGCTTCGATCAGTTGGGGGGATGGAGTGCTTTTTTCGCTAACGGACCTGAGAAACCCTACTTGTCCCAAAATGGAGAAGTAAAAATTGTAACGGACTCAGTTGGCCTTATTCCCTTCAAATCAGCCCAAATTGCCTCATCCGGGGGCAAATAGCGACCGCTGCCGCTCGATATGTCCACTGTCGCTGGACGTACCCGCCAGCCTCTGGACGTACCCGCTTCCGCGCTACAGCCTGATATTTTGGTGAAAAATAATGGGCGGGTCAATTACGCCCGCTGCCCGGTGGAGCGACTGTCCCGATTTAGGATGAGCAAGGGGGAGGAGTGGAAGAAAGAAGGCGAGTAATTCCCCGGGGGAAGGAGTCGCCAGCGCCAGCGCCGGGAGGCTCGATCCCGAGGAAATAGAAAAAAAGCCATAAGCCGGGGGATTCAGGCTTTGCGGGAGATTTGCTCGCGTTCGGCGGCGGCCGTTTGCGTCAGCCGCATCGCCTCCTGCCAGAGGCAGTAGGCGTCCCAGGCTGCGCCGCTGTCGAGCAGCGCTTTGCAGGTGTAGACGCCCTCCTCGACGGAACTGACCCGTTCGGCCAACTCCAGGCGCACGGCTCCGTTCAGCAGCACTTGGTTGACGAAAGCGGGATGGGCTTCGCCGCGCAGCACGGCTTCCGTGACGCGCAACTGCTGCTGCGCCGACCATGGCGTGTTCGCCTCCGGGAGCGGCGTATCCAGCCCGTACGTTTCCGGGTCGATCACGCGCAGCTTGGCTGATCCCTGGTCCACAACGTATGTCCGGGTCGGCCGGTCGATAAACAGGTCTTCCGATCCTTGCGTCCCCTGGACGATAAGCGCCCGGCGGTAGTCGAGCTCCTGAATGAGCTGGGCTATCCGGTCAAATACGGTGTTGTGGTATATACCATAAACCAGACAAGGAGATTGGCTGAAATCGAGCAGCTTTTCGATCGTATTGAGGATCGACCGCAGCCCAAGTTCTTCGCGGATCGGCCGCAAACGGGCCAGCGGCGGGCACCAGACTTCCGCAGGAACAAACCGGACCCCGGCCGCCGTGACAGCGCAGCCTGGGCGGACTCCGGCTACCTCAGCCGCACTGGCTGGTCGGACTCCGACCATCTCAGCCGCACCTCCTGAGCGGGCAGCGCCGGCTGGTTGGGCCGCGGCGGGCGGTTCCATCTTTTCGGCATGAATGCCCATTTCACCCAACAGGTCCGACAGCGTGACGCCCCATTTAGGGGGCAGCGATTTGGTCCCGTGCAGCGTCACCGGCAGCTCGCATGCGGCCAGCAGGAAGGACGTAGCGAAAGTGGCCATAAAGGAATTGGTTCTCCCGTCGTAAGGGCCGGCGCAGTCAAGGCCGCCCGGAACCTCCGACCTGTGCGCATGGCGGCGAAACACGGTCACGAACGCCTTCAGTTCATCCACACTTTCCAGTTTGATACGCTGCGCCATAAAAAACGCGCCGATTTGCGCGGGAGACGCGTCGCCGTTCACGATTAGCTCTGCGGCGGCCAGCGCCTCCTCATAGTTTAAATCTCGGGCGCCTCTTTTTCCCCGGCCCACTTCCTTCAGAATATCCGTCATCAACATCAGCAGCCCCTCCTTTTCTAGAGAATTCCGTTTAAAAACCAGTTTTTCGGCACCGAAACCTATGCTGCCAAGGTGCGTTTCTTTAAAAATAACGGAACTCTATGGTCTTATTTTCAGGACTAAGCCTGTTCATCATCATTAGCGGAATTTAATGGTCTTATTTCACGATCAATGGTACCCCAAGCGGTCACTTTCCCGCGCTCCAAGAAAATAACGACATAAAATTCCTCTATTTCTCTCAAAATGGGTAATCTCGTTGAATTAGGGCCGCTTTTTTCCCTTATATGACTGGCCCGAGTAAGACCGGGCTCAAAATTTTAATTGCTGGTGCGCCCTAACGACCGAAGTCGCCACATCGACCATCCGTTTTCGTTCATTCATCGCCCGCTTGCGCAGCATGTCGTAGGCTTCGGCTTCGGACACCTTGTTCACGTCGCATAAAATGCCTTTGGCCATGTCGATCCATTTGCGTTCTTCCAAGCGCGAGACCAGTTGAGCGCGTTCATCCATCCACGCCTGGCGCTCCAAAAAATGCTTGGCGCCGATTTGCAACGCCCAGTGCAGCTCCTGCGCGGACATCGAGGGAGTCAGGATGCCGTCGATCGGAACGTCGGTTTCGCAAGCTTCCAGGGAAGCGGCGGCGGCTTCCGCGCTGCACCACCACAATAGCGGCAGGGGCTTCCATTCCAGCAATAACCCGCCCCAGCGCCGGACCGTATCGATCGGCATATCGAGAACGGCGGCGTCGACCTCTCTGATCCGCTTGCGGATTTGCGCTTCCTGTCTGGAGGCGAGGACGAGATAACCGCTCGTTTTCAGCTTTGCCTCGGGATCGGGGAGAGGCGGAATCACGTCCGGCGCCCCCGGCCCGGCATCGGTATAAGAAGTATCGCGTATGACCAATAAAAAGCGCATCGAGAGGCACTCCCTCCTATCCATGACGATCTTTTCAAACTTATTGAGGTAGTTCAAAAAAGGCCGCTTTTGAAGATATAAGAAAGAGTTGACTACTAAGAATCAGCTCCCTTATATCGCAAGAAAAACTATCGCTAATCGCGATCCGTTTTCTTTGAATATACGTCGATTGACGTTTTTCTTATCACGAAGTGAATTCAAGAAGTACCTCGGCATCGAATCTTGAATTCAGCCGGGCCCTAGCATATGCTTCGGCGCTGAAAACCGTCCTTTTTGAACATGTACTTATTAAGAAGGCGCAAGAACGCCCGCAGCAAGCAAGGAGCAAGGCGATGGAGAGCCGTTTGCAACGGAAAGAAAACTGACATGGAAACGAGGTGTGAAAATGATACATGTATTTTCTCGTCTTTTCTCCAAAAAATCAATATAAATGTTAAAAAAGCTGACATTAAAAAATTATTTATTAAATTTTATGTAATAATTATTGACATTGCCACAAAGCTTTTATATAGTAAATGTCAATCAATCACATTTTTAAATTTTATTCAATTCAATATTGAAACGTCGGATACAATGGGGTATCCGAATGAATGGAAGCGGCAATGGAGCCTGTCTTCGCAATCCGTAAGAAAAGCGTGTGTTTTTCTATGGGCGAAGCGGGCTTTTTCTGTTTTTTAGGGCGATTACGCGAAAGGGGAGAGTGGAGATGAACCACAAGAAAAAAATGGTGCTCGTCGGAGGCGGGATGGCGGGGATGCGCACGATCGAGCATGTGCTGAAGCTGGCCCCGGAGGCTTATGAAATTACGGTGTTCGGCGCCGAGCCGTATCCGAACTACAATCGGATCATGCTGTCCTCGGTGCTCGCCGGGGGAGCCGATATGAAAGAAATCATCATTAACGACCTCGATTGGTACGCGGAAAACAACATCAAGCTGCATCTCGGCGACGCGGTGACCAAGCTTGATACGGCGAACAAACGGGTCAGCTCGGCGTCCGGCGTCCAGGCGGAATATGATGCGCTGATTTTGGCGACGGGCTCCGACCCGTTTATGCTTCCGCTCCCGGGCGCGCAAAAAGAAGGCGTGATCGGCTTCCGCGACATTAAAGACTGCGAGCTGATGATTGAAGCCTCCAAAAAATATAAGAAGGCAGCGGTGATCGGCGGCGGGCTGCTTGGCCTGGAAGCGGCGCGGGGGCTGCTGAATCTGGGGATGGACGTATCCGTCGTGCATATCAATCCCTTCTTAATGGAACGGCAGCTTGACGAGCCGGCCGCGCGGATGCTGCAGCGCGAGCTGGAGGCGCAGGGGATGAAGTTTCTGCTGCAGAAGCAGACGGCGAGCATTTACGGCCATCGCCGGGCCGAAGGCCTGGAATTTGCCGACGGCAGCCGGCTGGAAGCCGACCTGGTCGTGATGGCCGTCGGCATCAAGCCGAACGTGGAGCTGGCCAAGTCGGCCGGGCTGGAGGTGAAGCGGGGCATCGTCGTTAACGATTATTTGGAAACGAGCGCCCCCGGCGTGTACGCGGTCGGCGAATGCGCCGAGCACCGCGGCATCGCTTACGGCCTGGTGGCCCCGCTGTACGAGCAGGGCAGCGTCCTGGCCAAGCGGCTCTCCGGCGTGGAGACGGCCGGCTACGAAGGGTCCGTCACCTCGACCAAGCTGAAGGTGTCGGGCGTGGACGTTTTTTCCGCCGGTTATTTTCACGATGCTCCGGGAACGCGTTCACTGCGCGTCCAGGATGAACTGGAAGGCATCTACCGCAAAATCGTCCTGCAGGACGACCGGATCGTCGGCGCGGTGCTGTTCGGGGACACGACGGACGGCGCCTCGCTGTTCGCCAAAATCAAAAGCGGGGAGTCGGTGGCCGGAAAGGAAAAGGAGCTGCTGCTCGGCTATGCGCCGGGGCAGTCTTCCGGGGCCTCCCCGAACGCCAGGCTCGCCGCGATGGCGGACGACGAGATCATTTGCGGCTGCAACGGCGTATCCAAAGGAACGATCGTCGACGCGGTGAAAAACGGCTGCACCAGCGTCGGCGAGATCAAAGCCTGCACCAAGGCGTCGGGCTCCTGCGGCGGCTGCAAGCCGCTCGTCGAAGGGCTGCTGCACTTATACGCCGAAGGCGACATCGGCGAGCCGGCCAAGGAAGGCATCTGCGGCTGCACACCGCTTTCCCGCGACGAAATCGTCGAAAGCATCAAAACGATGGGCCTGAAGAGCGTCAAAGAAGTCATGAACGTGCTGGAATGGAAAGAGCCGGAAGGCTGCTCCAAATGCCGGCCGGCGCTGAATTACTATTTAGGGATGCTCTGGCCTGCGGAATACGTCGATGAAAAAGAATCCCGGTTCGTCAACGAACGCTACCACGCGAATATTCAAAAGGACGGAACTTTTTCCGTCGTGCCCCGGATTTACGGCGGCGTGACTTCCCCGGCCGATCTTAAGCGGATCGCGGCCGTGGCGGAGAAATACAACGTGCCGATGGTGAAATTCACCGGCGGACAGCGGCTCGACCTCCTTGGCGTCAAGAAGGAAGACCTGCCAAAGATCTGGGAGGAGCTCGATATGGCTTCCGGCCATGCTTACGGAAAGGCGCTGCGCACGGTGAAAACCTGCGTCGGCTCGACCTTCTGCCGCTTCGGCACGCAGGACTCGATCGCGATGGGGATCCGCATGGAAAAAGCGTTCGAACGCTTGAATACGCCGGGCAAGGTGAAGCTGGCCGTATCCGGATGCCCCCGCAACTGCGCGGAAGCGACGATCAAAGACCTTGGCGTCGTCGCCATCGACGGCGGCTGGGAGCTTTATATCGGCGGCAACGGCGGCGTGAAGGTGCGGGCGGCGGAGCTGCTCTGCACGGTGAAGACGGAGGACGAAGTGATGGAGTGGACGGCCGCTTTCCTCCAATACTACCGTGAGCAGGCGAGCTGGAACGAACGCACCGCCCAGTGGGTGGAGCGCGTCGGGCTGGACGCGATCAAAGCGGTGCTGGAGAACGCCGGGGAGCGCAAAGCGCTGGCCGCGCGCATCGAGGAGACGCTCAGCGGCACGACCGATCCGTGGAAGGAAATCTTAAACAACGAAGAGCTGCGCAAAAACTTTGAACCGCTGCAAAGCGCACAGCTGCAGAACTAACTGATAAGGGGAGAAATCACCATGCTGACAAAAATACAGGTTGCCCGACTGGACGAGATCGACCGGCTGGGGGCGCGGACGGTAACGATCGGGGATAGAGAAGTGGCGATTTTCCGGCTCAGCGACGGCACGGTGCGGGCGCTCGAAAACCGCTGCCCGCACAAGGCTGGGCGGCTGTCGGAAGGGATGGTGTGCGGCGCGGCCGTGCATTGTCCCCTGCATGACTGGAAGATCGATTTAAACAGCGGACAAGTGCGTGAGCCGGATCATGGCCAAGTGACCGTTTACGAAACCGAAATCGATGAAAAGGACGGAGCTATCTATATTTCGCTGTAGAAGGAGAGACGCACCATGGACTACGTAAAACCCGGTGAAGTGCTAACTGCGATGATTGAAACGGGAGAGAACAAAGCCCGCCTGGGCATCCTGCAGATGCTGGCGAAAGGATTTTTGGGCGGGTCGATTCTCGCCTTCGCCACGACGCTGGCTTTTACGGCCACGCAGCAAACGTCGCTTGGCATTGTCGGGGCGCTGATTTTTCCCGTCGGCTTTG
The DNA here is from genome assembly GCF_900454495.1 of Paenibacillus macerans. Lineage (NCBI taxonomy): Bacteria > Bacillati > Bacillota > Bacilli > Caryophanales > Paenibacillaceae > Paenibacillus > Paenibacillus macerans. Next base: position 548,428 of record NZ_UGSI01000002.1, read on the forward strand.
TCATCATTGTACTGCTTGGACTTGAGCTGGTGACCGGCAGCTTTGCTTTGATCCCTTTGGCTGTGCTGGAGCGAAAAGTGCCGCTATCCCGGATGCTGGCCAATTTCGGCTGGGTGATCCTCGGGCATCTGATCGGCTGCGCGGTGTATGCGATCCTTTATGGACTGACGATTACGAAAATGGGCGCGGATTTCAGCCATCCGCTGATCCAGACGATCATTCAAACCAGTGAGGCCAAAACGGTCGCCTACAAGCATATGGGCGGCAGCGGGCTTGCCCTCGTCACCATCAAAGCGGTGCTGTGCAACTGGATGGTCACCCTGGGCGTGGTGATGGGGATGACTTCGCGTTCGACGGCGGGAAAAATCGCGGCGATGTGGCTGCCGATCCTGATCTTTTTCGCGCAGGGGTTTGAGCATGCCGTCGTGAACATGTTTATCATTCCGGCGGGGATGATGCTGGGTGCGAACGTCAGCTTTGCCGACTGGTGGGTATGGAACCAGATTCCTGTGCTGATCGGCAACTTCCTTGGCGGCGTCGTGTTTACGGGACTGCTGCTGTACGTGTCGCAGAAAGGAAAAGGCTTGGCCGTGGAAGACAATGCGCGGGCGGCTATGGCGGGCCCGGAGCGTTCGGCGGTCTCTACGGCTCCGTCGGCGCTGGCATCCTCTGGAGCAAATGCGCCGGACGAGCCTGAACGCCGCGGGGTGCCGGCCAATCCGGCCGGAGCAGGGAACAGCCTATGACAGGCCCCGCCGGTAGGGGAAGCATCGTTGGCGCGGGGCTGGGGGTTCCGGAGCTGATCACGGTCAAAGCGTTGAAGCGGCTGCGGGAGGCGGAGGTTATCCTGTGCGACCGGCTGGTAAACGAGGAGCAGCTCCGGTATGCAGGCCAAGGGGCGGAGCTGATCTCCTGCGGCAAAGCGCCGGGGCACCATGCGCTGCCGCAGGAGGAAATCAACCGCCGGCGTTCCGCTGACGCACCGCGGCGCGGCCGCTTCCTTTGCCTGCGTTACCGGCAGCCGCTGCCATGGGAACGGGGTCGCCCGTCCGCTGGGATCTGCTGGCGCATAACGTCGATACGCTGGCGATCTGCATGGACGTCGGCCAGATCCATCCGTAGCGGCTGACGCAAAAATAGCCGGATGCCATCGTTTACCGCATCCGGCTATTTGGGTGTGCATAAACCGAGTCGCATTTACTTAAGGGACTCCGTTAGACGGCTTCCTTTCACTGAAATTGAAAGTTGGCACGGCGCCGCGTGCCACATGCGCGTGCCACATGACGATTGCTACACGGCGCTTGTCACACAGTGCTTGCCATGAATTACGGCATTGTCGCGCCGATATTCGTGCCGCTGGGCGTTCCTGATCCGATCAGGTCGCTGCCGGCGGCAAGCTTCAAAAAGTTCCCGAGACTGAAAGAACCGTCGGCGTTTCTGGTGACGGACGGGGTCAGGGAGACGAAATCCGCATCGCTGGCCACCAGCCCTTTGGCGTTGGTGCTTTTTTTGTTTTTCCACCAGACGTTGCTGCTGTCGACGTCGGTTCCGCTCGTTTTGTCGCTGGATCCCCCGGAGTACGACAAGTTGTTCGTGAACACGTGCGTGCCTTTGTCGAAGGCGAAATTGCTTTGCCCGTTGCTCCAGGAGGTATTATTGGTCATGGCGATGGAGCCCGGGTTGCTGTTGTAGGTGAAGCCGTGTTTCTTGTTTTGGAAAGCGACGCTGTTCTGCACGATATGATTGACGGCAATTTTGTCCCCGCCCAGCTTAAAGCCGTTGCCGTCGCTGTCCGATGTCGAATTGCCGTCCGAGGTTTGGCCGTTTTTGTAGGCGATGCTGTTTTTGATCGTAACCGCTCCGATCGCTCCCGTTTCGGACTTGGTGTACAGATCCCAGCCGTCGTCGGTGTTCCAGGCGGCGATGCAGCTGTCGAATACGTTGCCCGGGCCGATCGTCAGCTTGGCGGCAAAGCCGTCCGCGTCTTCGCCGTTGTCGGGGTCGAAATTGTCATGGGAGTACACCCGGATAATCTGGTTGTAGCTTGGCCAATCGGCGATATTCGTCATAGAGGAGGAATAGCGGCTGATCTGCAGTCCGGAATCGCGGTTATGATGGGTTTCCACGTTTTCGATGATGTTGTAATTTCCGCCGATGAAAATCCCGTTATCCCCCGCTCCCCGCACTTCCAGCCCTTTGACATGCCAGTAGTGCCCGAAAATTTGCAGTCCGCGTTGGTCGGAGGCGAAGGCTTGCGCATAGAAATCCAAGACCGGTTTTTCGCTCCCGTACGGGGCGATCGTTTTGTATTGGCCCGCGCTGCCGCTGTTGTTCCGTTCGATGGTTACCGGAGCGGAAAAGTTGTAGGTGCCTCCGCGCAAGTATATCGTGCCGCCGGGTGAAACTTTGGCAATGGCTGCAGCCAGCGTGGTTGGACTAGCGATTGTGCCCGGATTGCCGCTTGAGCCGTTGGGGGAGACATAAATGGCTTCCGCCGCCGCTGTTACGGGCTCTTCGCGCTCGTCAGCAGCAAAATCCTGGGTCGCCGGCGCAGTGAACTCTTCGATCCCGGTCGCGCCAAATTCGTCGTTTACCGCCAGTGAGGACGGCAACCCCCAAGTTAGCGATCCGCCCAACGCAAGGCAAAATGTAAGCGTAACCATCGTTCCGTATGAACCTAATTTCGATTTTTTCATACAAACAGCTCCTTTACGGAAATTTTGTAAATCACAAACAAACAGGTGAAAACTTGCGAAAAAACCAGGGTTGGAAAAATAACGGCAGTAACGGCAGGGTTCGTAAGCGAGGCTTTGGTATTCACGCTAAAAAAGGCTAGTCCGGTCAACAAAAAGCGGCCCAGTTCGAAAGTATAATCCGTTCATGGCACACCCCCTCGTCTAAAAATTTACAGGGCGTCTTACCTCAACTCTGGGGAAATGAGAGTGGAATTATTTCTAAGCGGCGTCCTTGAATTAACTATATAGTAAATAAATGTAATCTAACAATAAGTCTTTTCGACTATTTTCCACAAATTTCCCTATTTGTTGGGTGACAGGATTGAATCCGCATAAACAAATATCTAAACTTTTCAAGGTAAAAGCTTTAATTTGGGTAATTCCAGATATTACTAAACAATTATAATATGGAAATGTAAGCGATTGCATATTTAGATTGAAGGAGGTGATTGGTTCCGATAACAGATCCAATACCGCGCGTCGTCCCAGGTAAAGATTTCGAGTAAAAATAATCAAGGAGGAATTATGATGTTTAAATCAAGGTTCATGATGGGGCTTGCCGCTTTTGTGCTGCTGGGCTCCGTGCTATCGACCGCGCTCAGCGGGGAAGCCAGGGCCGGATTGGCGGGCGGAAGCAAGTTTTTGGGCAATATCATAGCAAACAGTGTTCCCTCCAACTTTTCAACCTACTGGAATCAGATAACACCGGAAAATTCGACAAAATGGGGAGCGGTTGAAGGAACAAGAAACAGCATGAACTGGAGCGCGGCCGATACGGCTTACAACTATGCCCGAAGCAACAACATGCCGTTCAAATTCCATACGTTGGTTTGGGGCAGCCAAGAGCCCGGCTGGATCAGCGGTCTGTCGGCCGCGGAGCAGAGGGCGGAAGTTACGCAGTGGATTCAGGCGGCGGGGCAGCGGTATGGAGGCGCGCAATTCGTCGATGTCGTTAATGAACCGCTGCACGCCAAACCTTCCTATCGGAATGCGATCGGGGGAGACGGAGCTACGGGCTGGGATTGGGTCATTTGGTCTTTTGAACAAGCCCGACAAGCTTTTCCCAACTCCAAGCTGCTGATCAATGAATACGGGATCATCAGCGATCCGAATGCGGCGGCCAATTATGTAAAGATTATCAATCTGCTGAAAGCGAGAGGCCTGATCGACGGGATCGGCATCCAGTGCCATTATTTTAATATGGATACGGTGTCGGTGAATACGATGAATTCGGTGTTGAACACGCTGGCTGCTACCGGATTGCCGATTTATGTTTCGGAGCTGGACATGACCGGCGACGACAGTACGCAGTTGGCCCGATACCAACAAAAATTCCCGGTGCTTTGGGAGCATTCCGCAGTACAAGGGATCACACTGTGGGGCTATCTTGAGGGCCAGACCTGGCATGAGGGCACGCAATTGATCACCGGTTCGGGCACCGAACGCCCGGCGCTGCAATGGCTCCGGCAGTATCTTGACGGAGGCGGGGGCAACCCTGGCAACCCTGGTGGCCCTGGGGGCGGTTCCGACGGAGCTTATGCCGACTTTGAAACGGGCACCGACGGATGGAGCGGAGGCAATATTGCCGGCGGACCTTGGTCCACCACGGCCTGGAGCGCCAAAGGCTCGAAATCTTTGCAGGTCGACATTGCGATGTCGAACGGAAGCCAGCACTATATGTATAAGAGCGGCAATTTTGATTTCTCGGGCCATTCACTGCTAAGGGCTACGGTGAAGGGGGCGAGTTGGGGGAACTATGGCTCCGGACTCGGGGTCAAGCTGTATGTGAAGCACGGTGACAACTACACGTGGAAAGACAGCGGCTGGCGGACGATCAGCGCCGGCGGAACTTTGGATTTAAACCTGGATCTGTCGGGTGTCGATAAGTCCAATATCAAAGAATACGGCGTTCAATTTATCGACGCCGACAACTCCTCGGGCCAAACCTCGGTATATGTAGATAACGTATATTTATGGAATTAAGCGCAAAAGGCAAGAGAACCGCAGCTATGGTTCGGTTCTCTTGCCTTTGCGTCTTTTGTACCTTTTGCGTTTTGAGGGCGTAAAGTGCGAGCGGTGCCGACATAGGCTATATGCCGATATAGTCGGGTGGCAGGTTACTGCGGCCGTGGGGCAACATAACGTTCTGATTGGAATTATCCAATAGAATGGTGAGTAAGCGCCAAGTACAGCAGCATGATTGGATATTTCCAATAGATTCGGCTCGGAAGGGCGCATAACGGGAGGTTTAAGCGAATTCTGTTGGATATTTCCAATGAGTGCTCCCAATAGCGTTCGGTTTCCGTCAATCTATTGGATTTTTCCAATATGAGAAAGAGGGAGGCCCTTGCGTGGGCCCTGCCCCCCTGGCCCCTGTTCCGTCGGCTGGCTCGCGGCTCCCCTAATAAGCGTCCTCGCTCATTTCAAGCAGTTCACTCACCGTAACAAGCCGGTATCCTTTACGCGTCAGTTCAGAGACGAGAATCCGTACAGCCTCTACCGTTTGTGAGCGGTCATCGAAGCCGTCATGGAACAGCAGCACGCTGCCCGGCGTCAACGCTTCCCGCGTTTTATCGACGATGTGCCGCACCCCGGGCATCTCCCAGTCGGTAGCTGCGCCGTTTACCGCCCCGATGGAGTGGTAGCCGAATTCGCCGGCCGCCATCGCGGCCACTTCGGCGTTGGTAGCGAAGTACGGTGGCCGAAACACGCGTGGTTTCGAACCGGTCACCCGCACGATCAGTTCCTCCGTTTGCGCCAGTTCCCGGCGGCATTCATCGGGACTGACTTCAGGCATAGCAGGGTGCGTGTAAGTATGATTTCCGATCTCATGGCCCTGCTCATGCACGGCCTGCGCGGTGCCAAGGCTTTTTTCCATTTGTGTGCCGATCATAAAAAAGGTGGCCTTGGCCCCCGCTTCTCGAAAAATGTCGAGAATCTGCGGCGTAAATTCCGGGTTGGGGCCATCATCAAACGTAAAAGCGACGGCCTTCTCCCGGACGGCAATCCGAGAAATCACTTCGTGACTTGACATGTCAGGACCTCTCCTCCAGTTAAATCTGTTAGCTAGGTTACTAAATTTATTCGTGGTTTGAGGGTAGAGTCCTTTTTTGTTTACAAAAGTGACATGTCAAACATTTATTATATATCCTCAATGGGTCTTTAATTAATTAGGATAAAAAGATGTATAGCTTCCTAATTCGTCAGAGGCTTTAATTTCCGATGGAAGTATATATCTTATGGTATTGTCGTCTATATCTTCTCCAAGAATATCCTTATTTGTTCCGTAAAAAAAAAGCTTGCCAAACGAATTTTGAACAATAATTATATTGCGTATTGGATAACCATATATTGAATAGATAGCCATCAACATTATCTATGTTATTTCTTGCCCATTTACCTGCTTTTTTGTTTTGGGAGGAAGTATAGTGGGTACGCAAAACTGTAAGTTTAATGAAGATATTAAGTTCATCAGAACAAAAGTTGGGAAGGCCCCTTTATTTAAAACAATGGTTATATTCAAAGACGAACCAGAGGCGTCGTATTTTTATAGAGTTAGGGACGGGGAAGTTTTACAATTTACTCATTTGGTCGTTGAAGGGGTATCTAATAAAAGAAAACCCGAAGGGGAGTACAAACATATCGACAAGAGGTAGAACAGTTATAGATCAAGGTATTTGACTTGAAGAAAAAAACGGGCTGGTTACAAGAAAAATTCTCCTGGAACCAACCCTCTATTCATACCCGATGTCCCGTCATTTTGCCTCGTTTGTTCCCTCTAAGCGCAGAGGCGAAACTCCCGTGTTCTCTTCTTCAATAGGAAACAGAGCATCCAAATTGTTCATCTCTTTGGTGCCAAGCTGTTCCACCGTTCCATCCGTATGGATGCGGCCGTATTGCGCTTGCCCGGCGTGCGTGGAGATATCGTAAAAGATTAAATTTGTTTTTATTTCCGGGCGAGTTCCTTGTTCTTTAATGATCCCTTTAGCGTAAAAAGTGGATTCCTTGCCTTGCTTGGCGTCCAAGGCCGCCTCCCAGATTAGTTTAGCCGCGTTATCGGTAATCCGGTAATAACTGATGACTTGATTCGAGATGCTGAAGAAGCTTTTATAATCTCCCTCAGGAAAATAAATGCTCCAGGTCCCCAGGCTGTCTCCGGAATAATCAAGGTCCGGCAAAGAAGATATTTTCGGCAAATTCAAAGCCGCGAGCCGTGCGGCGGTCAAATCCCCGCTGTGCAGGCTTTTTTTCTGCTGCTCTGTCGTTTTGGCAACGTAAACCGTCTTGGTAGCCGGATTCCAGGCAACGTCGGCATCGAATGCTTCCGCAACAAATCGCAAAGGCACCATGACCCTGTTATTTATGACCTGCGCAGGTTGAGACATGCCGATCGTTTTCGCTCCCTTCTTGGCCGTTTTTTCACCGACTTTCAGGGTAAGCGTTGCATCCGTTCCGCGCTGGGCGATCGTTAAGGTTTTGGACGCATGGTCCCAACGGCTGATCGTTAAGCCTTCGATTTCCTCAACAACGCGAATGGGTACGTATACCGAACCGTCTTTGTTCACGGGTCTTGCGGGTGTATCGGCAAGCTGTCCATTGAAGTCGAGTTGAATGTTTTCCGCGGCAAGCGCAGCCGGCACTATGCTAAAAAACAGAAGCAAACCCAACAAACAAACTTTGAACCTCATGAGACCATCCTTTCGTCGCTATAAATCACCACACCACTATACTAACCCGGCCAGGGCAATCTTGGCAAAAACACCGTGTTTTCCCGTTACACGCCCGAATAAGCCATAAATCCGCCGTCCACGGGGATCACGGTCCCGGTCACGAAGCCGGAGGTGTCGGCGTCCGCCAGCCATAGCAGCGTACCGAGCAGATCCTCGGGAACGCCAAACCGGCGCATCGGCGTGTGCGTGATGATTTTATGCGAACGTTCGGTCAGCGATCCGTCGGGGTTCGTCAGCAAATTCTTGTTTTGTTCGGTCAGGAAAAAACCCGGCGCGATCGCGTTCACGCGGATCCCCGATTCGGCCAGATGCACGGCCAGCCATTGCGTCAGGTTGTTGATCGCCGCTTTGGCCGCGCTGTAGGCCGGCACTTTGGTCATTGGGCTCACCGAGCTCATTGAGGAGATATTGATCACGACGGCGCCCGGCCGGCCGATCATTTCCTTGACAAAAACCTGCGTCGGGATCAGCGCGCCGGTGAAGTTGAGGTCGAGAACCCCGCGGACACCGGCCAGGCTAAGATCAAAAAAGGTCGTCACCTCCGGGTTCTCCAAATCCTCGGGGCGAAAAGTCTCGTTTGTCGTGTTGGCACTGGCCTGGTTGCCGCCCGCGCCGTTGATGAGTATGTCGCAAGGACCGTATTTTTCGCGTACGGCGGCTTCGGCGGCCTTGACGCTCTCCGCGTCCGTGACGTCGCAGGCGATGGCCGCGGCTTCTCCGCCGTCACGGCGGATTTGCTCGGCGACGGCCTCGCCTTTCGTCGCTGTCCGGTTCAAAATGGCGACGCGAACCCCTTGGCGGGCCAACTCATGAGCCATCGCTTGGCAGAGCACCCCGGCTCCGCCGGTAATGACCGCGGTTTTGCCCGCCAGCGAAGGGTGTGAAGGTAGTGGATTCATCGCATTTTCCTCCTTATTGCTTGGACTCTGCTGCTTGCTCGGCCTTGACATAAGCATCCCATAAACCCCACAAATACATGATGCCAAGCGCCCGGTCGTAAAGCCCGTATCCGGGGCGGCACTCTTCGCCCCAAATGTGGCGGCCGTGATCCGGCCGGGCATAGCCGTTAAAGCCGTTATCGAAGTAAGCTTTTACGATCCCGGCAATGTCTACCGTGCCATCCGCGGTGCGATGTGACGTCTCGATGAAATCGCCGTTGTCAAACACGCGCACGTTGCGGATATGGGCAAACGGAATCCGCTCCTGGAACTCATGGATCATGGCGATAATATCGTTTTCCGGATTGGCCCCAAGCGAACCGCTGCACAGCGTAATTCCGTTCGACGGGCTGTCCACAAGCGACAGGAAGCGGCGCAGATTTTGCTGATTCGTAATGATGCGCGGCAGACCGAAAATCGGCCACGGCGGATCGTCCGGGTGAATCGCCATTTTGATGCCGTTTTGTTCTGCAACCGGAAGTATGGCTTCCAGAAAATATTGCAGATGCTTCCACAGGTCCTCTTCAGTCACATTACGGTATGCTTCAAACAGCTTGGTCAAATGCGCCAGCCGTTCCGGTTCCCAGCCCGGCATCGTTAATGCGCTGTTCTCGTTGATCGTCCGCACCAGCTCAAACGGGTCGATGTTATGAATTTTCGCTTTTTCATAAAACAGCGCCGTCGATCCGTCTCCGGTGGGTTTATGCAGATCGGTGCGCAGCCAGTCGAAAATCGGCATGAAGTTGTAGCAAATGACCTTGACGCCAGCCTTGGCCAATTTTTCAATGGTGCGCTTGTAATTTTCGATGTACCCGTCCCGGCTTGGCAAGCCCAGCTTAATATCTTCGTGAACGTTAACGCTTTCAACAACATCGAGATGGAGCCCGTAGCGATCGGCCTGCCTGCGGACTTCCTCGATTTTCTCCATCGGCCATTCGTCTCCGGCCGGCACGTCGTGGAGCGCCCAAACAAGGCCTTCCACGCCGGGAATCTGCTTGATCTGTTCCAGCGAAACCGTGTCATTGCCTTCGCCGAACCAGCGAAATACCATACGCATGTAATCACCGCCATTTATTTTTTAAAATAATCCGGATACCTCTCCTGCAGGACAGGCAAATTGGCTATGCTCAAATTCAGATGTTCCTTCATCAATTGGTCGGCGCTTCCGGCGTTTTGGGCCAGAATCGCCTCGTACATCGCTTTGTGCTGGTCGTATAAATGTTCCCAATGCGGATCGGTGGTCAGCCAAAGGACGCGGGTACGGTTGAGGTGGGCGTTCATCTGCTGAATGACGTTCCAGGTGCCCAGCTTGCGGCAACCTCTGAACAGGATACGGTGGAACTCTTCGTCCAGTGCGAACATCGCGTGATTGTCGTGCCGCCGGATGCTGTCCTGCTGGCGGGCCAGATTGTCCGCGAGCGCGGTTAAGCCTTCCTCCGGGAACTGCTCGCAGGCCAGCCGGATCACGGCGCGCTCCAGCTGTTCCCGCATAAACCGCGCTTCCAGCACAAGCTCCGGGTCGATCAGCGACACGCGCGTGCCGCGCTGCGGCAAAACGACCACCAGCTCCTCCTGGGCCAGCCGGACAAAGCTTTCCCGGACAGGGGTGCGGCTGACGTTGAAAGCCGCGGCCATCTCTTTTTCGGAAAGCGCCGTCCCCGGCGGCAGTTCCAGCGTGACGATCCGCTCCTTCAATTGGCCGTACACCGCGTTCCCGGCCGATCCCGGCTGCGGGAGCCACATGTCGTTCATTTCATCACCTCCTGAAAGTTTTGTGTGAGATGCCGCATGAAACAACTTCGAGCAAAACTCGCATCGTAAGCGTGGGCTTAGTTTTTAAAGAGTAACTACCATACTTGTATGGTAGTGTGGTAAGCACTAATTTGCAAGAACATTTTTTTAATTATTAAATTTTTCTTTATGCGAAAATAGCTGCGTTTATTTTTAGCTCAACCTATAGACTCATCAAGTGTCAGCCACCACCAGCCAATTGCTGGAATGATGAGGACCGTTGGCCCTCAAAATAGCGGCACTTTATGTGCTTATTTTCCGGAGCCTAACGTGTTCAGCACCATTAGCGGCATTTTTTGTACTTATTTTCCTGTGAACGGTCCAGAACGCCAGTAATTTCCTTCCTACCAGGTAAAATTACGACATAAAATGCCGCTATTTCTCTCAAAGGGATGGATATCTCTGGAATAGCGACATTTTTTGCCCTTATTTTGGCTCAACCTAATAATCAGCGTTTGACAGGGAGGGCCGGTAAGCGATCGTGGCAAGAAATATCGGCAGATCAATATCCGCTGTCCGGACGCTTTGCACGATTATCCCATTTGATCCGGAAGCAGAGAGGAGGGGAAGTTCAGGAGAAGAAAATAGGTTTGGGAGCAGCAAACATGTTCGAGATCATTAGTTCGAGATCGTTAGACAGATTTATGAGAAGGAGGTTTAGGTGAAGTGAAGCAGATCTGACGGGAGGAATGGGGTACGACACCGGGAAAAATGAAAGGACCGTGATTAGCCCCTACCCTCGCCCCCGGAACAAGAGGGATAATCGTGCAAAGCAGCATGCAGGGATACTAAGACACGAACGCTATCATAATTTATTTTGTCAAGCACTAATCTCGGTTGTTCCGGGCCCACCTGTGCGCGTCTATTTTGTGCGGATTTCGAGAATGAGGTTGCGGCCGCTCTGGGAATTTGTTCAATCCTGTTTACGTTCCGGCTAATATTTGATAATATAATTTCAACATTGAAATGCGACTTACGATTTTAAATACGTAATTGAATACGTAATAATGAAATGCGATGAAGAGAAGAGTAGATAGACGAGTTCTTTTCCAGAGAGCCCCGCTTGCTGAAAAGGGGTAAAGAGTTGTTTATTGAAGAAAGTCTCAGAGCACCGCATCGGAACCCGAACAGCGGGGGGTGGTGTGGCAGGGGCTCCTGTTACAGAGCTAGAGTATAAGCGTCGCCCGGGGCGATGCCGTACTCGAAGAGGCTGAAATGGCGACATTTCGGCGAATTTGGGGTGGTACCGCGAGCGTAAATCTCGTCCCTAAGACGGATCGTCTTGGGGGCGGGATTTTTTTGCGCGTATGGCCATACACCAACGCAGCCGGGTTGAATAGTTATTTATCAATATGTGAAAAAGACATGGGGAAAGGGTTGATACCGGATGACGCAAAAGTTGAAAGTGGGTATTGTCGGGGGAACGGGCATGGTCGGCCAGCGGTTTGTGCTGCTGCTGGACCAGCATCCTTGGTTTGAGGTGACCGCCATCGCGGCCAGTGCGAGTTCAGCGGGGAAAACGTATGAGGAATCCGTGCAAGGCCGGTGGAAAATGGCGACACCGATTCCGGAAGCCGTCAAAAATATCGTCGTGCAGGACGCTTCGAAAGTGAATGAAGTGGCCGATCGGGTCGATTTCATTTTTTGCGCGGTCGATATGAAAAAGAATGAAATTCAAGCGTTGGAAGAAGCGTACGCAAAAACCGGCACGCCCGTCATTTCCAACAATTCGGCCCATCGCTGGACCCCGGACGTTCCGATGGTCATCCCGGAAATCAACCCGGGGCATATCGAGGTGATCGAAGCGCAGCGCAAACGGCTGGGCACCAAAACCGGATTTATCGCCGTGAAGCCGAACTGCTCCATCCAGAGCTACGTACCGGCCATCCATCCGCTGCTGGACTTCAAGCCGACCCAAGTGGTCGTCTCCACGTACCAGGCGATTTCCGGGGCCGGCAAAAACTTTACCGATTGGCCGGAAATGCTGGACAACGTCATTCCTTACATCGGCGGCGAGGAAGAAAAAAGCGAGCAAGAGCCGCTGCGCATCTGGGGCAGCATCGAAGGCGGGGAAATCGTCAAGGCCAACGCGCCTTTGATTACGTCGCAATGCATCCGCGTTCCGGTGACGGACGGCCATCTGGCTACGGTGTTCATCTCCTTCGAGAACAAACCGTCGAAAGAAGAAGTCCTCGCCCGCTGGCGGCAATTCAAAGGCCGGCCGCAGGAGCTCGAATTGCCGAGCGCGCCGAAGCAGTTCATTACCTATTTTGAAGAAGAAAATCGGCCGCAAACGAAGCTGGATCGCGACATGGAACGCGGCATGGGCATTTCGGCGGGCCGCCTGCGCGAAGACTCCTTGTACGATTATAAATTCGTGGGGCTATCGCACAACACGCTGCGCGGCGCGGCGGGCGGCGCCGTGCTGATCGCCGAACTGCTGAAAGCGGAAGGGTACATTCAAGCGAAATAAAAGAGGCAGTTTAGCGTCTTAACAAGAACAAACAAACGGCAGGCCGGACTTCTACAGAAGTTGCTGGCCTGCCGCTTTTATATTAGAGGGGATGTTAGCACTTTATCCGGCAAAGGCAGGAAGCTTATCCTTATCCCTTCACCGCGCCGGCCGTGAGGCCGCTGACGATGTATTTTTGGCCGAATAAATAAAGGATGAATACCGGCAGCGAAGTCAGCACGAGGTTGGCGAAAATCAGGTTCCAGTCCCGGCTGTATTTGCCGTAGAAATTGTAAATCGATAAAGGCATCGTCCAGGTGGAACTGTCGGTCAGGAAATACACCGGAATCGTGATATCGTTCCACACGGACATAAACACCATGATGGCCACCGTCGCGTTCACCGGCAGGATCAATGGCGTGACAATCCGGAAGAACACGCCGAATACGCTCGATCCTTCGAGAAAAGCGACTTCATCCAGCGCTTTCGGAATCGTTTTGATGAACCCGCTGTACAGGAAGACGCTGAACGCCGTGTTGAGCGCGGCATAAATGAGAATCACGCTCGTGATGCTGCCGTAGAAGCCCATCCACTGCACGACCCGGATCGTCGTGATCACGGACATCGGCGCGATCAGCCCCATGAAGAAGTACATGTAAATCGTACCCGCGACTTTCGTCTCCCGGCGCGCCAGAATGAAGGAGGCCGCCGAGGAAGCGACGATGTTGATGATGGACGAGATCCCCGTAATCCAGACGCTGTTCAGGAACGCCCTGGACAGACCGCCTTCTTCAAATACCCGCACGTAGTTCGCGAACTGCCATTTCTCAGGCAGCTTCAGGGAAAAGCTGAGCACTTCGGCGCTCGTCTTAAACGAACCGAAGATCAAAATCAGCAGCGGCAATATAATCAGCAGCGAGGCCAGGATCAAGATGCCTTCGACGATATAGTTGCGTATGGCGAGTCTGCGCGTGTATCCCATTATTCTGCGACCTCCTTACGCCGCATGAAGATCAGCAGCGGAATGGCGATAATCGTCACGGCCACGAACAGCAGCGTGTTGACCGCGGTGCCGAGCCCCCAGTTGCCTTCGCCGAAGGCCCGCATAATGATCGTGCCGACGACCTGCGAGGCGTTGCCCGGGCCCCCGCCCGTCATGACGTACACTTCCGAAAACACTTTAAGTCCGCCGATCAACGTCAGCATCAGATTGATATTGATCGCCGGCAGCAGGAGCGGCAGCGTGATTTTAAAGAAGCTTTTCCAGGAGCTGGCCCCGTCGATTCTGGCCGCCTCGTAATATTCCTGGGAAATCGACTGCAGGCCGGCCAAATAAATGGCCATCTGAAAACCGGCGCTTTGCCAAATCGACACGGCGGCGATCGTCCAGATGACGAGCTGCGGATTGGTCAGCCAAGCCTGGCTGAGCGAGTGCAGTCCTATCGCTTCAAACATCTGATTGATCGTGCCTTCGGTGCGCAGCATCGGCGTAAACAGGATGCTGATGACGAGAATGCTGAGGATGGAAGGCGAATAAAAAAGCGCGCGCAGCAGGTTTTTCGTTTTCAAGCGCATGTTTAAAGCGACGGCAAGCAAAATGCCGATCACGTTTTTGCCGACGACGGTGACGACGGCGAAGATGACCGTATTTTTAAGCGCCAGGGTAAGCGTTTTGTCGGAGAAAATTTTGCTGAAATTTTCCCAGCCGATAAAGTGGATATCCAGCCGGTCCAGACGCCAGTCGGTAAAAGAATAGTAAAACCCTATCACCGCCGGGACCACGAAAAATACGGAGTAAATCAGGATGGCCGGTAAAATCAGATAATACGAGTATAGGTTTTTCATTGTTTTCATGTTCTCACACCCCCATCATAGCCTGGGGCAGCATAAAATCCGGAGATTTTATGCTGCCTTCTTACACCATCGTCCCTTAGAAACCGGGAACCTCTTTATCTTTCATCAGTTGGCTGAATTTTTCATCCCAGGCTTTAAGCACTTCTTCCGGCGTCAAGCCGCCCGCGAATTGGTCCTGCAGCAATCTGTACAGCTCGCTGCGGTCAACCAGCATGTAAGCGTCCGACGTCAGCACGGTTTTCTTTGGCGTAATGTAATTGTCGACGATTTCCTGCTTGTATTCCGGCAGCTCCGGCGTCGTGACGTCGCTGAGATTGGATACGTAGCCTTTGGAATCGACAATTTTTTGCGCCACTTCCTTCGAAGCCATGAAATCCAGGAACTTCTTCGCTTCCGCCATATGCGGGGCTTTCTTCGGAATGAACAGCTGGCCGCCGAGCGGGCTTGCGCCGAGGCTAGCGTCTTGAGAAGACGGGATCGGGAACACGCCCAGCCGCATGGAAGGGTCCTGCTGAGCCACCCCTTCGATCAGCCAATCGCCCATAAATATCATCGCGACTTCCTTGTTCAGGAATTTGCCGACCGCCATGTCGTAGCTGTCGCTGAGCACGTCGGCGTTGGTGTAGCCTTTTTTGTACACTTCGTACTGCTGCTGCAGGAACGTTTGGAATTCCGGAATATCCGACCATTTCCGCTTGTTGCTGTTCAGATCGTCGAAGAACGTCGGATCGTTTTTGGCCGCGAAATCGGCAAACGCGGCGGCCGGCCAGATGTTAGCGGCCCAATTGTCCTTGTATGGCATAAATACCGGCGTAATTCCGCTTGCCTTGATCTTTTCGCACACGGCCAGGAACTCGTCGAAGTTTTTCGGAATCGACAGGCCCAGGTCTTCAAAAATCTGCTTGTTGTACACGACCCCCTGCATGCCCGTGTCCTGGCTGACATGGAAACTGTAAAGATGGCCGTTGGCAGACAGCACGTCCTTGTTGACGATCCGGCCGGCCCATGGCTCGTTGTCGAGAATTTCGAAGTTCCGCTCCAGGTTGAGGTCGGTCGTGGCGCTCGCCAGGTTGTACTGGATAATGTCCGGCGTTTCCTCGACGGCCAATTTGGTCTGCAGCACCGTCGTCGTCTGCTCGGCAGGGATCAGCTGCAGGTTGACGTGAATGTTCGTTTTTTGCTCAAATTCGTCCAGCAAATCCTGTTGGATAAATGCCGAATCCTGCGAGCTTTTGGAAATGGCCAGCTCGATCGTTACTTTTTTGCCGCCGGCTCCGTTTCCGCCGTTCTCCCCGCCCGCCGCGCTGCCGGAGCCGCTGCCGCTGCCGCCCGAGCCGCAAGCCGCCAGTGAGATGGACAGCAAGCTGGCCAAGGCCAGGGCCGTTATTTTTTTCTTGCGGTTGCTGTTCATAAATGAATCCCCCCGTAAATCGTTTGTTTTGAATCCGTTTACAATCCGATTATAAATTTTGCCCGAGGCAAGGTACATGTCTGTACATGACAGTTGATGTGTAAAATCCTGAACTTGAAACCGTTGTCATTTTGCGAATGGCCGTGGTACAGTTAGGACGAGTCAAAGAGCATCACGAGCTGCGCCCTGGCGGATGGAGGAGGCGAACCGGCAGCCATGATCGTAAAAACCGTACCGCGCAAATATCAGTTCAGCCTGCAAACGAAGGTGTTCCTTACGTTTGTCGCCCTGCTTCTGTTTGTGCTCGGCTGCTTTACCGTATACGTCAATCTGATCGTAGTCAAGCCGCTGAAGGAGAAAACGGTCGGCGAAACGCGGATGACCGCGGCCAAAGTCAGCGAACAGGTCGATGCTTACATCGACGGTCAGAACCAGCTGTCGCAGCGTATATTGTCCAGCAAAGATATTTTTGCCCTTTTGGATAAAGACCCGGCGAACGGTGTCGAAATGTTAAATCGCACGCGAAAGCTTAGGGATACGATGTTTCAGGCGATCGGGCCGAGCATGGCCATCAAAGACATGATCATTTACGACAAACAGGGCAACCTGCTCGTTTCTTATATCGGCTCTCAGCGAAGTCCGCTTACTCTGGAAACCTATTTGGGAAAAAGCGGCAGGGGCGGGTGGTGGAGCGGCAGCGGATTTATGTTGACCCGCGAGGGTGACACGGTATCGTTTATCCGCGCGATCAACAACCAAAACGGCAAAGTGTTCGGTTATCTTTCCATTCAAATGGATCAGGCTTATATCGAAAAAATGACCGAAGGAATCGCCGGAGGAGACGTTTATATCCTTGACGGGCAAGGCGTGGAAATTACCCGCACCGGCCCGGATACGGACCATGCCGTACTGACCGGGGGGCTAACCGGAAATGGGGTTTACGCCGACAAATTCAATAACTACGTGGCCTATTCCCAGTCGCCAAAAACCGGCTGGACCACTTATATCGTGACGCCTAAAAAGGCCGTACTCGGCCCTGTCAATTCGGTCCAATACATTTCGATGCTGTTGATTACCTCGCTGATCGTGGTTTCGTTCGTCTATATTTTCTTGTCGACACGCAACTTGCTGCTGCCGATCCGCAAGCTCCGCAGCCAAATTTGGCGCATTAACTACAGCAATATGAAGGTCAAGGTTGACAGCCGGCCGCAAAACAACGAGCTGATCCTGCTGAACGAAGCTTTCCAGGACCTCATGGAGCGGCTGCAGGAATCGATCGAACGAGAGAAACTGGCCTTGCACGAAGAGGTCAAAGCGCGCAATTCCGCGCTCCAGGCCCAGATCGCCCCGCATTTCATCCATAATGTCCTTTATTTGATCAGCATCGCCGCCCAGGAGGGAAAAACGGAGGTCGTGTCCGATATGTGCAAGCATCTTTCGGACAGCCTGCGTTATATCGTGTCGTCGCCTTACGCCCATGTGACACTGGCCGATGAACTGGAGCATACGAGACACTACTTGTCTCTCGTTCAGCAAAAATATGAGGATGACTTGGAATGGGAAATCGAAGCGGACGAATTGTCCCGGGAAATCCAGCTGCCGCGGCTGGTTATTCAGCCTTTTGTAGAGAACTGCGTCGAGCATGCGTTCACGAACACGGATCCCCCATGGCGGATCAAAATTACGGTGAAGCAGTTTAACGGGCTGTGGGCCGTCGAAATCAAAGACAACGGGGACGGCTTTCCGCCGGACAAAATCCGCGAAATTTTGGACAACATTGAGCAGTCCGCTGCGGGCGTGAGCGAAATTCAGAACCACCGGTCGGCCATCGGAAACATGGGAATTGTCAACAGCGTGGGCCGGCTGAAGCTGATGTACCAGAACAGGCTTTTTTTTAACATTTTCAATCATTCGGACGGGGAAACGGGCGCTACGGTGCAAATCATCGGATCGCTGACGAAGGATTTCTATTGAGCATAACAGGAGGGACGGGCGATGTATAACGTGATGATCGTGGAGGACAGCAAGCCGATATTGCGGAACATAAAAACGCTGCTGGAATCTATGGATTTGCCGATCCGCATCGCGGCGACGGCGACCAACGGGGAAGAGGCGCTGAAGACGCTGCGGCGGGAACCGATCCATCTGCTGCTGACCGATATCCGGATGCCGAAAATGGACGGGCTCGCGCTGATCGAGCAGGCCAAGCTGATCAGTCCGCAGCTGAAATACGTGCTGATCAGCGGGTACAGCGATTTTGAATATACCCGCAAGGCGTTGAACCTTCAGGTATTTGACTATTTGCTGAAGCCGGTGGAGCGCGTGCAGCTGGCGGAAGTGATGGACCGGGCGATCGGGGAGTTGAACAAGCGGGCGCCCGGCGATGCGGCGATGTTAAAAGATATCGTGGCTCCCGGTTATGCTGCGGACTTGCGCTTGGATGACGAGTTTCATCATTATGCGAAGATGCTGCTGATCGTGCGCCGCCAGCCGTTTACGGCAGGGGAAGAACGTTGGACGCGGGAAGAGGTCCAGCTTTGCTTAACGGAGATTTTCGCCCCGCACCGCTGCTGGGTTTTCCCTGCGCAAACGCCGAAGCAGTTTCTTGTTCTGGTGAACAGGCCGGTGCTGGACATGTACTCCTCGGTTTATGAATGTCTGGAATCGGCCCGGCGCCATCTGCACGATTGTGGCATTGACGCGATGCTCGGAGGGCAGGTGCTGTCCCCCGAGCCGGAGAAGCTGCCCGAGCTGTACCATCGGGTGTCGTCCATCCTGAATGAGCGGCAGCGGATCATGAAAGGGGGAGTGCTGGATACGGGACTTCCCGTTCCTGATGCGAAGCAGGGGGAAGTCGGGATGGAGCCGCATGTGGCGTTCGGTTTCGCGGATATGATCCGCGGGCGCCGCAAGGAGCAGTTTGCGCTTAAACTGATGGAACAACTGGCCAAATGGGGAGAGGAGAACGTCCGGCTTGCGGATCTGGAGCGATTTGTCGGGCTGCTGGTCGATACGTTCGCTCATTTGTATGAGGAGCGGGGCACGGCCCTCCGGCTCGGCCTGGAGGTGAAAGCGAAGCAGCTGTTCGAGGCGGAGAGCTACGGCGATTTTGGCCGTGAGCTGCTGGAGTGGACCAGGCAGTGCTTCGATATGCTGCAAGCGCATAGCCGAAAAAGCGGCGAGGAACTGTTTGCGCAGATGGACGAATACGTGAAAATGAATATGTATTCCCAGCTGTCGGTGGTCGATATCGCGGCGAAATTTCATGTAAGCCCTTCCTATGTCAGCCGAGTGATCAAAAAATTTACCGGTGCCACATTCGTGCAGTACTATACTGGCCTGAAAATCAAAGAGGCCTGCAGGCTGATGGCCTGCAAGCCGGAAATGAAATTCAAGGAGCTGTCGGATCTGCTGTCGTTTACCGATCAACACTATTTCTCCAAAGTGTTTAAGGAGTACACGGGATACAGCCCGACGGATTATAAAGAGCAAATTTCCGCCAGCAGCTCATAGGAGCGCAAACGAGCCTGATGATCGTAGACTTGCGCGGCTACGATGATTTCGTCGGCATTCGTTTGCTCGAGGATCAGCTGCAGCTGATCGCGCACCGTGGACGGCGAGCCGATCGCGGAGCAGCTGAGCTGCCGCTCGATCAGCGCTTGCTCCTGCAGCGACCAGTCGAGGTGGTCGACCGGCGGGTTCAGCTTTCCGGTGCGGCGGCGGATCAGGTTGAGGAACTGCTGCTGCTGCGATGTCGCCAGCCGCCGCGCTTCTTCGTCGGTATCGGCCACGATCACGTTGACGCCGATCATCGCGTATGGCTCCGCCAGCACTTCCGAGGCGCGGAAGTGGCCGCGGTACAAATCGAGCGCCGGGAGCATATAATCCGGCGCGAAATGGCTGGCGAAGGCAAACGGCAGACCGAGCTGGGCCGCCAGCTGCGCGCTGAAGCCGCTGGAGCCGAGCAGCCAGATCGGGATGTCCAGGCCTTCGCCGGGGATGGCCCGCACCGCCAGCGAGGAGCCGGGTGCGGGCCGGAAGTAATTCCGGAGCTCGGCGAGCCGCTCCGGGAAGTCCTGGCCGTCGCTGCCCGGACCGCGGCGCAGCGCCTGCGAGGTCGCCGGGTCGGAGCCTGGCGCCCGCCCCAGGCCGAGATCGATCCGCCCGGGATACAGCGACTCCAGCGTGCCGAACTGCTCCGCTACGACGAGCGGCGAATGGTTCGGCAGCATGACGCCGCCGGAGCCGACGCGGATCTTGGCCGTGCCGCCGGCGATATGGCCGATCGCGACCGCCGTCGCCGAGCTGGCGATGCCGGGCATGCTGTGGTGCTCGGCCAGCCAGTAGCGGTGATATCCCCAGTCTTCCGCGTGCCGGGCCAGATCAAGCGAGTTTCGCAGCGACTCGGCGGCCGTGCTGCCGACGGTGATCGGAGCGAGGTCCAGGATGGATACGGGAATATCGGATAAACGACCTTTCCGGTCATGAGATGAATTTGGCATGAAGCAGGTCTCCCTTCATTTTCGGATAACAAGCTTCGCATAAATGCTTTTGAGCGGAGCCTAATTTTTATTATAACGAATTTGAAGGAAAAGGGTACAAAAGCCCATACGGGAAGCGCATGAACGGTATCAGACTAGATTGGAAACGCAGTATTGGCGAACCTATAACAAAACGGCCGTAAGTTGGCAGGCTACTAGTTTGCTAGGTACTCTTCTCCTGAGCTGGCGTCGCATTGACGCTTACGCAAAATCCCCGGTACATTTGCGGGCGGGTATTACATTCTGCCGGAATTCTAACGGTTGCAGCAGGCACTATTTTACGAAAAAAGCCACCTTCTAAATTTTAACGGTTGTGAGCGCCGTTATTTGCTTTAATCTGAGCCCCAATAGCCGGTTTTCTGCCCAATAAGCGCATGGCAACCGTTAGAATTTGAAAACCGCCTTATTGGGGCAAATAGCGGCTGTGACAACCGTTGCTATGAACGTTTTTGTCAAGCCCTCCGTGTGAGAGGTGCCTGAGCACGTGGCGCGAGAGCAAAAATGCGAGCGACGGTCGGCACGCTGCTATCCGTGGGTTGGTACCACATGTTATGCCTTCGTCAAGGAGAGCTCTTGCAAGCTAGAAGCGCACGTTCAGTTACTCACCTAGTGCAAACGGTTGACGCAAATTCTCTCCCGGAACCTTCGTTTGCTCCCGGGCCTCGTGCTCAGGCGTGAGCTTGTCAAGCGCTTTTCTTGACAAGCGGTTAGGTTCAAATCAACACTTTTCCTATTCCTCATTGGAAATGAGGAACGCCTCACGGCGAGTGTGGGGGGTGCAGGGGGCAACGCTCCCTGCGTCTCCCCAAAGGGGACGGAAGGGGCGTTAGTTAGCCACCGGTTGTTCCACCGTTCGAGCAACAGCCCATATGAACCCGGTTAGCTCCCTGGCCACCGCGCCTACGGCCACATTTTTGTGTTTGTTCTTTCCAAAAATGAGATGACGGTATTTGTAATGCAATCTTTCTTGCGCTTTCCACGACAACAGTTGTATATCGGCCGGCATGCCATCCAAACGCTTGGCGAGATCTCCTTTCACCGCAGGCCGATGACGGTAGCTCCAGGCGGATTCCACCAAGGATCGGCGCAAGCGCCCGTTACCGGCTTTGGTCATACTTCCGCGCCGAGTACTCAGGCCGGTTGAACTCTCACGAGGAACCAACCCTAAATACGCCATGAGTTGGGCCGGGGAGCGGAAGCGAGTAAATGAACCGATCTCAGCAGCTAGAGTGACGGCCGTCAGTAGTCCAATCCCACGCAGGGACTGAAGCACCCGAATCAGAGTTGCCTTGGAGCCGACCGTGGCTTGCTGAACCAAGGCTTTTTCCAAACGCCCCATCCGCTGCTCGATCTCATTTAAGGTATGGAGCATCTCGTCGAAGGCTACTTGCATGGGCTCATAAGGGAATGTCAGTTGCTCCAGCCAGGAACGGTACTTCCGGGTCCAACGACGCTTTATCGTAGCCGGCGGTTCGATGTGATGGCGGAGCAGGAACTTCAATATCCGCTGGCGTGCCCGATGCGTGTCCTCTTTGGCGGCCTCCCGGGCGCGAACCAACTCCCGCAAAGCCTCGTCTTCCCGCTCCGGGACGTAGACAGGAGTCAATTCTCCTGCACGAAACAGACGGGCAAGCTGCTCGGCGTCCCGTCGATCCGTCTTCACGTGATCACCAGGGCGTTTGGGAATAAGCGACGGAGCAATGACAACGCAATGGGCTCCCATGGAGGTGATCCAGCGATAGGTTTCGTAACCTGTCGGACCTGCCTCATAACAAAACGATAGCGTTTCGGCCGGTCCCAGTTCTTTGATCAGCTTGCGCAGCGCCGCCGGGGTGTGAGGAATGCTCCCGTAATAGCGAGGAGTTTCACCGCTTGCATCTGCAATAGCAACCGAAATTTTTTCTTTGGATACATCTAAACCGACGAATTTTGTGGTAGACTGCATAGTATCAGCTCTCCTTTGCTATGTAGCTCTGAAATGGTTTGGTTTTCACTATCCATTTTAACCTACGAGATGTAGCAATATGGAGGGCTGTCTTTTGTTTACGTTCATCATAGCTAGAATGGGGAATGCTGTCACAGTAATGCTCTCCCTTCAACCCCCTTCATCAAATAGCGAAATAGCGGAAAATAATGCCTCTATCTTCTCTATCACGTGAGCAAACTGAAAAGTAGAGGAAAAAAATGTCGCTATATTCGGGCAGTGTGGCTGAATCAGTGGCTAATCAGGACCTTTTTGGAAAATAACGACATAAAATACCTCTATTTCATAACGGGAACTAGAGATTCTCAACATAACGTCCTAAATTACCGCTATTTTTCGCAAGCCCCGGAAGGGAGTCCGGGGAAGGAACCGGCAAGGGCCGCATAAAGAGGCAAGTTGCCGCAATGATCATGATGGCGGAGCGATGACAGCCCCGTCCAGCCCCCGACCAGCACACATCCAGCTTACATCCAGCTTACATCCAGCACACATCCAGCTTATATCCAGCCTCGTCCAGCACACATCCAGCCCACGCCGAGCCCCCGTCCAGTTCACATCTACTCACATCCAGCCCCCAACCCAACAAACCCCCGGAGCATCCGCTCCGGGGGTTCTTATAAACCACTTTCAGCCCTTCACCGCGCCGGCGACCACGCCTTTGACGATGTATTTTTGCAGGAAGATGAACACGATGATCGAAGGCAGCACGGCCATCACCATGGCGGTCATCGCGTACTGCCAGTCGGAGGTGTATTGTCCGACGAAGGTGTACGCGGCCAGGGTCAGCGTTTTGGTCGTCGGCGAGCCATTGACCATGAGCAGCGGGAGCAGGAAGTCGTTCCAGATCCACATCACGTCGATGATGATGATCGTAGTCGTAACCGACTTCAGCAGCGGGAAGATCACGCTGAAGAACAGCCGGAAGCCGGAGGCGCCGTCGATCGTGGCGCTTTCGTCGATTTCCTTCGGAATCCCTTTCACGAAGCCGTGGTAGATGAACAGGGCGAGCGGAGCGCCGAAACCCCAGTACAAAATGCCCAGCCCCCAGGTGCTGTCGGAAAGGTGAAAGTTTTTGGCCATTTGCAGCACCGTCAGCATGATCGACTGGAACGGTATCAGCATCGGCATGATGCAGAGCATATAGATGATCGAACTGGCTTTCGATTTCGTGCGGGCCAGCTTGTAAGCGGCGATGGAGGAGATCAGGATGATCCCGGCCAGGCCGAGAATCGTAATGACCGCATTGTTCAGAAACAGCCGCGGGTAGTTGATGAATTCCCACACGTAGCTGTAGTTCTCAAAAGCAAGCCGTTTCGGCAAAGCGATTACGTCGGTCATGACCTCCTGGAAGCTTTTCAGCGAATTGATGATGGTCAGGAACAACGGATACAGGAACAAAATGGACAGGAGGACCATAACGATTTCCAGGACAAAACGCCCCGCTCTGTTTTTAGTCATTATGCCTCAACCTCCCTGCGTTTGAAGAGCGTTAATTGAATAATGGTGATGATCAGCACCGCCACGAACAAAATCAGCGCCTTGGCCGTGCCGTAACCGTACAGATTGTTCTGGAACGTATCGCGGTAGATGTCGTAAGCGACGCTGTATGTGGTGCCGCCGGGTCCGCCGCCGGTCAGCGACAGGATCACGTCAAATACCTTGATCGAGTTGGTCAGCGCCATAAACACGGAAATGGTGATCGACGGCGCGAGCAGCGGCAGCGTGACGTTGAAGAACCGGCGGACCGGTCCGGCCCCGTCGACGGTGGCCGCCTCCTTCAAATCGTCTGGAACCGATTGCAAACCGGCGATGTAGATAACCATGTAGAAGCCGATCGATTGCCAGATCGAGACGAACAGCACGGAGATAAAGGCTAGTCCGGGTTCACCCAGCCAGCTTAGCGCGAATACCCCCCAACCGGTGCTTTGCCCCAGCGATTCGAAACCTTGCATGAAAATGAACTTCCAGATAAACCCTACGATTACCAAGCTAAGAATGTAAGGAATAAAGAAGGCCGCTCTCAGCCAGTTGGTCGATTTCAGCTTCATGTCCAGCACGAGCGCCAGCAAAATCGCCAGCACATTGATCAAAACGATGTAAAGAATCATGTATTTGACCGTAAACCAGGCGGCGTGCGTAAAGTTGGCGTCGCCCATGAAGATCTGTTTGAAGTTATCGAGTCCGATAAATTTAGGGTGCTTCGAAATCCCGTTCCATTTGGTCAGGGAGTAGCGAATGGTCATAATAAACGGATAGTAGAACACAGCGATGACCGAAATAAGGATCGGCAGCGTAAATATTCCGAACTCCAGCTTCTCGGCGCGTTTTCTCCCAAGTTTCAACATAATGCACCTCTTTTTCGCAACGATAGTTTATATAAGGTGATTCGGCTATAATGATTATAAATCAACCGTTTTCACGCCAAAATGGATTTAAGAAAACAGTTAAGGGTAAAAACGTGAACTGGCGTTAAGCGCGGGTCATGACTTATATTTTGAACTAGGGAATAGAACGGGACAGGCAACTTACACAGTCATAGAAATGAGGGCAATATGTTCAGCCGACTGAAACGTTTGACATTGTCGCTTAAAGACCGGGTTTCGCGCCGATTGGTCAATAAGCTTATTTTGCTGTTTACGACGATTATTATTCTTGTGGTAGGCTCGCTGACCGTCATCTCCTATCAAATGCTCGAAAAAGAATCGGTCGATCACAGCATCGCCAGCACGACCAACAATTTGAAGCTGGTGAACCAGAACCTCGAGGATTATTTGTCCGGCATCGAGCAGTTGTCCCTGCCGCAAATCCGCTATGACGAGATCATCCGGGCGATTAAGCTGGAGGAAAACGATTATTCGTCCAAAATGTATCTGGAAAATTATTTGCGGAGCCTGTTCTACTCGCGGGACGATCTGGAAAGCATTTATTTCTACCTCATCGATCAGAAGAAATATTATTCGATCACCCGCGAAGCCTATAACATTACGGTGCGCGTCAGCTACCAGGAGGGGATTCCCGACCAGCCGTGGTACAAGCAGGCCATGGAGAGCCCGCACAACCGTTCGTTTCAATCGTTTATCGTTCCCGGGGCCAAGTCGGGGTACGCCATGAGCAAGGAGCCCAGCTTCATGGGATATCACCGCGTGCTGCGCTCGCTCGTTTCCCGCGACCCGAAAGCGGTTATTTCCTTCTATATAAAGCCGGCCGGCAAGGACGAAATTTTGCGGGATATCCCGTTTGAAGAAGGGGAGCATCTTTTGTACCTCGATGCCGACAACGTGCCGTTTCACGTCGACGATCCGGAGTTTCTGAAGCAGGTGGAGAACGCCCCCTG
This sequence comes from Paenibacillus macerans, assembly GCF_900454495.1. Taxonomy (NCBI): domain Bacteria; kingdom Bacillati; phylum Bacillota; class Bacilli; order Caryophanales; family Paenibacillaceae; genus Paenibacillus; species Paenibacillus macerans. The sequence continues at coordinate 574,198 of NZ_UGSI01000002.1, forward strand.
GCTCAGGCAGATCGGCAAGGACGGCGACATGCGGCCATTAACCTGGACGAGCGAGGACGGCACCAAGTATCTGATTGTATACAACGTGCTCCCGGACGAAGGCTGGAAATTGGTCAAGCCGATTCCTTACCGCAACATTTACGCCGCGGCGACGACGACGAGGGATTTGAGCTATCTCATCGGGGGCATTTTTTTGCTCATTTCGGTCGTTCTGGTTACGCTCCTTTCGAGTGCGATCACGAGACCGCTGAAAGACTTGTCCTATGGGATGAGACGTTTCAGCGAAGGCACGTTCGACGCGGAAATCCCGGTCAAGGGCAGGGATGAAATCGCCTATTTGTCCAGGCATTTTAACCGGATGGTGCGGCGGACCAACGATTTGATCAATGAGCGTTACAAGATGAAACTGGTGGAGAAAAACGCGATTTTGAAAGCGTTAGAGGCGGAAATCAACCCGCATTTTCTGTACAATGCCCTCCAGGCGATCTCGACCAAAGCGCTGAAAAGCGGGGACGACGAGGTCGCCGATATGGTGGATGCCTTGGCCTTGACGCTCAGATACTGCATAAGCGGAAAAGATATCGTAAACGCTAGGGAAGAACTTAAACATATCGATCGTTATCTGGCGCTGCAAAAAGCTAGATTCGGCAGCCGCCTTCAGGTGACGATCGAATGGGACGAATCGCTGATGGAGCTGCAGATCCCCAAGCTGTCCATTCAATCCCTGGTGGAGAATTCGATCAAGCATGCCCTGGAAAAGGTGTCGAGCGCCATTACGATTGTGATTCGGGCGGAACTGGCCGATACGCATGCGATAATTTCCGTGCAGGATAACGGACCGGGGATTTCCCTGGAAAGGCTGGAGGAAATCCTCAAATCGTTTCACGCCGAATGGGAGGACCAGGAGGGTGACAACATCGGACTCAAAAACCTGTACACGCGCCTCAGGCTGCTTTATGGCGAAGACGCCGATCTGGTGGTCCGCAGCGGCGATGGCGGCGCGGAAATGCGAATGATGATACCGCGGGGAGGCAGCAGCCATGTATAAAGTGTTGATCATTGACGATGAAGAACCGCTCCGTGAGGCGATCCGGATTTTAGGGGATTGGGAAGGCCTTGAGGTTGACGAAGTGCTGGAAGCGACGGATGGCAAAACCGGACTGGCCATGCTGGAGCGGCACAAGCCCGACCTGGCGATGGTCGATATGAAAATGCCCGAGCTGAACGGCGTCGAGTTCTTAAAAATCGTGGAGCGCGATTACCCGGAGCTGCTGACGATCGTGATTAGCGGTTATAACGATTTTGAGTTCACCCGTCAGGCGATTCACTCCAGGGTATTGGACTATTTGCTCAAGCCGATTAACCGGCATGATCTCAACCAGGCGCTCCGCAAAGGCATCGATTTGCTAAACGCCAAGCGGCAGCTGAAAACCGAATCGATTACCCGCAACATTGCGTTTAATATGTCGCTGCCGAAGCTGAAGGAGAAAATTTATCTATCGATCATTGAACGAAGCTTCAAACAACATAGCAACCGGGCGTTCCTGCCGCTGATCGGGGCGGACGATCCCCTGAACCGTTTCGGCGCGCTGGTGCTGCGGATCATGAATATGGAAGCCATCAGGGACAGCCGGTTCAACAGCGATACCGAGCTGCTTTATTTTGCGGTGGCCAATGTGGTGAGCGACGTGGGCGGGGGCGACATGCTCTGCTTCAGCTTTGCCAATCCGAAGCAGGAGCGCGAGATTATTGCGGTGTATACCGCGGGGGGCGGTTATCCCGAAGAAGTCGCTTTCCGCGCGGAAAAAATGATGCGCAAGATCATCAATACCCTAAGCGAGCTGTTTGGTTTACAGGCAGCGGGAGGGATCGGCCCTTCGAGCCCAAACATCATGGAACTGGCCGATTCCTATGAGACGGCGGTCAGTTCGATCCTGGCCATCGACCTATTAAAGCTGAAGGGAATGGCCGTGATCGGCGACAAGGGGAGAGCTGCCGCGAAGAATATCTACTCTTTCACCGGCCGGATGCCGCTCCTTCGCGGGGCGCTGGAAGCCGGCAATCTCCATCATGCCAAATCGGTCATGGGGGATTTTGCCAAGAAGATCAAAGCTGCGGACGCGTTCAGCATCGGGGCGGCCGACCGGACGCTGCGCGAGATCGTCGTCCTCTTAAGCGACATGGCCCTGGATCTTGGCGTGCCGGGGGACGCGCTGCCGCGTTCCGGCGATGAAAGGGCGCTGCGCGCGCTGGGGCTGCGGACCGATTTTGCCGGCTTCGACGAATACGAAGAAGTGCTCCTGCGGCTGACGGAGTACTATCACGAACAAATCCGCCGCTTGCTGGCGGCCAACCGGCCGTTTCAGGTCGACGACATCAAGGAGTACATCGACAATCATTATTTTGAAGACATTAAAATTTCCATGTTCACCGAAAAATACTTCTTAAGCCGCGAGTATTTAATGAAGCTGTTCAAACAGCAGTACGGGTACGGCATCCACGAATACGTGCAAAAGGTCCGCATGGACAAGGCCAAGGAGCTGCTGGACGATCCTTCCCTGAAAATCCAGGAGATTTCCGAAATGCTCGGCTACAAGGACAAAAATTATTTCAGCAAAGCGTTCCGCAATTACTGCGGGTTATCGCCGACGGAATACCGGTCGAAAGAGGAGGAAGGGGTCAAAAAGTGAACTGGACGATCACTCCACTTTTTTACCCTTAAGTCACCACTTATCTACATTTTTATCGCTGCACCTTTTCTTTAGAATAAGGAACATAGAAAGCGTGAAACTGCTTTCAAAGAATGAACAACGACAAGAAAGTGGGGGCGTTACGAATGAAGAAGAAAATCTTGGCCCTGTCGTTCAGCCTTGTGCTGCTCATGGGTCTGCTGTCCGCTTGCGGTGGCGGCGGAAACAATGCCGCGGGGGGCGGAACGAATGGCGCGGGTGCAGGGAACGGCGGCACAACGGATGATTCCAAACCGGTCACGATCAACATGTTTACGGCTTCTCCGGAATATACCGACGCTTTTAACGCCTATATCGCTGAATACAAAAAAGTGAAGCCCAACGTTACGATCAACCTGGAAATCATGCAGTCCGACTATAATACGGTGTTGAAATCGAGAATCGCCGCAGGCAGCACGCCGGACGTATTCCAAACGACAGCCGGCGGAGATATCGACACGTTTGCCGAATACAGCGCCGATTTGACGGATCAGCCGCTGGCGGCAGCGATGACGGACGCCGTTCGCGCCAACATGACCTCTTCCGACGGGAAAGTGCTGGGCCTTCCGGTTAAAGGCAATCTGTTCTCGCTGATCTACAACAAAGATCTGTTTGAACAAGCCGGCATCACAACCTTCCCGAAAACGACGGCCGAACTGGACGACGCTATCGCGAAGCTGGAAGCCAAAGGCATCAAGCCGTTTGCCAACGCCTATAAAGAATGGTGGGTATGGAAACACGTATTCCAGCATTTCGTCAACGCGGCGGCTCAAGACAAGGGCGTAACGTCGAAGGACCTGGTGAACAGCTTTATCGCCGGCGACGCCAAAATCAAGGATTATCCGGTGCTTTACAACAACTTCTTTGACTTCGTTGACAAAACGGTTAAACATGGCACCGACAAACCGCTGGAACGCGACAGCAACGCGCAAATCAGCGACTTCGCCACCGGCAAGGCGGCGATCATGGTAGGTAAAGGCGCATGGGACGAAGAAGCGATCAAGAAAATCAGCCCGGACATTAAAATCGGGATCGCCGGATATCCGGTCAGCGACAAACCGGAGCAAGCCACGATCATCACCGGCGCCGACCAGGCGCTGCGGATCAACAAGGATTCCGCCGTCGTCAACGAAACGATCGAATTCTTCAATTGGCTGTATACTTCCGATTACGGCAAGAGCTGGTTCTCCAACGTAGCGAAGGTCATTCCGCCGATCAAGGACGCTCCGCTTCCGGAGCTGGATATGCCGAAGCAAATGAACGAAATTTTGCAATCCGAACCTTCGGGCGATCTGGCGATTAACTACTCGCTGGATACGTTCCACCAAAAATTCGGTGAAATCATGCAAGCTTACATCGGCGGCAGCAAAACGAAGGACCAAGCCGTGACCGAAATCGAACAAGCATGGGTTCAACTGGGCTCCGCCCAATAAACCGGCAAAATTAATGAACCCATCCTTTTTAACTCAGCACCCCGGGTGGTGCTGAGTTAAATTTTTGCAGAGGATAATGCTCCGGGTTCACGAAATCAATCAACAAGGGTCTGCAAGTTCAGCGATTTTTTAATAGGGAGGCTGCTTATTCTTATGTCCCAACTTATTCATGTTCAGGAAAACGGACTTCACCTGGTGCTGGAGGTTACGCCGGAGCAAGATGTGCGGCTGTTTCACTTTGGTACGGGCGAGCTGCGGGAAGGCGCGATTTCAAACGGGCAAAAGCCGGGCTTCCGGCTGATGGAGCTGCAGCTGACGGGCGAGGACCGCGCGGAATATCACGGGCGGACGCACCGGGCCACGTTCCCGGGGCTGCGCATGCGCTACGAGGCTCATGCCGATATACGCAATAAGGCCGGCCGCAAGCTGGAGATCGTGCTGCGCGATCCGGACACGTCGCTGCGGGCGGTGCAGCATTTTCAATTCTACGACGGTCTTCAGACTGTCAAGGCTTGGGTAACGCTGAGCAACGAGGGAACGGAAGAGTTGGGCGTAGAATACGTTTCCTCCTTCGCCTTAACCGGTCTCGATAAGGAAGGCGCGCTTGACCGCGACGACAAAATGGCGCTGTACATTCCGCACAGCGGCTGGCAAAGCGAGCTGCAGTGGCGCACGTACAGCCTGCCGGAGCTGGGTATGTCGCATTTGACGGACCGCAGCTCCAAGCGGGTTTCCTGCAGCAATACCGGTTCGTGGTCGGCTGCGGAGCATATCCCGATGGCCGTGCTGGAGAACCGGGAAGCCGGAAGCAGCCTGTTTTGGCAGATCGAGCATAACGGCTCCTGGCATTGGGAGATCATCGATCAGAACGACTTCCTCACCCTTCTCCTGAGCGGGCCGACGGAACACGATAATCATTGGTGGATTTCGCTCGCGCCGGGCGAGGAGTTCGTCAGCGTCCCCGTCGCGGTGGGCGCCGCGCTCGGCGGGTTCGAAGAGGCGATCGGGCAGCTGACCGCGTACCGCCGCCGGATTCGCCGCCCGAACGCGGACAACCGCGATTTGCGGATAATTTTCAACGATTACATGAACTGTCTCTGGGGTTCGCCGACGACGGCCAAGCTATTGCCGCTCATCGACGCCGCGGCCGAAGCAGGCTGCGAGTATTTCTGCATCGATGCCGGCTGGTATGCGGCGGGCGAATGGTGGGACGGCGTGGGTGAATGGATGCCGTCGCCGGAACGGTTCCCGGAAGGCATCAAATACGTGCTCGATTACATTCGCGGCAAAGGGATGGTTCCGGGGCTGTGGCTTGAACTGGAGGTGATGGGCATCAACAGTCCGAAGCTGGCCGGCACCGATGACAGCTGGTTTTTCATGCGCCACGGGCGGAGAGTCAAGGACCGCAGCCGCTATCAGCTCGATTACCGGAACCCGCGGGTGGTCGCCCATGCGAACGAAGTGATCCGCCGCCTGGTGGAGGATTACGGGGTAGGCTATATCAAGATGGACTATAACATCAACGCCGGGATCGGCACGGAGACGGACGCGGACAGCTTCGGCGACGGCCTGCTTCAGCACAACCGCGCTTATCTGGCTTGGCTGGACGGTATTTTTGCCCGGTACCCGGACCTCGTGATCGAAAACTGCTCAAGCGGCGGGATGCGAATGGACTATGCGATGCTCAGCCGCCACAGCATTCAGTCGACGAGCGATCAGGAAAACTACGTCAATTACGCGGCCATTGCCGCCGCTTCGCCTTCGGCGCTGACGCCGGAGCAGTCGGCGATCTGGTCCTACCCGCTGCGGGAAGGCGACGATGAAGAGGTCGTGTTCAACATGGTGAACGCGCTGCTGCTGCGGGTCCACCAAAGCGGGCATCTGGCCGAGCTGAGTCCGCGCCGGCGGGAGCTTGTGAAGGAAGCGCTGGATTACTACAAAACGATCCGCAAGGACATTCCGGAGGCGCTGCCGTTCTGGCCGCTTGGGCTGCCGAAGCAGCAGGACGAGTGGATCAGCCTGGGGCTGCGCCGCGGCGGCTCGGTTTATTTGGCCGTGTGGCGGATTGGCGGAGCTTCGCCGACCCGGACGCTTCCGCTTCCGGCGCTGCGGGGCGAGCAGCTTGACATCCGCTGCGCTTACCCGCAAGGGTTCGACTGCTCGTGGAGCTGGGACGCCGAGCGGGGCGAACTGCAAGTGACCTTGGCGAGTGTGAAATCGGCGCGCCTGTTTGAAATTCACCCGAAACGATAGACCTAAGGATTATGTGTAACAGAAACGAAGAAAATTGATCCGCAGAAACAGAACCGAAGTCGTGTTCAGGCAGGCCTTTTGAGACTGGTTGAATACTAGCAACACAGCGCCGGAAAACCGGCGCTGTGTTGCTTTTTGACATTATAGCTAGAATTTATAAAATTAAATATCCGGGAAATGGGCGGATAAGGTCGCTGGTGTCCGTTAGAGCAGCGCCCAAAGTTTAAGAAGAGCCCTCCTATTCGCTCCCAAGTAAAAGTCAGAGCCGCTAAAGGACGCCGTTAGGCGTTTTTCTTATTTGCTTTATCATGAACGCGGTCCTGACGGCATCTCCTGGATGCGGCAATTATGGAAGGCGGCAATGAGCCATTTATCAGCCTGTCTAACGATAACATTCGTATTGATGGAGCCTCTGTCGTTAGGATCCTGTTCGGGATCGCCCAGCTTAACTTCCCCGATCCCGTGGACAACGGCGACATCCGGCGTAATATAACGAGGTTGAAGATCGGATGTAAAGTTGGATTCCATTTTTGACCCGCGAAGCGGACCGTTAAACAACCAATGGTGAACTTCGGCAATTTGCTTTCTGCCTTTTATATGCTGGCCTATAAAAGTAACATAATCGGCGTCTTCCGTGAAGCATTCCCCGTATGCGGTCCCGTCGCCGTCGTTCCACGCCTCGTTAAGCGCTGTAAAGAGTTCTCTGATTGCGTCTAGGTCTTTTTCCCGATTTTCCATACTTGATCCTGTCCTTTCCATTAAGGTTTGATCATCGATTGGTTAAACTTTGGAGCTGTGATATACTGTTGCCGAATAAAATCTTAACCATGATGAAATCTTAATTAAATAATTATCTTAATTAATCAAGATAAATTAATCATATATAGGAGGTTTCTTTATGTCAAGCGATAATTATCGGCCATGGCCGAACCTGACGCCGCTGCAACAGGAAATTGTTCTGGAATTGCGCGAAAACGGGACCCGGGCCGTGATGCTGCATCAGACGATTTCTGAAAAGATCGGCTTGAATGCGACCGATCACAAATGCCTGGATTATTTGCTGAAAGCCGGCCCTGTAACCGCAGGGCGTCTGGCCGAATTAACGGGGTTGACCACCGGAGCGGTTACAAGTGTAATCGATCGCCTGGAGCAAGCGGGATTTGCGACCAGAGACAAAGACCCGAACGACCGGAGAAAGGTGCTGGTCAAAGCCGTTTCCGAAAAATCGGAGCTGATTTCGTCTCTGTTCGATTCCGCGCTAAAGGCCACTCAGGAACTGGTAACTCGTTATAATGAACAGGAAAGCCGGATCATTCTTGATTTCCTTAAGCAATGCAACGCCATGACATTAGAAGAAATGGACAAATTAAAACAGAACAGCTTATAGTAACTCCGCAGTATTGACATGAAACCAAACGGTTGCTTAAAATGATATTGAGAAACCTTTTGGTTTCATAAAACAAATCGCGAAAGGACGAACATCATGGATCAAACCAACAACCCGCATCATCAAACCGGCGGAAGCGGAGCACTGCCGGATATCCGCCATACAATTATGCTGAACGCGCCGATCTCCCGGGTATTGGAGGCGGTGGCCACCTCGGAAGGGATTGCCGCCTGGTTTATGCCCAACGATTTTCAGCCGGTCGAAGGCTTCGAGTTCCATCTTAACGCCGGGCCTTTCGGCAACTCGCCCTGCAAAGTAACGCTGGTGGATCCGCCGCATCGCCTGTCGTTTAACTGGGGCAAGGACTGGACGCTGACGTTTGAACTGAAGGAGCAGGGCGATCGGACGGAATTCACCCTGATCCACGGCGGCTGGAGCGCGGAACAAGTGACCGAATTCGGCGAAGCCCACGGGCTGGTGCGCGGCCGGATGGACCAAGGCTGGGCCGGACTGGTTCAGAAGCTGGCCGCTTACGTCGGAGCGTAACGATGGAGAGCGCTGCCGCGAAGCATGACGTGTTTCAAGCGATCGCCGATCCGACGCGCCGGGAAATGCTGCGTTTGCTCGGCGACCGGGAGCTGCCGCTCAAGGACATCAGCGGCCGCTTCCCGATGAGCCGCACGGCGGTCTCCAAGCATCTGCGCGTGTTGGCGGAGGCGGGGCTTGTCCACGAGCGCAAGGTAGGACGCGAGACGCGCTACCGGCTGGACGCCGACCCGCTGCTGGAGCTGAAGCGCTGGCTTGATTACTACGAACGCTTCTGGGAGAACAAGCTGTCCATGCTCAAGCATTACGTGGAATCCGAGCCGGGGCAATCGGCGGAAGGACTTAAGCTGGCGGAAACGAGCGAGTTTAAGCCGGGACAAGCAGAAGGGAAAAATCCAGGGACAGGCCAGGGGCAGGCGGAGGGACTTAAGCGCCGGTGCGCAGGGAAAGCGAATAAACGGGGCCGTACGCCGAAATAGCGGTAAAAAAGGGCGTTATTTTGACCGGACATGCGAAAGTGGCACGAATAGCGGAATTTTATGTCGCTAACTTTTGCAACTGCCTGTTGAGAGGCGGCAGAAAGGAAGGTCACTCTAGAAATAGAGACAAAAAATTCCGCTAAGGCCCGAAAATGAGGCGAAAAGGTGCGGATAGGGCCAAAAATTACCGCTATTTTTTGGAAAGGCAAGGGTTGCCGATAACAAGCACCGAAGGGTATCACAACAGAAACTCGAGCTTTTTACCGGTTCGGACTATGGTATATAATGGGTATGGACTTCATACACCTAGAAAGGTTTTGTGCAAACATGTCCGTTAGAGTCATGCTACCAAAACGCTTAAGGAGGTTGTAGTCATGAAGTATGCCAGTTTGGGAAGAACCGGGTTGAAGGTCAGCCGTCTTTGCCTGGGCACGATGAATTTCGGGCCGGCGACGGAGGAGCAGGAGGCGTTCAAAATTATGGACGCGGCCCTTGATGCCGGGGTCAATTTTTTTGATACGGCCAATGTGTACGGCGGCCCCGAACACCGCGGGCGGACCGAGGAAATCATCGGCCGCTGGTTCGCGCAGGGCGGAGGCCGCCGCGAGAAAGTGGTGCTGGCCACCAAGGTGTACGGCCCGATGGACGATCCTCTGGACGGCCCGAACGGAGAGGCCGGGTTGTCGGCTTATAAAATCCGCCGCCATCTGGAGGCTTCTTTGCGGCGGCTCGGTACGGATCATATCGAACTGTACCAAATGCATCATATCGACCGCAACGTCACGTGGGATGAGCTTTGGAACGCTTTTGACATCGCGCAGAAACAGGGGGAAATCGGCTATGTCGGCTCGAGCAACTTTGCCGCCCGGGATTTGGTCAAGGCTCAGTATGAAGCCAAGGCGCACGGGGCGCTGGGACTCGTCTCCGAGCAGCACAAATACAGCCTGCTATGCCGGCTGCCGGAGCTGGAAGTGCTGCCCGCGGCCGGAGAGTTGGGCATCGGCGTAATCCCCTGGAGCCCGCTGGACGGGGGCATACTCGGCGGCAATCTCAACCCGCAGCCGGGATCCCGCACCGAGAAGCAGGCCGAACGGGTCGAGAAGCTGCGCCCGCAGCTGGAGCGGTTCAACAGCCTGTGCAAAGAGCTGGGCGAATCCGCAGCCACGGTGGCCTTGGCCTGGACATTGGCCAATCCGGCCGTCACGGCGCCGATTATCGGGCCGCGTACGCTGCAGCAGTTCGAGGAGACGCTGCGCGTCGTCGATGTGGAGCTGAGCGAAGATACGCTGAAGGCGATCGACGAAATTTTTCCGGGCCCGGGCGGGGAGGCTCCGAAAGCGTACGCTTGGTAATCCGCGGTTTTCATAATATGCAAAAGGCAGTCGAACGATCGGCTGTCTTTTGTTTAGGCAAATAGCAGGCCCGCGCGTGTATGGAGAGTAGATTTTCGGAGGTGTGAAATGCTTCGTTATGCCAGAGGCTCCGAAGTGGGGACGGATGTATTGTTCGCCGCTTTTCGGCGCGGTTTTTCGGACTATATTATTCAATTCAAGCTGGACGAACCCGGCTTTGCGGCCAAATTTTTTGGCCCGGAGGGGAACCGGAGAGAGCATTCCTTCGTCGCGCTGGACGGGGAGAAGGCCGTTGGGATCGTTCTGGGCGGCGTCAAAATGTACGAATCGGTCAAAACGATGCGCTGCGGGGCGCTGGCCGTAAGCCCGGAATACCGGGGGACAGGCGTAAGCGGCAAGCTGATGGACCTGCACCGCGAGGAGGCGGAAAAGGCGGGGTGCCGCCAGCTTTTTCTTGAAGTCATCGTCGGGAACGACAGGGCAATCTCTTTTTACCAAAAACGGGGGTACCGTAAAGTTTACGACCAGCACTATTATACGCTGACCGATGCGGCCAGGCTTGGCTCTCCGCCGGTCCCGGAGGGCTGCCGCTTGCGGCGGCTGGCGTTTGAGGAGTTTTCCGAGGCGGTTGACGCGCGCAGATATTTTCACGTGAACTGGCAAAATGACCTGGAATACCAGCAGCTTAGCGAGGGAAACGCGTACTTCGGCATCAGTCAAAACGATGAGCTGGCGGGGTGCCTGAGCGTAAACGTGTCCGGCAAAATCAGCATGCTGCTGGTGGATCGCCGTTATCGCGGCAGAGGGATCGCCACCTGCTTGCTGGCCGCCGCCCGCGATGAGCTGGGGATCGCCAAATTAACCGCGTCCACCCCGAGCAATGCGCTGCTGGAAGGTTTTTTGGAGCGGACCGGGTTTGTCCGGGAAAGTTTGCGTCAATATGAAATGTACCTGCCATTGGGGAGTTGACACTCCCCTCGGTTATCGTTTATGATGTAGACCGATTGGTCTAATCTTAGAATGAAAGGTACATGATGTTGGATGTCTACCCGCAATCACACCCGTCAAATACTGATCGAAACGACGGCAAAACTGCTGCAGAACCAGGGATATAACGCCACCGGGCTGAATCAGATCACGCAGCTGAGCGGCACACCCAAAGGATCGCTCTATTACCACTTCCCGGAGGGCAAGGAACAGCTTGCCTGCGAAGCCGTAAGCCATACAAAAAACGTTACGCTGGCCAACCTGCGTTCGGTTCTGGATTCGAAGGCGGATGCCACCCAAGCGGTTCAGGAGCTGCTTATGGTGCTTGCCGAACAGGTCGATCGCAAGAACGCGGAGCTCGGCATTCCGCTTGGCGTCATCGCCCATGAAACGGCGGGAAGCAACGAGAACATCCGGAAAGCCTGCTGCGGCGTATATAACGCCTGGATTGCCGAATTTGAAAACAAATTCGTCGCCTGCGGATACGCTCCTGAAGAAGCGAAGGAGATCGCCGTGTCGATCAATGCGCTGATCGAAGGCTCCATGATCATGTGCATGACCCAGCGGGACAGCGCCCCGCTACGAACGGCTGCCAAACTGGTGCCGCGCCTGCTCCAGGCGTAATGAACGAAAGGTGTAATGGATTGGCTAAAAAAGGACAGTGACAAATGCATTGGTAATACTTTAAATTTTATATATAGAACGGTCTAGAAAAACGGTTTCAACAAAAGATGAAAGGCGCTCACACCCCAAGGAAGGCCCTGGAAACATACAAATGATCTTGGACCCTCCTTGTTTATATATAAAAAATAAAAAGAGAACAATCCAATTCCGGATAGTATGGAGGTAACCGAAAAAAATGAATACAACAACGCTTAGCGCTGTCAAGGAGGCCAGTGTAGAAGGGATTAGGCGGCTGCCGATAACGATCGCCTTGATCATCGGGGCCTTTGTGTCCATTTTGAATGAAACCCTTCTGAACGTGGCTTATACGGATTTAATGCATGAGCTCGGGGTTGGAGCTTCTACGATACAATGGCTGTCGACCTCATATATGCTGGTGATCGGGATCCTCGTGCCGATTACGGCGCTGTTGATTCAGTGGTTTACGACGAGGCAAATGTTTTTGTCCGCAATGATTTTGTTTCTAATCGGTACCGTCGTTTGCGGGATTTCCCCGAATTTCGGGATGCTGCTGTTCGGGCGGGTGATTCAGGCCATTGGTACGGGCCTGCTGCTGCCGGTGATGATGAACACGATCCTGACGATTTACCCTCCCGAAAAAAGAGGAGCGGCCATGGGCACCATCGGTCTCGTCATCATGTTCGGCCCGGCGATCGGTCCGACGCTGTCCGGCCTGATTCTGGACGCCCTGAACTGGCGCTGGCTGTTCTTTTTGGTCGTGCCGCTGGCCCTGTTTTCCATCCTGTTTGGGGCCGTTTATCTGCGGAATGTTTCCGAGCCCACGAAGCCGCGGGTGGATCTGATTTCCATTCTGCTGTCTACGGCCGGCTTCGGCGGTATCGTTTACGGCTTCAGCCACGCCGGGGAAGGCGAAGGCTGGTCGAGCCCTATCGTCTACATCTGCCTGATTGTCGGATTCGTAGCACTTGCCTTATTTGTATGGCGCCAGCTGGTCGTCGCCGAGCCGACGCTCGATGTCCGTGTCTTTAAATATCCGATGTTCGCGTTGTCCGCCGCGCTGCTGACGGTGATGATGATGACGTTGTTCTCCACGCTGATCCTGCTGCCGATGTATCTGCAGGGGGCGCTGCTGCTGGCGCCGTTCGTCGCCGGACTCGTGCTGCTGCCGGGCGGGGTGATCAATGGCCTGATGTCTCCGGTGGCGGGCAAGCTGTTCGATAAATTCGGGCCGCGCGCGCTGATCACGCCGGGGTTGCTCATCGTCATCATTACGCTTTGGTTTATGCGCGGGCTGGAAACGACCACCTCCACCGGGGTCGTCATCGGGCTGCACATCGCGCTGCTCGTTGGCATCTCGCTGGTGATGATGCCGGGCCAAACGACCGGACTGAACCAGCTGCCGCGCCAGCTGTATCCGCACGGGACCGCGATCATGAACACGCTCCAGCAGGTATCCGGGGCGATCGGTACGGCGCTGTTCATCAGCATCTATTCCTCCGGCCAGGCCCGTTATCTGGCTTCTTCCGCCAATCCGAAGGACCCGGGGGAGCTGGCCCAGGCTTTGGTCAGCGGTCTGCACAGTGCTTTTACCATCTCGATGTTTGTCGGCGTCATCGCCCTCATTCTCGGTTTGTTTTTGCGCCGGACGCAAGCGCCGGCGGAAGCACACGGCTCCGGGGCGAAGCAGGGCTCTTAATCCTTGGCCTTACGCCGGAGTGACCCAGGTCTGCCCGCGGGATCATCTTAGAATGGTCCTGCGGGCAGCTTTTTGCGTTTAAGAGGCTGCATACGAAGCACTTTAAACAATTTGTAACCCGTTTTAACTTTGCTGTGACCCTTTTTCGCAGCAGCCGTCATATAATGAAGGTGTAAGGCATATTAGTAAGCTTGAATGCTGAATTTGTGCTGACAGGGAAAGGCGGACCCGAAACATGAGAAATTGGTTTGTAGCAGTGCTTCCTTTGTTGTTGATCGTTGCGTTGCCCCCGTTTGCCGCATCCGGTTCCTTGATGCCCGGAACGCAGGCAGTTTCCGGACCCGTGCAGGGACCTCATACGGTTACCGTGTATGTGAACCGGCTCGAACTGGGCCCCCGGGGCGGTACCCTCGCCGCAGATCCGATTCTTTGGTACGAGGGGGAAGAGGCGGCGGCCGCGTTCGCCGTGCATGAGCCGGACGCGGGGATTGACGGACCGCCGGACGGTTACTACATCGTGAATGACGTCAAAGAGACGGTGGAGTATCCGGTAGCGAAAAATGCCGAAGTGCTGATGCAGATTTACGATCGAACCGGGCGGATCGAGGACATTCAAGTCAAATGGAACGAGCCGGTAAGCCTGGAGAAGTTCGGCCGGCTGTTTGGCGACAACGATTTGATCGATTTAAGCCGGTTTCCGTACCACCTTACCATCGAAGGCGGGCAAGTGGTGCGGATCGTTCAACAGTTTATCCCTTAGGAACAAAAACCCATGACGCGGGTTGCGGGGAATCTTAACCCTCTGGACCCGCGTTTTTTTAGTTCTTCTCGATTAAAAACGGAAACGCGATGCCGCTGCATAAAATTAACGTATTCCACATTTTATACTTTGTAGTATAATAATTCCTTAGGCATAGTTCTTTATACCCACGCAAAATTCCCAGCGAAGTCTGCTGCTGACTGCAAAGCAAAAAGGTGGTAGAAATGAGTAGAGATGCCAAACTGATTCATCAAAAAAACGTATGGATGCTGGTGCTGCTGGGTTGTTTCTTTGCGGCAGGCCTGTTCATGAACATATTGATCAACCGGAACGCCATGGCGGTGCAGCCGCTGCTTGGCTTCGTCCTGCTGCTCATTTTGGCCGGCTTCGTTTGGAACGGGCGCTGGCCGACGGCCACGATGCTGCTTGCGATCTTTCTGCTGTTTATCTATCTTTTCGTTGTAATATGGAACGAGCGTTCTTTTACTAGTTATATCTTTCTTGGACTGCTGCCGCTGCTGAGCCTGTTTTATCAAAATTACACGGCCGTGGCGCTGGCGGGCGCGCTTTATTTGTCCTCGGGGGTGTACTTCTTCTACAAGCTGCAAAATACGATGTTTGCCGAGAGTACCAACGTGTCCGATACGGCTTACATCGCCGCATACGGAGTGCTCATTCTGACGTTTTCCCTCATTACTACCATGATTACCAGAAAATTGTCAGATCGGGCGGAGCACAGCGAAGGACGGCTCAAGGCGATCCTTGAAAGTGTCTCCGTTGGCATTTGGACCTATGATTTTGGCGAGATGAAGCTGACGGTTTCCGACGGATTTGAACAGATAACCGGGTATCCCGCCAGTTTATTTGAGCAGTCCCCGGAGCGGGTCACGGATATGATTCATCCGGAGGATCAGCACATGTTTTTCGAGTCCCAACAGGAAATGATTCTCGGCCGGACAAGCTCGGTGAAGGAATGCCGGATTCTGCGGCCGGACGGCGAGGTGAGATGGATTCAAAGCCGGGGCACGCCTTATTTTAATGCCATGGGCCATCTCGTTCGTCTGGAGGGGATCATTATCGAAGTTACGGATCGGAAACAGCTGGAGGAAACGGTTCATTATCTGGCGTACCATGATGAACTTACCGGCCTGCCCAACCGGACAAAGTTCGGGGAGAAGTTTGCGGAATGCGTGAGCAAAGGGGACTATCCCCTGGCGCTGCTGTTCCTTGATCTGAACAATTTCAAGGACGTTAATGATACATACGGACATGAGGCCGGAGATCATCTGCTGAAACAAATTGCCGTCAAATTGTCCTCCCTGATCCGCGAAAACGATATGGTTTGCCGTATGGGCGGCGATGAATTTGTCATCCTGCTGACCCATCTGGACACCGATGGCGTCTTGAAAGTGGTGGAGCGGATTCTGGCCAACCTGTCCGAAGGCTGCGAGTACCGGGGCGTTCGGCTCGGTATCTCGGCCAGCGTCGGCGTCAGCTTCTCCCCGGACGGCGGCAGCAGCCTGGAGGAGATGCTCCGGCAGGCGGACGCCACGATGTATGACGCCAAGCGGGGAACAACGGGCGCTTACCGGTTTTACGGTGACAGGCGGAACGAAACCGAACGCGTCCGGTAGGTATAGGTAATACCTAAGGTCTTATTTTCCGAATTTGAGCCTATTCATCACCATAGGGGAACTTTTGGGTCCTATTTTTCGATGAACAGGTCGAAAGGCGGCCTTACGCCACTAAATTGTGAAAATAGCGCCATAAAATTCCGCTATTTCACGCAACATGGGGGATATCGCTGAAATAGCGCCCTTCCATCATGCTAACGTTATTTCCAGAATCGTCTACTGGTACCGCCGAAAGCGAACAAACGCTTCCCCCGAGTGGTTCGGAAGAAGCGTCCTGTGCGGAAAGCGGATCAGCTTTTGTTTACAGCCGTCTTTTTGGAGCGAGCATCACGCCGGCGCCGATGGCGATGAGCGCGATCGCCAGCACCGGTTGGCCGAAGATCAGGCGGTTATACAAGTTGCCGAGCGAAAAGACGGCAAAAAACAGCAGCGACAGCACGGTCAAAATGTTGATTGGAATGAGCAGATATCTGTTGCGGTCGCCGAACCAGTAGAACTCGAACAGGCCGACGGCCGGAGCCAAAATGAAGCCGGGCCACAGGTATTGCCAGCTGTCAAAGAGGGTGGCAAGCTGGCAGACGAGGCCTGCCGTGAACAAAATGCCGCCGGGAATAAGCAGCCCCGTTGCTCTCCGGTCCGTCATCGAGAAGTACATCCAGTGGAAAAACAGTCCGACCGGAATGACGAACAAGGTTGGCCAGAACTGGCCGAAGATCGTGCCCGCGCTGACCGCTTCCTTGCGGAAAAAGAGCAGACAAATGCCGATCAGCACAAGCGCCGGCCCGATTAATGATTTTTTATTCAAATTCATACCAAGGTCTCCTTTGCCTATGTATTCATTACCTACAGCATACAATAAAATCGCCGCCAGGTTCTTCGGACTCTGGGGAAGTTGTGAACTGGACTTAGGTCCAGTCAGAGTATAAAAACAGCCAATAAAAGACACGCTAACGCTAGAAACGAGTAATTCGGATGAATAGGAGGGTACTCACTTGGCAAACGAGAAAAACCGCGGGCGGCAAGCCGGCAACGGCAGCAGCAACGGACAAAATGATACGACCGGAGACGGCGGAGAACGCCGCAACGGACGCCTCGCCCAAATCAAAAACCACAGCACGACGGGCGTGGGGCCGCTGGATGAGTATATTAGCGGAAACGACAAGAACTAAGGATCACCTCTGGCTTGAAAGCAGCTTTTGCCGGGTTGAAGACAAAAAGAGGTAGGCCTTTGATTAAGCGGAAGGTGCTATCTCTTTTTTTGTATCAATCTATCTAAAGTTTAAGAAAAGAAGAAGTCCTACAATGATGACAATGGTGGTCAAACAACCGCCCTTTGCTAAGGCGTTCCAATCACCGATTTCAGACGATTCATCGAATCAGCAAAATTAATGAAAGGCTTGCGTTTATACTCTTCATACTTATCCTTTTCTTGTTTTCCCCAGTTGCCCATTGCTATCCCCCCATAATTATGTGTTAGGTAGTATGGAATAATTTTCCTAATCCTACTATAAGAAATTAGCATTAATTTTTCAATGGAAATTGCGGCTCAACCTAATAATCAGCGTTTGACAGGAAGGGCCGGTAAGCGATCGTGGCAAGAAATATCGGCAGATCAATATCCGCTGTCCGGACACTTTGCACGATTATCCCATTTGATCCGGAAGCAGAGAGGAGGGGAAGTTCAGGAGAAGAAAATAGGTTTGGGAGAAGCAGACCTTTTCGTGATCGTTAGACAGATTTGTGAGAAGGAGGTCTAGGAGAAGTGAAGCAGACCTGACGGGAGGAATGGGGCAAGACACCGGGAAAATGAAAGGACCGTGATTGCCCCCACCCTCTCCCCCTGAACAAAAGGAATAATCGTGCAAAGCAGCATGCAGGGATACCAGGACACGAACGCTATCATAATTCCTCCAAAGCTGCAAGAAAGCCGCTGCACAGCGTAGTGTGGGCGGCTTTTTAAATAGCTCTTCAATCGGGAGGGATCCTTACTTCTGCGTGCCGTGCTGTTTCGTCGGCAGTTGGCCGGCGGGATTGCCTTTGCCGCGTTGTTTGTTTTTCTCCTGTTTTTCCTGCTGATCATGCACCTTTTCTACGAATTCGTGCAGATTTTCCATAAGCTTGCGTCGACTCCTTTATTAAAGATTATGCTTCCCGTGATACTATGCCCCGTTTGGGAGACTTTCATCACGTTAGGGTTGACAGTCCGGAAAATGAGACGATATAATTCAATTTAATTGATAATGAATATCATTATCAAAAATGTCCTGCCGGCAGTGGTCAAACTTGAACTTCCTCCCGGCCAGAGGAAGGGAAGCAAGGACGAATTATGAAAACAAGATATTTAACAGCAATGTTGATTGTCTTATCCCTGGTCTCCTTGTTTATCGGAGTCAAGGGCATCTCCCTGCCGGGCCTGCTCCGTCTGGACGCCGAGCAGTGGGAGATTTTCCGCATTAGCCGGATTCCCCGGCTCGTCAGCATCATCATCGCCGGGGTCAGCATGAGCATCGTCGGGCTGATCATGCAGCAGTTGACCCGCAACAAATTCGTGTCCCCGACGACGGCGGGCACGATGGATTCCGCCAGCTTCGGAATCATGATCTCGCTGCTGCTGTTTTCGGCGGCGGGGCCGCTGGCGAAAATCGCCGTTGCCTTCGTCTGCTCGCTCGCGGGCACTTATATTTTTATGCAAATCCTGGATCGCGTGAAATATAAGGATACGATTTTCATTCCGCTGGTCGGCTTGATGTTTGGCGGAATCGTCAGCTCGGCAACGACGTTTTTTGCCTATAAATACAATTTGATTCAAAGCATGTCCGCCTGGCTGCACGGCGATTTCTCGATGATCATGCAGGGGCGTTACGAGCTGCTGTACATCAGCGTTCCGCTGGTCGCGGCGGCTTATGGGTACGCTAACAAATTTACGGTCGCCGGGATGGGCGAGGAGTTTTCCGTGAATCTGGGGCTGAATTACAAGCGGGTCGTCAATCTCGGTCTGATGCTGGTGGCGCTGGTGACTTCGGTCGTCGTGCTGACGGTAGGGTCGATCCCTTTTCTCGGGTTGATTATTCCGAACCTCGTTACGATGTACCGGGGCGATAACCTGAAAAACAATCTGCCCCACACGGCGTTGCTGGGGGCGGTCTTTGTGCTGGCTTGCGACATTTTGGGAAGGGTCATCATTTATCCGTATGAGGTTTCGATCGGTCTAACCGTCGGGGTGATCGGGAGCGGCATCTTCCTGTATTTGCTGATGAGGAGAAACGCCTATGAGCCTAAGCCATAAAACGAAACTTGCGATTCTCGTCGGAATCGGCATTCTGCTCGTGGTCGTGTTTATGACGATCGACGTGGGCGGACATTGGGATTACATACTGCCGAGACGCGGCAAAAAGCTGCTTGCGATCCTTCTTACCGGAACGGCGGTTGCTTTTTCCACCGTAGTGTTTCAAACGATTACGAACAACCGGATTCTGACGCCGAGCATCATCGGGCTGGATTCGCTTTATATGCTGCTGCAGACGTTCATTGTTTTTCTGTTTGGCGGAACGGCGCTGACGCTAATGAGCAAAAACCTGCGCTTTCTGCTGGCGGTCGGGTTCATGGTGCTGTTCGCGGGGCTGCTGTACCGCCTGCTGTTCCGAAAGGAAGGGCGCAACATCTACCACCTGCTGCTGATCGGCTTAGTGTTTGGGACGTTTTTTTCCAGTCTGTCGTCGTTTCTGCAAAAGCTGATCGATCCGAACGAATTTCTCGTTATCCAGGATAAAATGTTCGCCAGCTTCAACAACGTGGATACGGATCTGCTAATGATCTCGCTGGCCGGCGTGCTGCTGGTGGGGTGGTACTTCGCCCGATTTTCCAAGTATCTCGATGTGCTTGCTTTGGGACGCGATCACGCGGTGAATCTGGGAATCAGTTACGAATTTGTCGTCAAAAGAATGCTGATCGTCGTGGCGGTCCTGATTTCGATCTCCACGGCATTGGTCGGGCCGATCACGTTCCTTGGCCTGCTGGTCGCCAACGTCGCCTATCAGTTTCTGGACACCTACCGCCACCAGACGTTGATCCTCGGCGCTTCCCTGATCAGCTTCATCGCCCTGCTCGGCGGACAGCTGCTCGTTGAACGAGTGTTTACGTTCTCCACCTCGCTAAGCGTAATCATCAACTTTATCGGCGGCGTTTACTTCATCTATTTAATGCTAAAGGAGAATAAGTCGTGATTAAGGTCAGGGGAGTATCCAAACGATACGGCGGCAAAAAAGTGGTCGACAACGTAACGCTCGACATCGCGGAGGGAAAGATCACGTCTTTCATCGGCCCGAACGGCGCCGGCAAAAGCACGCTGATGTCGATGGTCAGCCGTTTGATCGCCAAGGACGAAGGCGAAATCATCATTAGCGGCAAGGAAATCGGCAGCTGGAACAGCAGGGAGCTGGCGCAAAAAATCTCCATTTTAAAGCAGTCCAATCATATCAACCTGCGGCTTACGGTCCGCGACCTGGTGGCATTCGGGCGTTTTCCTTATTCGCAAGGGAAGCTGACGAAGGAGGACCAACGGTACGTGGACGAAGCGATTCAGTATATGGACCTGGCGCCGATGCAGCACAAATATTTGGATGAACTCAGCGGCGGACAAAAGCAGCGGGCTTTTATCGCCATGGTTATCGCCCAGGACACGGAATACGTGCTGCTCGACGAGCCGCTCAACAACCTGGATATGAAACATTCGGTACAGATCATGAAAGTGCTGCGCCGGCTTACGGATGAACTCGGCAAAACGGTCGTTCTGGTGATCCACGATCTCAATTTCGCCTCCTGCTACTCCGATTACATCGTGGCTTTAAAAAACGGGGTCGTGGTCAGGGAAGGGATGAAGGATGAGATCATCGATCCCGCGGTTTTGCGGGAAGTGTACGAGATGGATATTCCGATCGAAAACATCGGCGGAAACCGGATTTGCGTATATTTTGCGGGCTAACGTGCGAAGGCTTCGGCATCGGGCCGGCTTTAGCACATTTGAACATATTTGAGGGGGAATGAACGATGAATCGGAAAATTTCAATGTTGTTGATGATGGTCTTTTTGGTGGCAATCCTCGCGGCTTGCGGCTCGAATCAAGGCGGAAGCGCGGCGGGGAACGGTGGCAATGCGGCCTCCGGGACGAATGCCGGAGCCAGCGCGGGGAGTACGAATACCGCCGAACCGGCGAGCGCCGATGCAATTGGGTCGGAGGCGGAGGAACTGTCGATCAAACATCAGCTGGGGGAAGCCAAAGTCAAGAAAAACCCGGGCAATGTCGTCGTTTTTGACTACGGCGTACTGGAAACGCTGGATAAGCTGGGCGTGGAGGCAGCGGCGGTGCCGCAGGGGAACTTGCCGGCGCATTTGAAAAAATACGAAGACGCCAAATACACGAACGCCGGCACGCTGTTCGAGCCGGATTTCGAGAAGCTGAACGCGCTTGAGCCCGGGGTGATCTTCATTTCCGGCCGGTCTTCGGAAGCGTACGAGGAGCTTAACAAAATCGCCCCGACGATCTTTATGGGCGTCGATACGAAAAACTACCTCGAATCGTTTACGGAGAACGTGAAAACGCTGGGACGGATTTTCGGCAAGGAAGCCGAAGCCGAGCAGGAGCTGGCGGCGATCAGCGATTCGATTCAAGCGGTCAAAGAAACGGCGGCGGCCGGCGGTAAGAAAGGGCTCGTCATCCTGACGACCGGCGGCAAAGTGAGCGCTTATGGTCCGGGCTCGCGGTTCGGCTTGATTCATGACGTGTTCGGCGTGCCCGCGGTGGACGACACGATCGAAGCTTCGACGCACGGTCAAAGCATCTCCTTCGAATACGTCGCCGAGAAAAACCCGGATTACCTGTTCGTTGTAGACCGCGACGCCGTTGTTGCCGAGGAGGACAAACAGGCCGAACCGGCCGCCAAACTGGTCGAAAACGATCTGGTGAAGAAAACGAACGCTTACAGAAACGGCAAGATCATTTACCTTGACGCGAACTATTGGTACCTCTCCGGGGGCGGGCTGCTGTCCATGCCGGAAATGCTGAAGGAAGTCCAGGAAGGGATAAAATAAAGTAAACAAAGCAGGATTCCGTGGGGAGTCCTGCTCTTTTTTTTGCTTAACCGGCGCCGCCAAGGGTTTGGATGACCTGCTGCTTAAAATGATCGTCGGTTAAGTATTTTTGCAAAAACAAGTCCAGCTTCTTGCCCAGCCACATGATTTCCAGCCCCTGGGGTTCGTGAATGAACAGGGCCAGCTGAATCCGGTTGCCTTGTTTGTCTTCGCAATATAAGGTCTGATTCATAATGCTCAGGCTTGAGCCGCCCTTGGACCCGATAGTTATGTACCTGGATTCCGGCTTTGGCTTACGTTCCATGATCTCCCTGGCGATCCGGGCCGCTTCCGGGGAAAGCGATTCGCCTTTCTGGATGTTTTGCAGCAGGACGGCATATTCTTTGACCGTGGCGCCCGGCAGTTTGGATGACCAGATCCGCTGAACCGGTATAGGGGTGCTGCGGTCGTGCAGCGACGGAATCGACTCCGGGTTTTGCCGGATCCAATCGAAAATGAGCTGCGCTTTGGCGGCGTATTCCTGGTCCGTCAACCCTTTCATCGCTTGCTCCGCCTGCCTGTGCGGCATATGCTCGTATTTGGTCATATACCCGTACATCAGCATGGCCGAAGAGACTGGAAATATCGGATCGTGCCGGGACAGGGCGAGTTTTTGGATGCGGGCGTTGATGTTGTCCAGGCCAAGCCTCTCCATGAAATATTCCGTATTGGCATTGGAGCTGTAGTGGATCATGCCTTTGGCAGCTTCCATCAAGGAAACCGTGCCGTCTGCGGTTACGGCAGGACCCAGCGCGTCCAGCCAGCTTGGGTGCGCGCCTCCATCCGTTCCCGGAATATAGAAGCGGCGAAGCGAATCAAGAGGCACGGCTTCATTCATATCGATGCGCCCCTCCGCCGCCTGTTCGGCCAACTCTATGGCCAATATGATTTTGAGCACGCTGGCCAGCGGCCGCTTGACATCGGACTGATAATCGATCAGTACCCGATCATTTTCCATGACATACATTGAGGCGAGCTCCGGATGAGCCGCCAGAAACTGCAGGACATCCGCTTCCGTTTTGCGCTCGTCTTTCCGCTTGGCGTAGAATACCAGCAGCCCAAAGGACACAGCACTCAAAACAAGCACCGCGGCTACTATAATAAGTACTATCAATAGGAACCTCCTTATCGGGGATAAAAAATTTCTTAATCTTTTTACGCACAATAAGGTGTGCAGGTTCCACGAAAGGTTGGCTTTGGGTAACCACGTTAATTTGGAAAAAGCAAAACCTTGATGTATTTTTCTGGATGTTCCTTAAAAAAGCATTTAATATTATGTATAGCCTAGTGCTTCCTTTTGAAAATTAATATTTCGTATCAATATAATTATTGAGTCAATTTCATAATTCAAAACGCTTGATATAACTGGATTTTTTGGGCATAGAAAAAGGAGTACCTCCCCAAATCTCGAAGTAATAGTGACCAAACCAAACTCGAGAAAGAGAAACGGAGGTAATCCCTATCTATTCAATTCGCCAAACGGAGTTGTTTTCCTTCGAGGAATTAATGGAAATGCGCCCCGAAGATAAGTACAGCCAAATCTTCGAGCATTTGGATCTTGCCCCAGTCATGCAGGCACTCAGCAAACCAAAACGTCGCGGGCGTAAGGAAGAATTAAATTATCCAGCCATGGTATATTCGCTGCTCATCGCAAAGATGGAGGGTATAGAATTCGTCTCTTCCATCATAAAACGTCTGGAAAGCAGCGAGGAGTTTCGCATCCAATGCCGGTTCACCGGCTCGGACCGTATACCAAGCGAATCGACCTACTCTCGGCTGAATCTGGCGCTGCAGCAAAAGGGTCTGCTCGAACAGGTGCTGGACCGTTTGGTGAGAGCCGCTCATGCCGAGGGTTTCTTAACGGGAGCTCATATCGCCGTCGATTCCTCGGCGGTTGAAGCGTGGGACTGCCAATATGGAGAATCTGCTGCCAAACGCCGAGCCGCAAGGAAACAGAAGCAAAAGAAGGAATCTTCGGTGCAACAGCTCGAAATGGAGCCCGTTCTCCCCGTGTCTGAGACCGAACCCACGAAGCCGACAAAGCCGGTTTACGGGCGTGGAAATTGCTCGGCCGAAGAAAAGGAGCGCCGCCGTAAAGAACGGGAAGCATACGAGGCGAGCCTGCCCCCTTTCGAAAAGAAAATAGAAAACATGTTGCCCTTCACCTACGACGAGCTGTTTGAAGCGATGCCCAGGTCTGCTTCGCGTTGCACCAAGAAAAATTCGAAAGGCAAGCTCACCACCTGGTATGGCTATAAAGCCAACATCGTAGTGGATACCGATAGTCAGTATGTGCTCAGCGGGGTACTGAGCTCGGCTCATTTGAACGACCAACGCATGGCTGTACTGTTGCTCAAAGGTCTTCCACTTAAGTTTCCCATGCTGAAGGTGAAATATGGGTTGGGGGACAAAGGCTACGACAGCACGCCCATTTACGAGTTGATTCGTTCGCTCCAAGCTTACCCGATCATTGATATCATCCACCATACGGCTCCGCCGGAAGGGATGAATCTTGATTATGGTCCGGTTTGCAAAGAAGGCCACGCCTATCGGTACGACAGCTTTGATCCCAAGTATGAGACACTTCGGTATACCCGTCCAAGCGAGTGCAAGGAATGTCCGTTTGCGGAATCCGGCTGCCAAAAGGTGTTTAAAATTCGGATCGAAACGGACGTGCGTAAGCACACCTATCCGGCAAGAGGCAGCAAAGGGTTTAAAGAACTGTACAAAAAGCGAACGGCTGTCGAGCGTGTCTTTGCCTATCTCAAGGGTTACTATGGATTGAAACGAACACGTCACCGCGGTGTCCGAGCCAACGTCGACTTCCAACTCAGTATACTTGCGTACAACCTAACCAAGTTTGCACTCGATAAGTTGAATAAACGCCTGCCTCAAGCAGCATAACCGTATTTTTTTAAACAAGCAGCATTTTATTTTCGGTAATTATAGCTCTATATTCGAATCGAATTATGAAATTGACTCTATAATTATTTTGAATTATTTTTCTAGCTCTATATATATTCTGCTTTACCGAACCTTCAGTTATCATTAATATATTGGCTATTTCTTTATAGCTTAATTGCTTTACAACTCGGAGATAAATAGTTTCTCTTAGTTTTAAAGGAAGCTCTGTTATATCATGTAGCAGACTTTTTAATTTCATATATTCTGCAATGTTATTGGAGTCATGCAACTTATTTATTATGTCATCAATGTTTACCGAACAACTATCTCTTCTATATTTTCTGATATAATTTAAAGTTGTGTTTCTTGTTACAGTAAGTAACCAAGGTTTTAATTTATTCTCATTAATTTTAGTTAAATCTCTCCCTATTATTCTAATAAATGCTTCCTGCAAAATGTCTTCTGTTGAGTAATGATTCCGGACAGTTGAATTTACAAAATTATAATATGAGCGATAAAAATGTTTGAATACTTTCTTTTGACGATCATTATTCAAAAGTGAGAAATTCTCAAGATCATTTTTTGAAAGCATTGGATTTCTCCTTTTAATAAAAATATCCTCTCGATCCTTCTCTTTTTTTTAACTAACTTCATCCATATTAACAGTAGAAATATTGTTTTGAAGCAATACACCTATATCATCTCTATTTTGAATAATTCCCTTATTTATGATTTCCCCAGTGTTAGAAACAACATAACAAAAAGGGAAAGTACTTGTTCCATATTTGTACATTTCATCAAGTTCAACGTGATGAATCGGAAGTTTTAATTTATATTTACTTTTATTGTAAATAACACTATTTAATGGAGCTATCATTATGGAGATGACTTGGTAGTTAGGCAAGTTATCTGCTATAGAGTCCATTTGTGGATAGAGTCTCTCACAAGCATTACAACCATGTACACTAAAAAGAACGATAGAACCTAAATGATTCGAATTATTTAGTTCAATTACTTCATTTGTTATTGTTAAAAGACTGAGGCTTGGGAAAAAGCTTCCTATTTCAAGGTGTTTGTTGCTATTAGATTCTGTCATGGAATAATTTACTGAAGCAGCTTCGTAGCTCTTATTGAAAATATAGGTCATAAAAAAAAGCATAATTATAATTATGAACCATTGAGCAACTTCGAATAATTGTAAGAAACTCATTTTTTATTCAATCCTCCTATTTTGATATTTTATTGAATTTTAAGAAAGAATTAGAGACCGCATATAAACATATAAATGAGACACTTAATAGGACAGATAATAAAACTTCATATGGATCAACTAAGTTCAAACTTGCAGTACTAAATAGTAGAACGATAGATAATATAGTAAGAGCGAAAATTCTGTACAATGTAGACTTCCCAAGTTCTTCTGGAACCCAGTCACCGAAGCAATTGCATGTAATTTTTGATTTCAGTGCTGTAGCTCTCCAAACAGCCCATAAATAACTTGAAATTAATAAAAATGAAATATAGACACCGTAAGAAGATAAATTATCTAAAAATAATAAAATGCCACAAAGTAACTCTAAAAGAATAATGAGATAAGTTCCGAATGATATTAATTTTCTAGATTGGATTAGTTTTGATACAGTTACCTTAAATGATTTTAAAGAAAACAATTTTAAAATACCTGAAGAAATCATAATGACAGCAAGAAAGACTCGAAAATAGATAACTAAAGTCATATAATACCTCCTTAAAAACATTTTTATAACATATAACACCAAAAAAGGAGGTTTTGTTACAAAAATAATAAAAAAATAATAATTTAATATTTTTTATAATTCAATGTAACATTCGACATTAGAAATTGGTTATATATAATAGACCAACAGCGAGATAAGCTTCTTATCCCCGCAAAAAATAAGGAGGATTTAAAATGATTACAATAATGGATCTTACAAAGAAAACATGTACGTATTATTCAAACTGCACCACGGACCCAAGTGATTCCTCTTACAAATATTGTGATTGGGTACAGTACACATGTTGCGGATGTGAAAGCCCAATTGATAGAGGGACTGAAATTGCTAGCGGAAGAAATCGCTTTTCAAGAAGTGTAGGAGACAAAACTTGTAGTACAGGAACTTGTTAGGAAAAATAATCTAAAATTTATTAATGCGGGGATAAATTATCGCTGATAAACGTTTTGTTTATCAGCGATACAATTTTATTCAACTGAATGGGGTATACAGGGAATGTTAACTATATCCAAACTAAGGTTTATAACCCGAGTAAGCATTCGGTTTGTACTATACTTTTGGTATGTTGCAAAATTAGAAATTATATTTTCAATTTTTTTGAAAATTGGGCAGGCAATTATTCCAAGCCTACATTTATTGGTAACAAAATTATTAATTGATTCAATAAGTAATGTTCTACAAGGAGACGTTGCTATCGATATAGTAATTAAGTATTTAGGATTACAAGCAATAACCATGGTTCTAAGTCATATTTTAATTGCAATTGATAGATTAAATAGTATTAAAATGCAAAATAAAATTACGTATGCAACTGAAGAAAAAATAATTACTAAAACTTCGACGATCCCTATTCTTCATTTTGAAAAAAGTGAGTTCTATGATCAATTATTACGTGTATCGTCTGGACAGAGTCAAAGGGTTGTAGAAATGTTTAATGGTCCATTAAATATACTCCAAAATCTTCTTACTCTCACAACTATTATTGGACTTATTTCCACGATCCATTGGATAACAAGTATATCAGTTGTGATTTTTGCTATTTTTCCACTGATTATTAACATAAAAGTAAGTAAACTGAATTTTAAACTCAATAAAGAAATAACTCCTTTGACAAGACTAATTAACTATTTTTTAAATTTGTTAAAACATAGAGACAGTGCTAAAGAGATAAGAGTGTTTCAATTACAGAACCACTTGATCGATAGATGGAGAAGACTCTATGTTACGTACACAAGAAAAAAATTTTCTTTTGAGGTTTATAGCACATATTTAAGGACAGGTACTGAGATATTTACTACACTGCTAATTGCAGTAAATTTAGGTTTTATTATATGGGTTGGAATAAAAAATAAGTTAACAATAGGGGATTATACTGCTATAACACAAGCATTTGTATCTGTTCAAGGTATATTAGTTTCTCTTTCATATTCTGTTTCTTCATTGTATGCCAACGCATTAGCAATACAGGAATTAATTCAATTTCTTGAAATGTCTGATGAGTTAACAACAGAGTACAACAATATTGATAAATCATTTTCTAATGAGGATAAAGATTTCATAGGGAATGGTATTGTTGTAAAAGATCTTCAATTTTCGTATGATAATAATCGGGTAGTACTTGATCATCTCTCATTTAGCATTAAACCAGGGGAAAGAGTAGCAATTGTTGGAGATAATGGGGCCGGAAAAAGCACACTTGTCAAATGTCTGTTAGGGCTATATCGCACATATGATGGTAGTATTTACTATGGAAATAAAGAATTGAAGCAATTACCGATAAATAGAGTGTTTAATCATGTAAGCGCATTGTTTCAGGACTTTGGCAAATATGAGTTGACGGTAAGTGAAAATATTTCCTTTGGAAATATAAAATATATTCATGACCAAGATAAAATACTTGAAGCATCTAAAAAAGGCGGGGCATATACATTTATTAATCAACTCCCCTTCGGTTTTAATACTCAATTAGGAAGAAGTTTTAATGGGGGAACTGAAATTTCAGGCGGTCAGTGGCATAGGATTGCAATAAGTCGTGCTTTTATTCGAGACTCCGAAGTTATCATACTAGATGAACCAGCAGCATCATTGGACCCATTTGCTGAAGCCTCTCTTTGTGAAAATTTTGCAAACTTGTCAAAAGGGAAAACTACTATATTAATATCACATCGTTTAAGTAGCTGTGTGAATGCAGATTTAATTTTAGTGATGAGAGAAGGGAAAATTGTTGAGCAAGGGAAACACGAAGAGCTTCTTGCTCAAAATGGATATTATGCCAAAATGTTTTTGTTACAAGCTAACAGTTATCAGAAGGGAACGGTACTTTCATAGGTAAAATACCATAGAAAGCGGTGAGCTAATGAATATAAAAGTATTACTCTGCACTTTTTTAACCATGATACTCTGTGTCGGTTGTACTGATATTAACTTGTTCAAATCCCAAAAGAACGAAACCAAAGAAGTTGTTAAGGTATTGTATGAAAGCGAGGAGGCCTTTTTCACGAACTATGGGTCCTTATTGAGCGCAAAATACCCCAATATAGAATTTGTTGTAATTCCGTTCCCTTACGTTGCTCCTTCGGCTGACGGTGAAGAAATTCAGCTTGCTTATGATCAAGTAATCAAAGAGCAGCAACCGGATGTGCTATTTTTATTTCCGGAGCAAGTAGAGAGATACGGAAATTTAGGACAATTATATAATTTGGACTCACTCATTAATCAGGATCGCTTCGATATTGAAAAATTGCATCCTGCTATCGTCGATTACATACGTTCTATCGGTTCAGGACAGCTTTTTGCGCTAACCCCAAACTTTTATGGCACGGGAGTCTATTACAATAAAGATTTATTCGATAAGTTCCAAGTTCCGTATCCTACAGATGCAATGACATGGGAGGAGTTAATGCAGCTTGCCCGGAGATTTTCCCCTAGTAGTACATCATCCTATGGAATAAGGTTCAACTCGGCCAATTCGTCTCTTTTTCAATTGGCTCTAAAAATTGGGGCAAACAATGACCTGAAATATATCGATTTAGAGCATAAAAGGATGACATTAAACACACCTAGTTGGAAAAATATTTTTCAATCCGTTTTTGACACTTATAAAGAAGATGCTATTTACCAAAATTCCGATCAAGACAAGCTTAAGCCAGGTATGACATATCAGGAAAGGTTATTGCTGAATCCTTTTATTACCAATCAAGTAGCTATGGCCATAGAAGGGCATTACTTTATGAATGATTTGAGGCTGGCCGAAGAATTAAAGCCGGAAGAAGTGCCAAACTGGGACGTGGTTAGCCTGCCCTCTAACGACGACCAACTGTTTAGTGAAGACTCCATATGGATTCAATACATGCTTTCTATTAACTCGCAGTCAGCGAATTTATCTGCGGCATGGGAAGTGGTGAAGTATATTAACAGTGAGGAATTTACCAGGGTGACGTTAAAATCAACGCTCCGGGACAGCTTGCCTTTAAGAAGAAGTGCAATGACCGGTGACAGTCATAACCTGGATGCTTTTTATAAACCTAAAATGAATCCGTACCAGCCGCAAAGTAATTTAAGGCTCTCACATCGTTTTAATGAGTTATTAAATGCTTATGCAGATACTGAAATTGAAAAAGCGTATGAAGGAAGTATTACGCTTGATGAAGCACTTTCCTCTATAGAACAAAAGGGCCAAGAACTTTTGCTTGATAAAAACATGAGCAACGCTCAGTGAGGAATAAAAGAAGAGTTGTCTCGTATGGGACAACTCTTCTTAAATGCTTAACGCACGTGCATTTCGTTCGGATTCGAGCCTTTGCGGCGGTTGATGTTGAGCTTGTTGATCCGCTCCATGTCGCTGTCCGCCAGCTTGAAATCGAACACGTTGAAGTTCTCCTCAATCCGCGAAGGGGTGACCGATTTCGGGATGACGATGGTGTTGTTTTGCAGATGCCAGCGCAGCACGACTTGGGCCGCTGTTTTGCCGTGGGCCTCGGCAATTTCCTTGACAACCGGGTCCTTCAGCACGTCGCCGCCTTGCTCCAACGGGCTCCACGCTTCGATGAAAATATCGTGCTTCGCGCAAAACGCCTTCAGCTCATTTTGGGACAAATGCGGGTGGCACTCCACCTGGTTGAGCACCGGTTTGATTTCCGTTTCGTTCAGCAGGCGCTCGAGATGCTCGATTTCGAAGTTGCAGACGCCGATCGCTTTGGCGCGGCCGTCGCGGTACAGTTTTTCCAGCGCTTTATAGGTGTCCACGTACTGATCGAATTTCGGCGTCGGCCAGTGGATCAGATAAAGGTCGATGTAATCGAGACCAAGCCGCTCCAGGCTTTCGTCAAAAGCGCGCAGCGTATTGTCGTAGCCTTGGTCGGCGTTCCACACCTTGGTTGTAATAAACAGATTTTCGCGGGGAACGGACGACTGCTTGATCGCTTTGCCGACCCCAACCTCGTTGCGGTAAATCATCGCCGTATCGATGGAAGTGTATCCGACTTCCAGCGCTTTGGCTACCGCCGCAGTGGCTTCCTCGTCTTTGACCTGCCATACGCCAAACCCGAGCTGCGGCATCTTTACTCCATTGTTTAATGTGACAAAATCCATATGTAAATCCTTCCTTTCTCCATTTGATAGCTTTGCTGTTAAAGTGTTTCCGATATCGCTCTGGCGCAATCCTTAACCATGCGGATATGCACGGGATCCTTGTCCCTGCACAGCCGGTTGGATGGACCGGATAACGCGATCGCCGCGATAACCTGATCTCCTTTGCGGATCGGGGCGCCGATGCAGCGTACGCCGATTTCCCCCTCTTCGTTGTCCAACGAATAACCGTTTTGCCGAATCCGCTCCAGCTCCTCCCGGAACAATTCCCGGGACGTGATCGAATGCTCCGTCAGTTTTTCCAAAGACAACTGCTCGATGATCCGGCTTTGTTCCTCCCGCTCCTGAAAGGCCAGCAGGCATTTGCCGATGGCATCGGCATGCAGCGGCAGGCGGTCTCCGGATTCATGATGGGTACGTGTAGCATATTTGCCGGGCACGGCTTGCGTGATCATCATTTCCGTTCCCTGCAGCATCCCGATGTAGGCGGTCTCCCCGGTTTCCCGGCTCAATTGATCGAGATGAGAAACGGAGCGCCACCTGAAATAGTCTTGTTTCTGCGGGTAGTTTGCAAACAGCCTGGAGATGAAGACATCCGACACGGCGTACCGGCTGCCGCTGTTTTTGGCGATGAAGCGGTTTTGTTCCAAGGTGCTGATCAAGCGGTAGGCGGTGCTTTGGTTAAGCTGCAGCTTTTCGATGATTTCCTGGGCCGTGAGGCCGGGCGAATCGATCAGCAAATGGAAGATATCCAGTCCTTTTTTGAGCGTTTGGACTTCATTCCGGTTAATGCATAACCACCTCCTTCGGAGCCCGGATGCGATTAATTTCCAGTAAAAGTATATCACGATTAAAATTTAATTTGCAAATAAGGATAATTTATTTGTTTTCATTATCCATAACGGAGAATTTTATTTTGAAAAAAGTATAAATTTATTTCAATATATGGATTTTGTGTAAAACTATAATATTATTAAGTTTGTAATAAAATTCACTATTTTGGTGGGCCGTGAGGTGGTTCAAGATGAGGTATGATTATAAGTGGAGATATCTTTTTTATCTGATACTGCTTCTAGTGACAATAACTGCTACATTAAAAACATGGAACGATGAGGGCTATGATAAATTCCTTAGCTTGCTTGGAGCAGTGGCTTGTTTAGTGGGATTGTACAAAACGTGGAAGGAAAGAAGGTAGGACTCTAAGACTCTAAGACTGTAAGACTGTAAGACTCTAGACGGATTAACCTTGAGAAGGGATGGAGAAAATGGTCGGCAACAATGAACCTGTCATCACGCTGCGGGATTTGCGTATGAGATTTGGAGACAAATTTGTATTAAACGGAATTGATTTGGACGTGTATCCGGGGCAAATCATCGGCTACATCGGTCCAAACGGGGCGGGCAAAAGCACGACGGTCAAAATCATGCTGGGACTGATCGAAGGGTATTCCGGCGAGGTCCGGATTTTGGGCGCCAGCCCGCAGGATGAAAGCGTGGAGTACAAAAAACGCATCGGTTATGTGCCGGAAGTGGCGGAAATTTACGATACGCTGACGGCGCGGGAATATTTGACGTTTATCGGCGAGCTTTACGGCTTGCCTGCGGACGATGCGGAGAGCAAAGCGCGCCGGCTTGCGGAACGTTTCGGCCTTAAGGATGTTTACGACGTCCGTATCGCCACGTTTTCCAAAGGGATGAAGCAGAAGGTGCTGCTTATTTCCAGCCTGCTGCATAACCCGGACATTTTGTTCCTGGACGAGCCGCTCAGCGGGCTTGACGCCAACAGCGTCATGGTGGTGAAGGAAATTCTCGCTTTGCTGGCCGCGCAGGGGAAAACGATTTTTTATTCTTCGCACATTATGGACGTGGTGGAAAAAATCAGCGATCGGATCATCCTGCTGGACCGGGGAATCGTGGTCGCCGACGGCAGCTTCGAGCAGCTTAAAGGCCAATTTAAAGAGGGCTCCCTGGAACAGGTGTTTAACCAGTTGACCGGATTTAACGAGCATCAAAGCATCGCCGAACAGTTTGTGGCGATCGTGCAAGAGGTGTAGTTATGAACGAGATGAAGTCGCTGAAGGTGTTGGACCGGTTCCGCGGGCTGTTCGAGCAAATGGGGGTAGACTATCCCGTTATGCGCCGCATCCTGCAGGTGAAGCTGACGATGGATGCCCGGCGGGTGCCCACCATTGTCGGAAAATCCCGAAAGGAGGCGGATCGGGGAAAAGACCGCTTCGGGAAGGAAAAGGAGAGAAACCAGTTTTTTGGCTCCTTGTGGCTTTACTTTATTTTTGGCGCGCTGGGTGGCATCATCGTGGCGGCCGGAGACAACTACCTGTTTCAGGTAAGCATGTTGTTTGGCATTATGATGTTTATAGTCATGACCTCGATGATTTCCGATTTTTCCGCGGTGCTGCTGGATATCCGGGACCGGAGCATCCTGGCGGTCAGGCCGGTGAACCGCCGGACGATCGCCATGGCCAAGGCGCTGCACATTTTTTTCTACCTGTTTTTTCTGACCGGCGCGATTGCGGCGGTGCCGCTGGCCGTCGGGCTGCTTAAGCACGGGGCCGGGTTTACGGTGTTGCTGCTGTTGGGGCTGGTGCTGATGGATATGCTCATTGTTGTCATCACCGCGCTGCTGTATTTGGCGGTGCTGCGCTTCTTTGACGGCGAAAAGCTGAAGGACATCATCAACTATGTGCAGATCGGGTTGACGATCGGCATCACGGTCGGGTATCAGCTGGTGGTCCGGCTTTTCGATTTTGCCGACTTAAACGTCGTGTTCCAGCCAAGATGGTGGCAGTATTTCATCCCGCCGATTTGGTTCGGAGCGGCGTTCGAGACGGTGCTGGATCCGGGGAACGGAAGGCCGTACACGGCCCTCGCCCTGTTGTCTCTGCTCGTGCCGCTGGCCGCTTTCGCCCTGTATCTGAAGTTGGCGCCTGCCCTGGAAAGGAATTTGCAGAAGCTGGCGGAGCCGGGACGGCGGCGCGGACAGCGGACCGGAACCGCATTGAAGCGGCTGGCCGAGTGGCTGTGCCGGGACCCGCAGGAGAGAGTATTTTTCCGGTTCGCCTGGTCGATGCTGGGGAATGAGCGGGAGTTTAAGCTTAAAGTGTACCCGACGCTGGGGTTTTCGATTATATTCCCGTTTATTTTTCTGTTTACCGATGGCTTCGGAAACGGACTTCAGGGGCTGGCCGGAACCCGCAAATATTTGTTTATTTATTTCTGCGGCTTGATGCTGCCTACCGTCATTATGATGCTGCGATATTCCGGCAAACACAAGGCCGCCTGGATTTACCGGGTGCTGCCGATCCGGGAGGAGGGGCCGGTATACAAGGGGGCGCTGCTCGCTTGTCTGGTTCGGCTGCTGCTGCCTTTGTTCGTGCTGGAAGGCCTGATTTTCGTCCTGTTGTTCGGGGCGCATATCATTCCCGACCTGGTTGTCACCGGCCTGGCGCTGCAATTGTTCGCCATCCTGTGCTTCGCCTATTTGCGCAAAGGGCTTCCCTTCTCGGAACCGTTTGAGGCCACGCAGCAAAGCGAAGGATTGAAGTTACTGCCGCTTATGTTCCTGCTTGGCGGCATGGGACTACTGCATTGGGCGGCGACCACGGTTCCGTTTGGCGTTATCGTCTATGCGTTATTGCTGATCATCGCGATTTGGCTGGGGTGGCGAAAAGTGTTTGCTCCCGGAACGCTCGCAAAAGGGAGGGCGGAGTATTGAAGGTTGGAAGGATGCAATCGGAAAAAGAAGGGCCGCGGATCCGCCGCGAGAAGGCGACGGTGGCCCTGATGATTTCCCTTTATTGCCGGCGCCGGCATAGCCACCGGGAACGGACCGGCCGGGACGAAGCCGCCGCCGGAAGCGAACCCGGCCTGTGCCCGGAATGCGCGGAGCTGCACCGATACGCGTTGGAGCGGCTCGCCCGCTGCCGGTTCGGCGAAGACAAAACGACCTGCCGGGCGTGTCCGGTCCACTGCTATGCGCCCAAACAGCGGGACAAAATCCGCAGAATCATGGCTTACGCCGGACCGAAAATGCTGTTGCGGCATCCGATATTGACGGTCCGGCATCTGCTGGACGATAGGAAGTGATCTCATTCACAATAATGTCAAACTTTTTGTGGCATTTAAAAAGTCCAGTAATGGCGCGGGTTTTCGGCTCCAATTCCGCCTTTGTGACATACATCATGTGATTTCTGTCACAAAATTATTATTTTTTCGGCGTTCGTTTTCATCAATGAGTGCTAGAATTCACATTAGATAATAATTATTCGAAAGTAGGGGAATGAAATGTTGGATCCGATTCTGCTTGCACGGCTTCAGTTTGCGGTCACGACGATTTTCCATTTCTTCTTTGTGCCTCTGTCCATCGGCCTAGTCGTCCTGATCGCGATCATGGAGACGATGTACGTCGTAAAGGGAAAAGAAGAGTACAAACGGATGGCCAAATTCTGGGGAAAACTGTTCCTGATCAACTTTGCGGTCGGGGTCGTAACGGGGATTCTTCAGGAATTCCAGTTCGGAATGAACTGGTCCGATTACTCGCGGTTCGTAGGGGATGTGTTCGGCGCGCCGCTCGCGGTGGAAGCGCTGTTCGCCTTCTTTATGGAATCGACCTTTATCGGACTGTGGATCTTCGGCTGGGATCGCCTGTCCAAGAAGGTGCATCTGCTGTGCATTTGGCTGGTGGCTCTGGGGACGACGGTATCGGCGTTCTGGATTTTGGCGGCCAACTCGTTCATGCAGCGCCCGGTCGGGTTTGAAATCAATAACGGCCGTGCGGAAATGAACGACTTCTTTGCGCTGATCGGCAACGGCCAGCTGTGGGTGGAATTCCCGCATACCGTGCTTGGCGCGTTTGCCACAGGAGCGTTTATGATCGCCGGGGTCAGCGCGTATAAGCTGCTGAAACGCCAGGATACGTCCTTTTTCAAAAAATCGTTTACGATCGGCATCATCGTTGCTTTAATCGCTTCGTTCGCCACGGCGCTGTTCGGCCATCAGCAAGCGCAGTATCTGGTCAAAACGCAGCCGATGAAAATGGCCGCGTCCGAAGGCCTGTGGGGCAAATCCGGCGACCCGGCGCCGTGGACGCTGTACGCGCACATCGATTCGGGCAACGGGAAAAACGACTTTGAAATCAAAATCCCTTACCTGCTCAGCTTCCTGTCTTACAGCAAATTTTCCGGCGAAGTAAAAGGAATGCACGAGCTTCAGGCCGAATATGAACAATCATATGGGCCTGGGGATTATATTCCGCCGGTGCGGACGACCTTCTGGAGCTTCCGGATCATGATCGCCGCCGGCTGTCTGATGATCCTGCTTGGACTTTACGGGACGTATCTCGCTTGGCGCAAAAAGCTGGACCGTCCGAACAAATGGTTCTACCGCGCGATGCTGTGGTCGATCTCGCTGCCGTTTATCGCCAATACGTCCGGCTGGATCATGACGGAAATCGGCCGTCAGCCGTGGACGGTATTCGGCCTGATGCAGACGAAGGACAGCGTGTCGCCGAGCGTCACCGGCGGGCAAATTTTGTTCTCCCTGATCGCGTTCACGCTGATTTACGCGGTGCTTGGAGCGGTGATGGCCTACCTGTTCGTTAAAGTTATCAAGAAAGGGCCGAATGAGGACGGCGCCGGTGCCGACCATTCGACGGATCCATTTGGTAAGGAGGGTTATCATGCTGTCTCTTAATGAGCTGTGGTTTATCCTTGTCGCGGTGTTGTTCATCGGTTTCTTCTTTTTGGAAGGTTTTGATTTCGGCATCGGAATGAGCACCCGGTTTTTGGCAAAAAATGATATGGAGCGCCGCGTGCTGATCAACTCGATCGGACCGTTCTGGGATGCCAACGAGGTATGGCTGCTGACGGCGGGCGGCGCGATGTTCGCCGCGTTTCCGAACTGGTACGCCACGATGTTCAGCGGATATTACACCCCGCTCGTCGTGCTGCTGCTGGCGCTGATCGCCCGCGGGGTCGCGTTTGAATTCCGCGGCAAGGTCGGCAGCGAGAAATGGAAGTCGACCTGGGACGCCGCGATTTTTCTCGGCAGCCTGCTGCCGCCGTTCCTGCTCGGCGTGGTGTTCGCCGGTCTGATGAAAGGCCTGCCGATCGACGGGGACATGGAAATGAAGGCCGGCCTGTTCGATATGGTGAACGTCTACACGCTGGTCGGCGGCATTACGGTCGTGGTGCTGTGCCTTGTGCACGGCCTGCTGTTCGCCTCGCTGCGCACGACGGGCAGCTTGCGGGAGCGGGCCCGCAAGCTGGCGCATAAAATGCTGATTCCGCTCGCCGTATTGTTCGTACTGTTTGGCATGTTGACCTACTTCCAGACGGACGTGTTCCAAGTCCGCGGCTTGGTGCTCGGGCTGGTAGGGTTGCTCGGCGTTATCGCCTTTGTGCTGGGGGGATGGTTTATCTCCAAGCAAAAAGACGGCTGGGCGTTCGGCATGACCGGAACGATGATCGCCTTATCGATCGCGGCGGTGTTTATCGGGTTGTTCCCGCGCGTCATGGTCAGCTCGATCAGCGAGACGTTTTCCCTGACGATCCAGAACGCGTCTTCCGGGCCGTATTCGCTGAAGGTCATGACGATCGTGTCTTTAACCCTGCTGCCGTTTGTGCTGGGGTACCAAATTTGGAGTTATTTCGTTTTCCATAAACGCGTACACGAGAAGGAGCATTTGGAATATTAATGGGACGCGGTTTGATGAAATTTCAAGGGGTGCGGCCGGTCATGGCGATCATGGCCCTGCTGACCCTGCTTCAGAGCATCGCAATCATCGGGCAGGCTAAATGGCTGGCGGAGATCGTCTCCGCCCTGTTTGCCGGCGCCAAGCTGCAGGAACAAGCCGGCGGGGCCGGTTTGTTCCTGCTTGCTTTTATGGTGCGGCAAATTTGCGCGCTGACGATGCAGAAGACGGCCTACCGCTTTGCGGAAGAGACGGGGCGGGACCTGCGGAAGCAGGTGCTGGAGAAGCTGTTTCAACTGGGTCCGCGGTTCACTGGAACCGAAGGCACAGGGAACCTGGTGACCTTGGTGCTGGAGGGCGTGGCCAAATTCCGCAATTACCTGGAGCTGTTTCTGCCGCGGATGCTGGCGACCGGGCTGACGCCGGTGCTGATTTTGGCCTACGTTTATAAGCTGGATCTCGCTTCCGGGGTTATCCTGACGATCACGATGCCAATTTTGATCGCGTTTATGATTTTGCTCGGGCTGGCGGCGCGGAAGCAAACGGAGCGGCAGCTCAAATCGTACCGCGTGTTGGCGAACCATTTCGTCGATTCGCTGCGCGGTCTGGAGACGCTGAAATTCCTCGGGCGCAGCAAATCGCATCAGAACTCGATCGCCCGGGTGAGCGACTCCTACCGTTCGGCAACAATGCGCACGCTGCGGGTCGCCTTTTTGTCTTCGTTTGCGCTCGACTTCTTTACGATGCTGTCGGTCGCTTCGGTGGCGGTCAGCCTCGGGCTGCGGCTGGTGAACGGGGAAATGCTGCTGCTGCCCGCGCTGACCGTGCTGATTTTGGCGCCGGAGTATTTTTTGCCGGTGCGGATGGTCGGGGCGGACTTCCACGCCACCCTGGACGGGAAAGAAGCCGGAGAAGCGATGCAGGCGATCATCACGGCGGCGGAGGAGGAGGCGTCCCAGGCGGCGCCGGTGCCGGAAGGCGTGGCCTGGGCGTGGACGGCGGACAGTACGCTGGCCTTGCATGACGTAGGCATGATTCATGAGCGGGAGGCCAAGGCCTCGCTGGAGGACGTCCGGCTGTCGCTACGCGGCATGGGCAAAATCGGCATCATCGGCGAAAGCGGAGCCGGAAAGTCGACGCTGATCGACGTGATCGGCGGGTTTTTGCGGCCGACATCCGGCGGCTTTGAGCTGAACGGCAGCGCGCTGGGCGACTTGA
Source organism: Paenibacillus macerans (assembly GCF_900454495.1). Classification (NCBI taxonomy): domain Bacteria; kingdom Bacillati; phylum Bacillota; class Bacilli; order Caryophanales; family Paenibacillaceae; genus Paenibacillus; species Paenibacillus macerans. The sequence continues at coordinate 613,397 of NZ_UGSI01000002.1, forward strand.
CGGCCGCGGGCTGGCGGGAGCAAATCACTTATATTCCGCAGCGTCCGTATATTTTCAGCGGCAGCCTGGCCGATAATATAAGCTTCCATGCGCCCGGGGCGTCGCGCGGGGACGTGGAGCGGGCGGCGGTGGCGGCCGGGCTCGGGGAATTGGCGCGCAGCTTGCCCGGCGGGCTGGACGAGCCGATCGGCGGCGGCGGTCGGACGCTGAGCGGCGGCCAGGAGCAGCGGGTGGCGCTGGCCCGGGCTTTAGTCAGCAAACGGCCGATCATTTTGCTCGACGAGCCGACGGCCCATTTGGACATCGAGACGGAATACGAATTAAAGAATACGATGCTGCCTTTGTTTGAAGGCAAGCTTGTATTGCTGGCGACGCACCGCCTGCATTGGATGCGGGAGATGGACTGCATTATCGTGATGGAGCAGGGCCGGGTAGCGGAAACGGGAACGCATGGCGAGTTGATGAAGAAACGGGGCGCTTATTACCGCATGGTTGCGGCGCAGCGGGAGGAGATCGGATGAAGCGGGAGTCTTGGATTGGCCCTTATTTTCGTTTATACAGCGGACGGTTTGCCCTTTATTTGCTCCTCGGTGTGCTTACGCTGCTCTCCGCCGGCATGCTGATGTTTACTTCCGGTTTTCTGATCTCGAAGTCGGCGCTGCAGCCTTACAATATTTTGCTGGTGTACGTGCCGATCGTCGGCGTGCGCACATTTGGGATCGGCCGGGCGGTCATCCACTATGTCGAGCGGCTGGTCGGGCATGACACGGTGCTGCGGATTTTGGCCCGGATGCGGGTGCGCCTGTACCGGATTTTGGAACCCCAGGCGCTTTTTATCCGCTCCCGCTACCGGACGGGGGACATTCTCGGGGCGCTGGCCGATGATATCGAACAGCTGCAGAACGTATATATCCGCACCGTGTTTCCGGGTCTGGTCGCTTTGATTTTGTATGCCGCGGCCGTAATTGCGATGGGATTTTTCGATGTGACGTTCGCTTTGCTGCTGGCGGGGTACATTTTTGTTTTGGTGGCGGTGCTGCCCTATGTGACGCTGCGGCTGACCCGGCGGACCAACGAAGAGGTCAAACGCGAGCGTGGCGGGCTGTACCGCACCTTGACCGACGCCGTCATGGGCATCGGCGATTGGGTGATCAGCGGCCGGGCGGACGAATTCCTGGCCTCGTACGAGCGGGATGAGGCGGCCGTGGCCCGCAAAGACCGCAAGCTGCGGGCATGGGCGCGCTGGCGGAGCCTGATCGGACAAATGGTCGTTGGCCTCGCCGTCGTCTCGATGGTGTACTGGGCCGGCGGGCAGGCCGCGGCCGGACAGATCGACGCCACGCTGATCGCCGCGTTTGTGCTGATCGTGTTTCCGCTGGCGGACGCGTTTTTGCCCGTCTCGGACGCGGTGGAGCGTATCCCGCAGTACGGCGTGTCGTTGGCGCGGCTGGAGCGGATCGAGCACTCCGGCGGTGAGCAGCGGCAGGCCGCTGGCGGAGCGGGCGTTGCCGGCGGGAGCGGGGGATTCCGCGGCATGGCCCCGGAGGCTGCTCAAGCCGTCCACATTCGGCTGCAGGGCGTGCGCTTCGCGTATGCGGCGGGCGGCGCCATTTCCGTGGACGGTGTGTCGCTGGACATCCCGCAGGGCAAGCGGGTTGCCGTGATCGGCCGCAGCGGCGCGGGCAAGTCGACGCTGCTGAAGCTGATCCAGGGGGCGCTTGCCCCAAGCGATGGAACGGTGACGTTTAACGGCGTCCCCGCCGCGGCCTTAGGCGAACGGATGCCGGAGTACGTGTCCGTTCTGAATCAGAGCCCGCATCTGTTCGACACGACGGTGGCGAACAACATCAGGCTCGCCCGGCCGGAGGCTGCGGACGAGGAGATCCGCCGGGCCGCGCAAGCTGCGCAGCTGGGCCCGCTGATCTCGGCGCTGCCGGAGGGCCTGAACACGCCGATGCGCGAAACGGGCCAGCGTTTCTCCGGCGGCGAACGGCAGCGCGTGGCGCTGGCGCGGATCTTGCTGCAGGACACGCCCGTGCTCATCCTCGATGAGCCGACCGTAGGGCTCGATCCGCGCACGGAGCGTGAGCTGCTGGCGACGATCTTCCGCACGACGCAGGGCAAAACGCTCATCTGGGTGACGCACCATCTGGTCGGCGCGGAGAAGATGGACGAGATTATTTTTATGGAGCATGGCCGCATCCTGATGCGGGGCACCCACGCCGAACTGATGAAGTCCGAACCGCGCTACCGCAATCTATACCGCTTGGACCGGCCGGATTAACGGCTTGGCAGCGGTTATAGGCTGTATGTCGAGGGACTCCGGCGGCAGCATCAAACCGGATGTAGCAATGGCAAGACCGGCTGCTTACCACTTCATTCGATTCATTCGTTATTGGAGTTAGCGGGTTCGGCATCCGGGGGCTTGGGTCTTTCGCTAACGGTTGTGATAGCCGTTATTTAGCTGAAAAGCGGGGGTTTCAATTTCTAACGGTTGCAACGGCGCTTACTTGGGTGAAAAAGGCTCGAATCCGCGGAAAAAAGCAAAAATTAGCTTTATGGCAACCGTTAAATTTTGTTTTGGTCACATTATGCCGAAATAACGGCGCTGGCAACCGTAAGAATGACGGCTCGCCCGAGAGGCCGCGTCTTTCTGATCGTCAAGCGCCGTTTTTAGTTTTGAGCTAGCTAAAACAGCTCGGCTTGGGAAGTATGTTTGACAGCAGCCGGCTTCCGGAATGACGAGGACCGTCGGCCTTCAAATAACGTCACTTTTTGTTCTTATTCTCCTGCCCCCCCGGCATATCCATCCCATTAGCGGCATTCTTTGTCCTTATTTTCTTATGAATGGTGCGAAACGGGGATATTTCTTCACGATTCGAGAAAATAGCGGCATAAATTGCCTTTATTTTTTTCAAATTGATCGATATCGCCGGAATAACGTCATTTTTTGCTCTTATGGTTTCTGTTGGAGTTCACCGAGTTCGCTAGAGTCCGCCGGAGTTTGTTGAGTTTCGCTAAAGTCACCGAAATTTCGCCGCATTCAACCGCATTCCGCTGAAACTCGCTGGATTTGGCTGGAATCCAACCGAAGTTCCGCAGCATTCCGTATAATCCCGCTGAAGTTCGCCGCGTCCCGCAACATTCCGTTGAAGTTCGCAGCATTCGCGGCACCCCGCCGCATTCCGCTGGCGTTTTCCGGCAGCCTGGTCCTAGTGCCTGCAAATTATGCAGGTATTTTCTTATGTTTCCAGCGCTTTTTCCTGAAGTCTATGCTTCCGTTTCGGTCGCTTCCCTTATATAATGGAGATTAATATATTTACACGGAATGTAAGGGATTTAATGGGTTAATAATCTAATGGTTTAATAGTTTAATGATTTAATGGTGGAGCCATTTAAATGGCCTGCCGGCGGTAGAGCATCGCTTGCTGCGGGCAAGTGCGCCAAAGGCTGCTGACGGCTTAGGAGAAGGCTTTTTCACGAAACAGGTGAATCCGGTTTTTCTGAGGCGTCTGGAATAGGGAGGGTGTGGCATGGAACTGAGGCAAATCCAATATTTCATCGAAGTGGCCAAACTTGAGCATGTGACTGAGGCATCCTACGCTCTGCACGTTTCGCAATCGGCGGTAAGCCGGCAAATTTTCAAGCTGGAAGCGGAGCTGGGCGTGGACTTGTTTATTCATGAAGGGCGCAAAGTCAAGCTGACGCCGATCGGCCGGCAGTTTTTAAACCAGATGGAGCAGCTGATGAAAGTCATCGACCATGCCCGTCAGGAGATCGAAGAATATTTGGATCCCGAGCGGGGGACCGTGCGGATCGGCTTCCCCAGCAGCTTGGCGGCGCGGATGGTTCCGGCGGTCGTTTCGGCTTTCCGCAAAAAGTACCCGTATGTCCATTTTCAACTGCAGCACGGCTCGTACAAAGAATTGATGGACTGGGTCGTCGAAGGGGAGATCAACCTGGCGGTGATGGGGCCGGTGCCGCAGCAGGAACCGCAAATCAACGGCGAGATTTTGTTCCGGGAAAAATTCGTGGCGCTCCTTCCCGCCGGACACTCTATGGCCGACCAGCCCTCTTTGAAACTAAGCGATTTGAAAAACGATGTGTTTGTCTTGTTTCCCAAAGGTTTCATCCTGCGCGATATCGTGGTGAGGGCTTGCGCCAATTTGGGGTTTCAGCCCAAGGTCGCTTTTGAAGGGGACGATCTGGATGCCATCAAAGGGCTGGTTTCCGCGGGCCTTGGCCTGACGCTGCTGCCGGAAATCGCCTTAAGCGAGCAGATTCCGCCGACGATTGTGACGGTGCCGATCAATGAACCGCAGGTCACCCGGGATGTCGGGGTCATCGTTCCGGCGGGGCGCGAAATGGCGCCGACGGAGAAGCTGTTTTATGAGTTCCTGAAGGAGCTTTCGCCCCAGGCGCTGGGTTATATATCCCCTGGTTAAGCGAACCGAAAAATTTTTAATAATTAAGGACCGTGAAAATAATCACTTTCATGGTCCTTTTTTGTAGAAAATGTGGTACAATTTATTGGGATTGTTGCAGGTTGAGATGTGCCTTTTTTCACTAACCAAAAATGGTTGGAGTAAGAGAAGGTTGGAACACTAAGGAACAAGCAAGTACTTAAGATCTATTGCAAAGGAGAATCGGAAATGTCAGAAACAATTGCCGAAACGAAGACGGAGCAAGGCGGCGCCTTGTCTGCCGGGCAGCAGGAGCGTGAACTTCTGGAGCAGCTGTTGAAGCCGGAAGTTCAGGAATCCTTGAGCGTGCTGGTAGAGCAGCTTCCTAAATTAACGGAAATGGTCGGCGCGCTGACCAAATCGTATGATTTTTTCAAATCACTGTCGACGGACGAAGTGCTGAAAAACGACATGGTCGGCGGTTTCGCGGAGGTGGCCGGACCGGTGGTGGGCACGGTGAAGAAAGTAGCCGCCAACGTCATCGAAGCCAGAGATCGGGCTGAAGAGAGCCAGGAGGTAATCGGCTTGTTCGGTCTGCTTAGAATGCTTAAGGATCCGCAGGCGCAAAAGCTGTTTCGCTTTGTGAATGCTTATCTTCAAGTCTCTGGCGCACGCGACAGTCAACAAAAATAACGGAGGATAATAACCATGGCAAAAGAAATTGTAATTTTAGGTGCCGGTTACGGCGGCGTGCTTAGCGCTTTGACCGTTCGCAAATATATGGACAGATCGGAAGCGCAGGTGACGGTCGTTAACCAATATCCGACGCATCAGATCATTACGGAGCTGCATCGTCTGGCTGCCGGCAGCATTTCCGAACGGGCGGTGGCGCTGCCGCTGGATAAGCTGTTTAAAGGAAAAGACATCGATCTGCGTATCGCCACGGTCAAGAGCTTTTCGGTGGATAATAAAGAAATTAAGCTTTCCGACGGTTCGACCCTGACTTATGACGCGCTGGTGGTCGGGCTTGGCAGCAAAACGGCCTACTTCGGCATCCCGGGTCTGGAGGAGCACAGCATGGTGCTGAAATCGGCCGACGACGCCAACGCGATTTACAAGCATATCGAGGAGCGGATCAGCGAGTATGCCAAGTCCGGCAATGAAGCGGACGCCACGATCCTGATCGGCGGCGGCGGTTTGACCGGCGTCGAGCTGGTTGGGGAAATCGCCGACCAACTGCCGAAGCTGACGAAGAAATACGGCGTGGACCGCGAGGCGATCAAACTGCTGCTCGTGGAAGCGGGGCCGAAGATTTTGCCGGTGTTGCCGGATTCTTTGATCGAACGCGCGACGGCGAGCCTGGAGAAACGCGGCGTGAAATTTTTGACCGGGTTGCCGGTGACGAATGTCGCGGGCAATGTAATCGATTTGAAGGACGGCCAAAAAATCGTGGCCAACACTTTCGTCTGGACAGGCGGCGTGCAAGGCAATCCGCTCGTGGGCGAGTCCGGCCTGGAAGTGAACCGCGGACGCGCTTCGGTCAACCAATTCTTGCAGTCCGTTTCCCATCCGGACGTGTTTGTGGTCGGCGACAGCGCGGTATTTATGGGACCTGACGGCCGCCCGTATCCGCCGACGGCGCAAATCGCCTGGCAAATGGGCGAGCTGACCGGCTACAACCTGTTCGCTTTCTTGCGCGGCAAAAAGATGGAAGGGTTCGAACCGGTCAACTCCGGTACGCTGGCCAGCCTTGGCCGCAAGGACGCCGTAGCGACGATCGGCGCCAACAACACCGAGCTGCGCGGTCTGCCGGCCACGATGATGAAAGAAGCGAGCAACATCCGCTATTTGTCGCACATTAAAGCTCTGGACGCCCTGGCTTATTAATTTAGCCGGGCTCTAGCGAAAAAAAGCGCCCGGGACATTAGATCCCGGGCGCTTTTTTTGGTTTTATTCTATTTAAACTACCCCATGCGCCAGCATCGCGTCGGCGACTTTCAGGAAGCCGGCGATGTTGGAGCCGACCACCAGGTTTCCGGGATGGCCGAACTCTTCGGCGGCTTTTACACTATTGGCATAGATGTTCTTCATGATGCCTTTGAGCTTTTCGTCCACTTCCTCGAAGGTCCAGGACAATCTCGCGCTGTTTTGCGCCATTTCCAGGGCGGAGACGGCGACGCCGCCGGCATTGGCCGCTTTGGCCGGGCCGAAATATACTCCGCTGTTCAGATACACCTCGATCGCTTCCAGCGTCGAAGGCATGTTGGCGCCCTCGGCGACGAATTTCACGCCTCCGGCGACGAGCTGCTTTGCCGCAGCTTCATCGATTTCGTTTTGTGTCGCGCACGGCAGGGCGATATCGCAAGGGATGCTCCAGATATTGCGGCAGCCCTCATGGTATTCCGCACCCGGATGCTCGTTCACGTATTCCTTAATCCGTTTTCTTTCGACTTCCTTCAACCGTTTGACCGTTTTCAGGTCGATGCCGTTCGGATCGTACACGTAACCGTTCGAATCGCTGCACGCGACCACCTTGGCTCCCAGCTGCTGCGCTTTTTCGATGGCGTAGATCGAAACGTTGCCGGAACCGGAAACGACGACCGTTTTGCCTTCAAAGGTTTCGCCTTTGCTGGTCAGCATTTCCGCCGTGAAGTACACCAGGCCGTACCCCGTTGCTTCGGTGCGCGTCAGGCTGCCGCCGTACGTCAGGCCTTTCCCCGTCAACACGCCGGTTTCACTGCCGTAAAGCCGTTTGTACTGGCCGAACATGTAGCCGATTTCCCGTCCACCTACGCCGATATCTCCGGCAGGCACATCCATGTCGGGACCGATGTATTTGGCCAGCTCGGTCATAAAACTCTGGGTGAATCTCATGACCTCCAGCTCCGATTTGCCTTTGGGATCGAAATCCGAGCCGCCTTTCCCGCCGCCGATCGGCAAGCCGGTCAGCGAATTTTTGAAAATTTGCTCGAAGCCGAGGAATTTAATGATGCTGGCATTTACCGACGGATGAAAGCGCAGCCCGCCTTTGTAAGGCCCAATCGCGCTGTTGAATTGCACGCGGAAGCCGCGGTTAACCCGTACTTTGCCCTGATCGTCCACCCACGGAACGCGGAAGCTGATCAAACGCTCCGGCTCCACGATTCTTTCGAGGATGCCGCTTTCCTGGTATTTCGGATGTTTGGCAAACACCGGAACCAGCGAATCCAAAATCTCCTTCACCGCTTGATGGAATTCGTGTTCTCCCGGATTGCGTTTTTGAACGGCTTCATAAACTTCAGCCACATAGCGGCTGGCTTGTTCCAGTGCCTCGTTTTGCTGTGTAATCGCCATTTGGATCCACCCTTTCTCGCTAAAAACATGTTCTACTTTTCACGTTTTTTATGACCTTTATTGTAATATCTATGTAAGCTTTAAACAAAGCTAATTATAGATCAACTTCATGAGCAATTGAGATCAACTTCGCCGAGCGGCCGCTCAAGCCGCGGACTTATGCAGAAAAAAAGCAAATGACCTGATATAGTATGCGCCAAACGGCGGCCAAACCGGCTGGGAATTTCGAAAAAATAGGGGCAGCCATCCGGGCATAAAAAAAAGCGGAAGAACCTTTCGGTTTCCTCCGCTTTTTGTTTGCTTATCAGGATTGGAACGAGTTCCAGGACGTCACTTGATCTACGCCCAGGCGCGGTGTGGCATGAGCCGGTTTGGCCGCTTTGCCGATGGCGATGAGGAGGATCGGCTTGAGCGTTTCCGGAACTTCGAAGACCTCGGCGAATTTTTCCGGATTGTATCCGGCCATCGGCACGGTGTCGTAGCCTTTCGCTTTGGCGATCAGCATCAGCTGCATGGAGATCAGACCGGCGTCGAGCAAGTTGACCTGATGGAGCCGCTCGTCTCCCAAACCTCCGTACATTTGTTGCAAACGTTCGACAAAATTGGTTTTCACCTCTTCGGTCATTGCGCCCATCGCCACGGACTGGCTGTAAATCGCATCGGCCTGCTCATAGGACTTCAGGTCGCCAAGCACCGCGATAACGGCGGAAGCTTCCACGACCTGCTGCTGGTTGTTGGCGATCGGCAGCAGCTTTTGCTTCAGCTCGTCTTCGTCAATCACCAAAAACCGCCAAGGCTGCAAATTGGAAGAGGAAGGAGCGGAAAGCGAAAGCTCCAGCATTTCCTTCAGTTCTTCCCGGGAGATTTTCACCGACGGGTCGTAAGCGCGAACCGAATGTCTTTCCCGAAGTACCGTATAAAAATCGTTCAGATTTACTGTCTCTGCCGTACTCATATCCAAAATCATCCTTTCTTTATAAAATGATCTCGATCACAGTATAAAGCCTAACTGTTAGTATTTCAAGTACAGTTTTAAATGATGCCGGCCAAATGTTGACTCGGCATAAACGGGCGAAAAGCCGGCCGTCGGTGGAAGCCGCAAGGCAAAGACTTACCGCGCAAAAAAATACCCCCGCCCAAGGCGGAGGTTCAAGAGGAAACTATATGTTGAGTTTGGAGGAACCGTAAGGTTATTGCATTATTGCAGCAGCGAGATCAGCATCGGGGCGGCGCCCAACGTGAACAAGGCGGCCAAAATCATGGAGATGCTGGAGATCGTGCCGGTCAGCGAGCTTAGCTCAAACGCTTTGGACGTTCCGGTGCCGTGGGCGCTCGTGCCGAACAATACGCCGCGCGCCACCTCGTTTTCGATGCGGAACAGCTTCACGACCAGCGGCCCGAGCATCGTTCCGAGCAGGCCGGTAATAATGACGAAGACGGCTGTAATATTCGGCACGCCGCCGATGACCTGGGAGACGTTCATAGCGATCGGCGTCGTAATCGAACGGGGGATCAGGCTTGTGATCAGATCGTTGTCCAGATGCAGCCACTCGGCCAGGAAGGCCGAAGAGAACATCGCCACCACCGAACCGGTCAGTACGCTGATGAGAATTTCCACCGCGTGTTTTTTCAGAACATTGTAGTATTTATATAGCGGAACGGCAAAAGCGACGGTGGCGGGCTGCAGCATTGTGCTAAGCCATTTTCCCCCGGCCTGGTAAGTTTCGTAAGGAATCTGCGCCCACATCAGGCCGATGACCAGAAACAGCGGCGTAATCAGCAGTGGGGACAAATAAACTTTAGGCCGGATTTTGTACAGCCGTTTGGCCAGATAATAAATCACCAATGTAAAAACAAGGCTAAGCAAACCGGTGATCATGAGCTGTGACGCTCCTTTCGTTTGGAAATGCGGGAGGCGACAAGCCCCGAGCTGATCATGACGATCAAGGTGCTGAAAATGACGACGATCAAAATCCGCACGCCTTCGCTTTCCAGCAGCGGCATATATTTCATAATGCCAACGGCGGACGGAATAAAGAACAGCAGCAGCTCGGCGAGTAGCCAGTTTGCGCCTTGTTCGATCCACGCCAGCTTGACGATGTTGGTTTTCAGAAGGACAAACAACACGAAAATGCCCAAAATCGAGCCGGGTACCGGCAGATGAAGCAGCTTTGCAACCTCGTTCATGACAAAGGTGAATAAAAATAAAATCGCTACTTGAAATACGCCCTTGCCGGCCGTTTTCATTATTTTCATCGTGTTCATGGTGAACGGAAGCTCCTTCCTGTCGGTTTTGCGTCGTTGATAATGAAAATATTACACCGATTGTTTTCATGGGTAAAATGAATATACTGAATGAATAACATTCCAATTGGCTATCGATAGGTTGTGAAAGGAGTGTCTCCAAATTTGGATATTCGGCAAATGCAATATTTGATCGAGGTTGCCCGGTTCAAAAGCTTTACGAAAGCGGCCGAAGCGCTGTATATCACCCAGCCGACCATCAGCAAGACGATCAAAAGCATGGAGGACGAACTGGGCGTCGTTTTGTTCGATCGGGTCGGCAAAAAAATCGTGCTCACCGATGCCGGTCAAATCATAGTGGGACAAGCGCAGCAAATCGTCACCTCGTTCCAAAACCTGGTGGCGGAGCTGGACGACCTGCGGAATTTGAAAAAAGGGCATATCCGGATCGGACTTCCCCCGATGGTGGGATCGAGTTTTTTTCCGAAAGTGATCGGGCAGTTTCATCAGAAATATCCGGACATTTCGATCCAGCTGTTTGAGGACGGGGCCAAAAAGGTGGAGTCGGATGTGGTCGGCGGGGCGCTTGATGTCGGCGTTATCGTGCTGCCGGCGACGGCGGAGGAATTAAGCAGTTTTCCGTTCGTGGAAGAGAAGCTCAACCTGGTCGTGCACCCGTCCCACCCGCTTGCGGAGCGGCAGGCGGCGGAACTGTCCGAACTGGCCCAGGACGGGTTCGTCCTGTTCCGGGAGGATTTTACGCTGCATGACCGGATCATTAACGAATGCGCCAAGGCCGGATTTCAGCCGCATGTCATTTACGAGAGCTCGCAATGGGACCTTATCAGCGAAATGGTCGCGGTCGGCCTCGGCATCACGCTGCTGCCGGAAACGATCTGCCGCGAGGTGGATGACGAGCGCGTAAGGATCATTCCGCTGGTAAAGCCGATCATCCCCTGGAAGCTGGGCATCGTCTGGCGGGACGACCGCTATTTGTCCTTTGCGACGAGGGAGTGGATCCGCTTTGCGCAGCAGGAGTTAACGGGGGGCCCGGGATAATATTTCCTGAAATGTTCGAAATTAAAGGCGCAACCGGCAATATTTGCGCTTGTCCGTACCGCACGGGGACTCTATAATTGCCGGATGGGTGTCTTAAATTTGAATTAGGGGACAGAGCCTAAATGCATTTATTCAGAAAAAAATCGATAACCTCCATGCTTGCGGAGAAAAACGCGGCCGGCACCACGCTCAAAAAAGAGCTTGGCGTCTTTGATTTAACCATGCTTGGCATCGGATGCGTCGTCGGGACGGGCATCTTCGTGCTCACCGGTGTTGCGGCGGCGCAGCATGCCGGGCCGGGACTTATTCTTTCCTTTATTCTGGCCGGGATCATCTGCGCCTTTTGCGCGCTGTGTTATGCCGAATTCGCGTCGATGGTTCCCGTGTCGGGGAGCGCCTACACCTATAGCTACGCTACCTTCGGGGAGCTTGTCGCCTGGATTCTCGGCTGGGACTTGATGCTGGAATACGGTTTTGCCGCTTCTATGGTGGCCAGCGGCTGGTCGGGGTATTTTCAGGGCCTTGCCGCCGGGTTTGGCATAGCCCTGCCGCATGCGATCAGCAGCGCCTTTGATCCTAAAGCCGGGACCTATGTCGACGTTCCCGCCGTTTTGATCGTGCTGCTGCTTACGTTTATCGTATCCCGCGGATCGAAGGAGTCGTCGCGGCTGAACTCGATCATGGTCATTGTCAAAATCGCCGTGATCGCGTTGTTTGTCGTTGTCGGCGCCTTTTACGTGAAGCCGGGCAACTGGACGCCGTTCATGCCGTTTGGATTCAGCGGCGTCGTTACCGGGGCGGCGACGGCCTTCCTTTCTTATCTCGGCTTTGATGCCGTCGCCACAGCCGCCGAGGAGGTGCGGAACCCGCAGAAGGATCTGCCGCGCGGCATCCTCTGGTCGCTGGCGATTTGCTCGCTGCTGTACGTCCTCGTCACGGCGGTGCTTACCGGGATCGTTCCGTATTCGCAGCTGAACGTCAAAAATCCGGTCGCCTTCGCCCTGCAGTATATCGACCAGAATTGGGCGGCCGGCTTTATTTCGCTGGGAGCCATCGTCGGTATAACGACCGTGCTGTTTGTGCTGCTGTTCGGCCAAAGCCGGCTCCTGTACGCGATCGGGCGGGACGGATTGCTTCCCGGGAAGCTGGCCCGGCTGCATCCCCGGACTGGGGTACCTTCCGTCAGCATCTGGACGACCGGCATCGCGGTCGCGGTGTTGGCCGGTCTGATTCCACTCGGCCGGCTCGCCGATTTGGTCAGCATCGGTACGCTTTTTGCCTTTATCACGGTATCGCTCGGGGTTGTCATTTTGCGCCGGACCCGCCCGGACTTGCCCCGCTCGTTCAAAGTGCCGCTGGTGCCCTGGATCCCGCTGCTGGCCGTGTTGACCTGCGGCTATTTGTTAACCAGCCTGCCGCGGATAACTTGGATCGCCTTCCTCGTTTGGATGATTTTCGGGTTATTGGTGTATGTGCTGTACGGGTACCGGCACAGCGAACTGTCCGGTTCGGCGGGCAGACAGCAGGGCAATTAAAGTTGCGGTGCGAGGGGCCCGGCCGGCCCAAAAGCGAGTTGTATATTTCCCGCAGTACAGGCAATAGTAAACGAGAGCGCTGCAGCTAGGATTTTGGAGAATAAGGAGAGAATGCTCTGTGAGATTGGCCTTGATCTGTGCGGTAATGGTCGGCATGCTGCTTGGCCCCGCGGTACCGCAAACCGTTAACGCCGATTCGCCCCATCATTTCGGGTTCAAAAAAAGCGTAAACGGAAGTCTTCCTTCGATTAACGAGGAGGGTTTCAAAGAGATCGTCGATAAACATGGGGCAATTTTTCTCGGCGATACCTCCCTGAAGGAATTGTTTCTCACGTTCGACAACGGTTATGAAAACGGGTATACCGCGCCGATTCTCGACACGCTGAAGGCGAAGAAGGTGCCGGCCGTTTTTTTCGTCACCGGACATTATGTGAAGGATCAGCCCGAGCTGTTAAAGCGGATGGTTGCCGAAGGGCATCTTATCGGAAATCATTCCTGGAGCCATCCGGATATGACCACGATTTCCGACGAGCGAATCCGCGACGAACTGGAACGCGTCAAGCAGGAGACGGCGAAGGTGACCGGCCGTCAGGAGATGAAATACCTGCGGCCGCCCCGCGGCATTTTCAGCGACAGAACGCTGCGGGTGACGAAAGAGCTGGGGTACACCAACGTATTTTGGTCGGTGGCCTACAAGGATTGGGATGTCAAGGCCCAAAGAGGCGCAGATTACGCATACCGGCAAGTGGTCTCTCAACTGCATCCCGGCGCGGTGATTCTGCTGCATTCCGTGTCCAAGGACAACGCGGCGGCTTTGGGCTCCATCATTGATGAAGCCCGGCGCCAGGGATACGAGTTCAAAAGTCTGGATGAACTCCGCCAAGGCGGCGGGGCAGGGCAGTAATGGAAAAGGATCGTAACGGCCATGGGGACAATTTTAGCTCTACAAGCCCGCCGGTACGATCTTTTTTGCGGAATCGAGGGAAATAGAGGTAAAAAAGGGCGTTATCCCCTACCGAGATAGGGGGTCCAGCTATATTAGCGGAACTTTTTACCGCTATTTTTTGAAAATGAGCGGGAAAAGGCTTCTTTTTCAAGTTCAGCCCCCAATAGGGCCTAAAAGTTCCGCTATCCTGCGACCGAGGGACAAAATCACGAAAATAGCGCCGCAATTTACCGTTATTTCCGGCAACAGTGGTTTGCCCGTCCCGATCCCATCCCATATCCTTCGCACGCACCTGCAAAGCTTTATCCGAAAACGGAGCCAGTTCCTTATTTAAGTGTAAAAAAGACGCCAGCACCCGGTAGCTTTACCCCGGCAGGCGTCTTTTTCTTTCTAATATGTGGAACTTCGGGCTCGCTTGACTTTCATGATAAGCGAAATTATAATTAGGCTTGCTAATAAATAGGATTCCTAATTATTAAATCATGAAAATAAATGGAAAGCTGAGGTGATCACCGGTGCATTCCAGCGATAATTCGCAGGCGCATAAGCTTATGCTGGCGCTGCACCGCTTGCGGAGACTGGATATGAACAAAATGGCGCCGTTAACGTTCAAACCAAGCGAATTCAGACTGATGTATTCTATTCTTCAAGGGCTTGAACAGGAGCCGCGGGGCATCACCGTCTCCGAGCTCAGCACAAGGATGGGAGTGGCTTCGCCCACCGTCACGCCGCAGATTCGCAGCCTGGAAGAACAAGGGCTTGTGCATCGCTACAACGATCAGGAGGATCGCCGGGTCGTGCGCGTCAAGCTGACGGAGCAAGGCCATCAGGCGTTTCGCACGGCGGCGGAACACCGATCCAAGCAAATTCAAAATTTATGCGATTTTTTGGGCGAAGAGAAAAGCAACCAATTGATCGAGCTGCTGCACGATGTACACCGGTATTTCGAATCGCAGATCAATCAAAATAAAACCGAGTGATTCGGATAAGTGGAGATGATGGAATTGATCAAACTTTTCCGCTATTTGAAACCATACCGCTGGCTGGTCGCCGGAGTGCTCGCCCTCGTCTTTCTTCAGACGTTGTCCGAGCTGTATTTGCCGACACTGATGGCCGATATCGTCGATATCGGCGTCGTCAAAGGTGACACGCCGTATATTTGGCGGGTGGGCGGATTTATGCTGCTAGTGGCGCTGGGCGGAATGGCCTGCTCCATCGGAGCGAGCTTCTTCTCGTCCAAGGCGGCGTCGGGATTCGGCAAGCGGCTGCGCGCCAAAATGTTTAACCATGTGTCCAACTTTTCGCTGGAAGAGTTCGACAAGGTGGGCACCGCTTCGCTGATCACCCGGACGACGAACGACATTACCCAAGTTCAGCAGGTGCTGATCATGATGATGCGGATGATGGTAATGGCGCCGCTCATGTGTTTGGGCGGGATCATCATGGCCGTATCGAAGAACGCGGAATTGTCCCTGGTGCTGGTGGTCGTCCTTCCGGTGCTGGCCGGGTCGATCTGGTTGATTGCCGGCAAAGGGATCCCGCTGTTTAAGGCGATTCAGAAAAAAATCGATAAGCTGAACCTCGTCATGCGCGAGAGTCTGACCGGCATCCGGGTTATCCGCTCGTTTAACCGGACCGCTTACGAAAGCAAACGGTTTGACGCGGCCAACCTCGATTTGACGGATACCTCGATTCGGGTCAATAAAATCATGGCTTTCATGATGCCGATCATGATGCTGGTGATGAACCTGTCTTCGGTGGCGATCATTTGGTTCGGCGGGCTGCGGATCGATGCCGGGCAAATGCAGGTAGGGGACCTGATGGCTTTTCTGCAGTACGCGATGCAGATTATGTTTTCGCTCGTCATGGTTTCGATGATGTTCGTCATGGTTCCCCGCGCTTCCGCTTCCGCCGTGCGGATCAACGAGGTGCTGGACATGGTTCCGGAGATCAAGGATGCCGATGTGGCGGCGGCGATGTCCGGGCAAAAAGGTTACGTGGAATTTCAAAACGTCTCCTTCAGCTATCCCGGAGCGGAACAGCCGGCGGTGCGGGACATTACGTTCAGCGCCAAGCCGGGCGAGGTGACCGCGATCATTGGCGGAACGGGTTCCGGGAAATCGACGCTGATCAGCTTGATTCCGCGGTTTTACGACGTCGATGAGGGACGCGTGCTGGTGGACGGCGTCGATGTGCGGGAGATGAAGCAGGAGGAACTGCGGCGCAAAATCGGTTTCGTTCCGCAAAAAGCGGTGTTGTTCTCCGGCACCATCAACGACAACATCCGTTACGGCAAGGAGGACGCCACCGACGAGGAGATCCGCCACGCGGCCGAGATCGCCCAGGCGAGCGATTTTATCGCCGAGATGGAGCATGGTTACGAATCGGTGATCGCTCAAGGAGGCACCAACGTGTCGGGCGGGCAGAAGCAGCGGCTTTCCATCGCCCGGGCGCTCGTGCGGAAGCCGGAAATTTACATTTTCGACGACAGCTTCTCCGCGCTCGATTTTAAAACGGACGCGAAGCTGCGCGCCGCCTTGAAGCAGGAGACCCGGGAAGCGACGGTCATTATCGTGGCCCAGCGGGTAAGCACCGTGCTTGACGCCGACCGCATCATCGTCATGAACGAAAGCCGGATCGCCGGCATCGGCAATCACCGCGAACTGATGGAAACCTGCGACGTGTATAAAGAGATCGTTTATTCACAGCTTTCGGAGGAGGAGATTGCATGAGTCAGGAGCAAAAAGGCGCGGGCGCCTCTGGGCAGCCTGCCGGCAGACCTCCGGGGCTAAGAGGACACGCTCCGAGACATCCCGGACCGGGAGGGCCCGGCGGACCCGGCATGAGCATGCCGGCCGAGAAAGCAAAGGACTTCAAAGGGACTTTAAAGCGGCTTATCCGTTATTTGCGGCCGCATCAATATCAATTGGCAGCCGTGCTTGTCATGGCGGTTTTAAGCACCGTGTTCAGCATCGTAAGCCCCAAGGTGATGGGGAAAGCGACGACCAAGCTGTTTGAAGGGATTATGGCGAAAATTCAGGGGGTTCCCGGGGCGGCGATCGATTTTGCGTACGTGTGGCAGATCATCATGGTCCTGGTGGGACTTTACGTATTAAGCTCGCTGTTCAGTTATGTGCAGCAGTACCTGATGGCCGGCGTCGCGCAGAAAACGGTGTACGACTTGCGCCGCGATGTGAACGCCAAGCTGAACCGGCTGCCTTTGAAATACTTCGACGCTCGTACCCACGGTGAAATTCTCAGCCGGGTCACGAACGACGTCGACAATATCAGCAATACCTTGCAGCAAAGCTTGACGCAACTGATCACCTCGATCTTGACGCTTATCGGCGTCATCGTGATGATGCTGTCGATCAGCCCGCTGATGACGCTGATTGCCGTGCTGACGCTGCCGCTCAGCGTGCTGGCGATCACCCAGGTCGCCAAACGCTCGCAGAAGCAGTTCGTCCGCCAGCAGGCGGAGCTGGGCAAACTTAACGGCCATGTAGAGGAAATGTATACCGGCCACAAAATCATTAAGGCGTTCGGCCGCGAGAAAACGTCGCTTGAGCAGTTTGACGACATTAATGAGCGGCTGTACACGGCAGGCTGGAAGGCGCAGTTCATTTCCGGCGTCATCATGCCGATCATGAGCTTTATCGGGAACATCGGCTATGTGCTCGTGTCCGTGGTCGGCGGCATCCTCGTCACCAAACGGACGATCGAGATCGGCGATGTGCAGGCCTTCATCCAATATGCGCGGCAGTTTACGATGCCGATCACGCAAACGGCGAACATCGCCAACATCATTCAATCGACGGTCGCTTCGGCGGAACGCGTATTCGAAATTTTGGACGAAGAAGAGGAAGTGCCGGAATCGGCCCGGCCGAAGGTACTCAAAGAGCCGCGCGGCGATGTGGCCTTCAATCACGTGAAGTTCGGATACGATCCTCAGCATCCGCTGATCGAGGATATGAACATTAATGTATCGCAGGGGCAAACGATCGCGATCGTCGGACCTACCGGGGCCGGCAAAACAACGCTGATCAACCTGCTGATGCGGTTTTATGAAGTGGGCGACGGGGCGATTAGCGTGGACGGCGTCAACATCGCGGAGATGAAGCGCGGCGACCTGCGCAGCATGTTCGGCATGGTGCTGCAGGATACGTGGCTGTTCAACGGCACGATCCGCGACAATATCGCCTACGGACGCGAAGGCGCGACCGAGGAGGAAGTGGTGCGGGCAGCCAAAATGGCCTACGCCGATCACTTTATCCGCACGCTGCCGGACGGATATGATACGATCCTGAACGAAGAGGCCTCCAACATCTCGCAGGGTCAGAAACAGCTGCTGACGATCGCGCGGGCGATTTTGGCCGACCCGGCCATTCTCATTTTGGATGAAGCCACGAGCAGCGTCGACACCCGGACCGAGGTGCAGATCCAGAAAGCGATGAACGAACTGATGAAGGGCAGAACAAGCTTTGTCATCGCCCACCGCCTTTCGACGATCAAGGACGCCGATCTGATCCTGGTCATGAATCACGGTTCGGTGATCGAAAAAGGCACGCATGAACAATTGCTGGCTGCAAAAGGCTTCTACGCCGATCTGTACAACAGCCAGTTTACGAAAGGCAGCTTCGAGCCGGAGGCGGTGTAAAAGAGGCAATCATTTAAATATCCTATAAACTAGTAGACGATTCTGGAAATAACGTTAGCATGATGGCAAGTGAAGACATGAGAAAAGGGCAAAACTAGTCTGTTGAAGATCTCGGGTGACAGCATAAAGGAAAAAAAGGGCGCTATTTCAGCCGATACCCCCATGTTGCGTGCAATAGAGGAATTTTATGGCGCTATTTTCACGATTTAGTGGCGAAAGGCCACTTTTAGACCTGTTCATCAAAAAATAAGACCCAAAAGTTCCCCTATTGGTGATAAATAGGCTCAAATTGGAAAATAAGACCCGAAAGTTCCGCTATTTTATAGGGGCGATACTGAGCACAAGACTAATATAGAACAAAGCGATCCATGACCCCCGTCCGCAGATAAGCCATATTATTTCCGGATCCTTCTACTAGCAAAAGCCGGGCGCACCGCAAAGCAGTGCGTACCGGCTTTTTATAATTTAAGCTGCGGACCTGAAAGGCTTTAGGTGCAGCCCCTTTTTCTTCGTGTTTTCCACAGGCGGTTTTATGAGCGCCGCGATGACGACTGCGGCCAGGCAGAGCAGGCCGATGACGATGAACGCCGGCTTGAAGCCGCCCAGCATCACGGCGATGAACGAGCCGGATAGCGCGCCGATGCCGAAGCCCTGATAGATGAGACCGTAGTTTTTGCTGTGGTTGGCCAGGCCGAAGAAGTCGCCGACAATCGCCGGAAAGATCGTGATATTGCCGCCGAAGCAAAAGGCGATAGCCGCCACGCAGGCGAAGAACAGACCGAAATTCAGCTGAGCAAAGCTCAGGGTGAACACCGCCGCCGCCGTTACCGCCAGCGCTCCGCCGATCAGGCCCAGCCGGCTTATCTTATCGGACAGCGCGCCCAGCACCAGCCTGCCCGACGTGTTGAACAAAGCGATCAACGCGACCGCGTTGGCCGCGGCGGCCTCGTTAAGCCCGGCAAGCTGAATGCCGATGTCCTTCACGATGCCGATCAGATAAAGCCCGCTCATACAGGCGGTAAAAAAGATCGCGAACAGCATGTAAGCCTCTTTCGTACGCAGCATTTCACCCACGGAGTAATTGCGCGGCTCCATATCTGCGGCCTTGTCCGCGCCGTACGGGCGCGATTCGGCTGCCGGGACGGCGGGCGAATGCTGCGCCTCGCGCACCAGCAAGGAACCGGTGGCAATCAGCGCCATGACGATCAAACCCCAATAAAGAAAAGCTCCGGAAACGCCGGCAGTTTCAAGCAAAGCCCCGTTGACATACTTGAACAGCAGGCTGCCCGTACCGTAAGCCCCGACGGAAACGCCGGAGATAAGACCCTTGCGGCCGGGGAACCATTTCAGCAGATTGGACAGTGAGGTGATATAAGCCGTCCCGTCCGCATAGCCGACCATCACGCCGGCGAGCAGGTACAGCATCGGAAGGGAACTTGCCTGCGAGCTTAACATCAGGCCGAGTCCCAACAAAATGCCTGCCGCCATCGTCAGCCTGCGCAGACCGAAGCGGTCCTGCAGCTTGCCCGCAAACAATGTGGCCAAGGCGAGCGCGAAACTTGTGATGGAGAAGGTTGTAGAAACGGAGCCAAGATCCCACCCGAATTTGTTCGCCAATGGCTGGTTAAACAGACTCCAGGTATAGATGGTGCCGAGACCCATCTGCATAATAATGGTGCCCAATACGATCGGCCACCGCTTTCCGGATTTGCCGTTCATAGCCATTCCTTCTTTCTCTCTCGATTCCGCAAGAGCTCTCTGCACTCTTATTGTAAACGAATACGCGCAGCGCTTGACGGGAACGGGAACGAAATGACGCGAATACGGAATGAATTGCGGCTACAGACGCATGAGCTGCCGGAATTCCTTCGCTTTACCGCGGCTGACCGGCACTTCAAAGTCCAGATCGCGCAGCCGCAGCAAATAGGTATTGTTGAACCACGGAATAATTTCCTTGATTTTGCCGAGATTAACGATGTAGGAGCGGTGACAGCGAAAAAAATGCTCCTGCGGCAGACGTGCCTGGAAGTCGCTGATGCTGAGCGCCATCGTGTATTCCCCGCTCTTCGTCATCACGCTGGTGCTCTTCTCCCGGGCGGCCGCATAATAAATGTCGTCGATTTCCACGACAATAATTTTTTCGTTTTTCCACAGATTGATCTTGCCGAAGGCGCCTCTTCCTTCTCCCGTGCCTCCGCTTCGCGCCGTGTGGGCCGCCTCCAATTTGCCAAGCATATTCTGAATCCGCGACTCGCTGTAAGGCTTGAGAATATAATCAAAGGCCTCCAGTTCGAACGCATCCGCGGCATGCTCCTTGTACGCCGTAGTGAACACGATAAAAGGTCTGGCGGAAAATTTGCTGATCGTCTGAGCCAACAGCAAGCCGTCAATCGAGGGAATATTGATATCCAGAAACAGTACATCAACCTCCCGGTTTTGCAAGAACTTCAACGCCTCCAGCCCGTCCTCGAAGCAGGCTTCGACCGCAATCGCGCTGTAGCGCTCGATCAAGTAAGCCAATTCCCGGCGGGCCAGTTCTTCATCTTCGATGATGATCGCTTTCATCGATAACGTAAAGGATACTTGAGATTTTAGTCATGAGAGGAATTTACGCCTCACTGACAAGCTATATTCCTTTACTTCCTCCCTTCAAAATATTGAAAAGACATTGTTATCGCTTTAAACGAGAACAAATGTTTGGTATAATGGAATGAGATAGATGTTGCTTCCTTGTGTTGACTTCACCTTTCTT
The DNA here is from genome assembly GCF_900454495.1 of Paenibacillus macerans. Taxonomy (NCBI): domain Bacteria; kingdom Bacillati; phylum Bacillota; class Bacilli; order Caryophanales; family Paenibacillaceae; genus Paenibacillus; species Paenibacillus macerans. Next base: position 634,326 of record NZ_UGSI01000002.1, read on the forward strand.
TGAAGTGTGGTGACAGGTTTGAAACTTACTTTAACAGCGAAAGTGAAAATACTGCCTAATGAGCAACAAGCGGATTGGTTACGACAAACCCTAGCGCGCTTACCGCGAAGCGAGCAACCACTTGTCTGTACTTGTACATAAAGACAAGATCCTCTCGAAGACTTTACTCCACAACATGATGTATCGAGAACTGCGCTATGCTTTTTCGCTCCGGTCGCAAATGGCCCAGTCCGTTATGAGTACCGTCATCGCCAGATACAAGTCGTTACTCAGCAACAAACACCCTTGGACACGGTCCTTTTCAAGAAACCCGAGTACGACCTGGTATGGAATCGGGACTATTCGCTCTCCAAACAAATCATTTCCATCAACACGCTGTATGGTCGGATTAAAGTACCCTACATGACGAAAGGTATGGATTCTTACTTTGACGGATCTTGGTCATACGGCACTGCAAAGTTGGTCCACAAGAAGGGGAAATTCTTCCTCTATATTCCAGTATCCAAAGAAATCGCCGAAATCGAAACAGGAGCCATCCATCAAGTCGTCGGTATTGATCTCGGGATCAACTTTATCGCCACCAGTTATGATTCGCAGGGCAAGTGTACGTTCTTCCACGGTCGACCGATCAAAGATAAGCGATCGAGGTATAAGCATATGCGAAAACAACTGCAACAAGTCGGCACAGCCTCCGCCAGAAGGAAACTAAAGCGGATTGGAGGACGAGAAAACCGTTGGATGTATGATGTCAATCATTGTGTATCGAAGGCACTCGTCCGTAAGTATGGTGCAACCTTGATGGTGGTGGAGAATTTAAAAGGTGTTCGTAGTAAAACAGAAAAGATTCAACTTAACGAACGTTATGAATCGGTATCTTGGTCGTTCTATCAACTAAGAAAGATGATCGAGTACAAAGCCGCATTACATGGAGGAAAAGTGATTGCTGTAGATCCCAAGTACACCTCACAGACCTGCCGAAGTGCGGCCGTAAAAACAAAGGGAACCGGGACAAGAAGAAGCATCACTTCAAATGTAAAGAATGCGGGTATAGCTCAAGTGATGATCGAGTTGCCGCCATGAACCTTCAGCGTATTGGAATGAAGTACATCACTAAAGGGATTGTATAAGGTATACCTATACAATTGGGCAGATGTCAACCTGCCTATAGTAACGCCATGTTAAGGAAGGAGACTTTTTGTCGCATTCACTTCCGGGCAGTTACAAGCTCATGACTTTAGTCATGAGTAATTGATGAGATCTCCTTCTTGAGGTTAAAATAAATCGCCGTTCCTTTGTCCAGCCTGTGGATCCTAAGCCCTTCCCCGTAGATCAGCTTTACTCTGCGGTGTACATTGTAAAGCCCGATCCGGTTGTCTTCCATGGAGCCTTCGTATACCTTACGTATCGTTTCCGGCTCGATGCCGGCGCCCGTGTCGACAATGCCGATACGCACGGTGTCTCCGCGGTCTTTGACCGATATCGTGACCGTACCCTTGCCTTTTCCCTTCAAAATTCCGTGGACGATCGCATTCTCCACCAGCGGCTGAATGATCAGACTCGGAATTCGCACCTGCGTATCGTCGATATCGTAGCGCACCTCCAGCCGGCTGCCGAAACGGGCCTGCTCGATCTCCACATACTGCCGCACCTGCTGCAGCTCCTTGCTGAGATCGATCATCTCGTCCGTCAGCTCTAGATTGTAGCGCATGTATCCGGACAAATTGACGATCAGTTCGCGCGCCTTTTCCGGGTCGACACGGATGGAGGAAGCGATCGCGTTGAGCGCGTTGAACAGGAAATGCGGGTGAATCCGCGTCTGCAGCGCCTTGAGCTCGGCCTTGTTGGCCATCTGCTTAAGGTCCTCAATGCGCGAAACCTCCATTAGCGTGGAGATCATCTGAGACAGTCCAACGGCCATCGCCTGCAGCGAGTAAGTGATTTTATGCGCCTTGGCATAATAAATTTTCAGCGCGCCCGTTACCTCCCCCTTTTCCTTGAGCGGAATAATGATCTGCGACTTGATCCGGGGGTCGATATGGGCGGCCTCATTATTGCGGATCGTAATTTCCCCGTTGGCCAGCGAACTCTTTGTCTCATCGCTCACGATTTCATGCCGGTTCGCATAATGTTCCTCCCCCAAGCCCACGTAAGCGAGAATATACCGGGTATCGGTGAGCGCCACGGCGTCCGCGCCGATTTCGGCCTGGATGATGCGGCAGATCTTCCGCAGCGATTCGGGCGTGATGGAGCGAAAATAAGGCAGCGTCTTGTTGGCGATATCGAGCGCCAGCTTGGCCTGCCTGGCGGCGATCCGCTCCTTCTCTCCTTCCACGCTCTGCACCAGCATCACGATCAATCCCACGCAGACCTGGCTGGCAATCATCGGCAGGGCGATCTGCGAAACGATGTTCAGCCCCAGCGAGTACGGCTCGGCCATCCAGAGAATCAGCAGCATCGTCAGCGCTTCACAGCCCATGCCGGCGGCGATGCCGACCGCCCATTTCCGTTCCGCCGGCGTGCGGACGTATATGATGCTTGCAACAACGCCCGCAATCATGCTCGTTATGAGGCAGGGCAGCGAGGTCACCCCGCCGATGTCGATCAAGAAGCGGTGCGCGCCCGACAGGAGCCCGGTGATCAGGCCGACCGCCGGGCCGAAGAGTATGCCTCCCGCCATGATGGCGATAATCCGCACGTTGACCAGCGAGCCTTCAACGTTGATGCCGCTGTAGGTTCCGAAGATGGCGAACAGACTGAAAATGGCCGTAGCCAGCGCCAGCTCCTGACGGTTGTATTCTTTCTTCTGAAAAAGCTCCTTGAAGCGGGGCAGACGGGTCAGCACAAACAAACACATTTGCAGCAGCGCCGCCCGCTCCAGCAGCTGCAGCAAAATAAACAAAGTGTGTTGCATCATTCATCCCTCCACCCGGAATCGAGACGATCTTGTTTTTACCCTATCAAGGATATGCGTCATATTTCGTGATATATATCACATTTATAGCTGTGCATTTTTGATCTCAGTCAAGGAAATGAATTGCGTTTTATGGCAAATTAAAAATATAACCAACGAGGAAAAGGGGAATGAGCCATGACAAGCTTTACGTTTGAGGATCTGCAGCGGATCAATCGCGTCCGTCTGGGAGACGAGGTGCCGCTGGAGCTGTTTCGGGCGATCCGCTTGATCGGTATGCAGCAGGGTCTGCCATTGGAAGGCAAAGGAACGACGGCGTCGATCGGCCGCAAAATCGGCGAGAGCCTCCCGGTAGGGACGCTGGAGGAATTGTTGGAGTTGTTCGCCAAGCTGCGGATAGGACTGCCGCGCGTTTTGCAGCGGGATGAGCGGCTGATCCGGATTGCGGTAGACGATTGCTTCTGCAAAGGACTGCCTGTGATCGAAGAGAAAAAGGTATGCGACTTGGAGGGGGCAATTCTGGAAGGGGCGCTCGGCCGTATATTGAACCGCAAGGTGAGCGTCCGTGAGACCCAATGCAACGTATCCGGCGACGAGCATTGCGAATATGAGATCAGAATTTACGGGTGAGGACAGGAGGAGTGGGTTGGGTTCCGGGACCGCATGGTAAGAGGGAGCAAGGCGCGGGCGTAGGGGCTAACGGACACTGATGACGCTCAACTGGCGAAAATTCGAGCAGAAAAATTGTAACGGACCGAGGAGACCTTATTTTGGTCAACTCCGCCCCGATCGCCTTATTTCCAGCCCAATAACGCCTTTGGAGTCCGTTACAGCGGGAAATAACCGGGAAATGAGCGAATAAGGTCATCTCAGTCCGTTAGAGGTGGAAGGGGCTGCGGGCGACGGGGGGAGCATCGGATCGGGATCAATTACGCAAGCGCCCGCCTCTTTGTCACCGTTTAGCAAACGCCAAAGGATAACACCCAATCATAGGTGTTTACAGCGCTCTTCGAAGGTTTCGCCGGAATCGACGTGACCTTGATTGATCGCTTCCCATAAATACAGGGAAGCGATCGATCCATAGGGGGACCATGGCGCGGCCACCTGCTGCAAATATTTGCGGTCGTCCCGGTCCTCCATGGCGTACAGCCATTTGGCGGCCCGCTGCAAGCCGGCATCGCCGAACGACACGACGTCCTCCCGGCCCAAGGCGAAGATCAGGAACATTTCCGCCGACCATTTGCCGATGCCTTTCACGGATACGAGCGCGCCTACGACTTCTTCGTCGCTCATGTCCTCCAGCTTTTCCAGCTGGAGTTCGCCGGATAAAACCTTGCCGCATAAATCGCGGATATAAGCGACCTTGGAGGCGGAGAGGCCGGCGGCTCGTAAGCCGGCGTCCGTTTGCGCCGAGAGAGCGGCCGGGGATAGTTCCCCGGCAAGCTCGATGACCCGGCCGCGGATCGTCGCCGCCGCCCTGACCGAAATTTGCTGGCTGATAATGGAGCGGGCCAGTTCGGCAAAATAAGCTCCCTGCGGTTTGGTCGCCAGGCCGCCGATCAAGGCCGTCAGGCGCCCCATTCGCGGGTCGGCGGCGGCCAGCGCCCGGACGCGGGGGTCTTCGGAGTGAAGCTGGAATTTGGGGGGATTCATCGTTATCGCTCTCCTTTTATTCGGCGGATTCATCCAGCAAGGCAAAATACTCTTCCATCATCTCGTCAAGCCGCCCCTGCAGCGCATCCCGCTCCTGCTGCAGCGCGATCAGACGCGTCGCGTCGCAAGCCGTTTCCGGGTCGAGCATGGCGTTGTCGATCTTCGCCAGCTCGGCTTCCGCGGCGGCGATATCGGCCTCCAGCTTGCGCAGATAGGCCGGATTTGCCCGGGGCTTGCGGGCGGCTTTCACCGCTTCTGCCGAAGCTCTTCCCGAGGCTCCCCCAGAGGCTCCTCGCGAGGCTCCATCTGAAGCCGAAGCCTCATAGGTCCCATCCGCTCTATCGGCGGATTTTGTCCGTTCCGCAGCGTCCGCTTGGGCGGAGAGGGCGGGGGACACCCCGGCCGCTGAAGCCGAAGAGGAGGACGGAGCCGGGGCCGGACCGCCGATGTGAACCTCCGCGGCGGCCGATCTTCGGGACAGTTCCTCCCGGTAATCTTCATAGTTGCCATGGGTAACGTGCATCCGTCCGCCCTCCAGCGCCCAGATCTGACTCGCCACCTTGTTGATGAAGTAGCGGTCGTGGGAGACGACGAGCAGGGTGCCCGCATACTCTTCCAGCGCTTCTTCCAGCGCTTCGCGCGAATCGATGTCGAGATGGTTGGTCGGTTCGTCAAGCACCAGCAAATTCGGCTTGCGATGCATCAGCACGGCCAGCCGCAGCCGGGTCCATTCTCCGCCCGAGAGGCTGCGCACCTTCTTGAACACGTCCGCGCCGTAGAACAGGAAACGGGCCAGCTGATGCCGCGCCTCTCCGGCTTCGATGCCGATCTCGTCGCGGAAATACTGCAGCACCGTTTCCTCGTGATCGGCGGGGGCCGATTGCTGCGCCAGATAACCGGCGTCGATCCGGGTGCCGAGACGGGCTTCCCCCTCCTCCGGCGGCTCAAGGCCGAGCGCGTTTTTGAGCAAGGTGCTTTTGCCGGTCCCGTTCGGTCCGATCAGCACGGCGGCTTCGCCGTAGCGCAGCGTGTGCGTCAGTCCGGAATACAGCCGCCGGGCTCCGCGGACGCAGCCGACCTCTTGCAGCACGACCGCGTCATTGCCGGAACGGTCGGCCTGCTGCAGCTGGAGGCCGATCTTTTTGCGCTCCAGGATCGGCCTTTTCAGCTTCACCATGCGGTCCAGCGCTTTTTGCATCGAAGCGGCGCGCCGGTGGAACGAGGGGTTCGGCGGATTGGAACGGTTGCCCCATTCGATCAGCTGCTTGATCGTTTCCTGCATCTTTTTGATCTTCTTCTGCTGCTCCTGGTAGTCGGCAAATTGCTGGAGCAGGCGGCGTTCTTTTTCTTCCTTGTACGTGCTGTAGTTCCCATAGTAGGTGAAGGCTTCGCCGTCTTCCAATTCGACGATTTTCTCCGCCACCGCGTCGAGAAAATAACGGTCGTGGGAAATAATGACGACGGTTCCGGCAAAAGTCCGGATATACGTTTCCAGCCATTCGATCGCGGCCATGTCCAAATGGTTCGTCGGTTCGTCGAGAAGCAGCAGATCCGGCTGCTGCAGCAGGATGACCGCCAAGCCGACCTTGGTTTTTTCCCCGCCGGAAAGCGAAGAGAAGGGGCGGGAAAACTGCTCCGCCGGGATGCCAAGCCCGCCGGCCACCCGGTCGATGGAGGCGTCGATTTCATAACCTCCTCCGCGCTCGAAGGACTCCTGCAGCTCGCCGTACCGGCGGAGCAAGCTATCCATGTTGCCTGCAGTCTCGGCATGGCCTCCGGCCGCGGACATTTCGTTCTCTAGTTGCTTCATTTCCGCCTGCACCCGGCGTAGCCCGGCAAAAGCCTCCAGCAGCACGCCGCGAACGGTTTCGCCGTTTTGATAATCGGGAATCTGCGCCAGCGCGCCGATGCGGGCGTTTTTGCGGATATGCAGCTGTCCGCGGTCGGGCTGTTCTTTGCCTGTCAGCAGCTTCATCAAGGTTGTTTTGCCCGTGCCGTTGCGGCCGATCAGGCCGACGGTCTCGCCCGTTTTGATTTCAAACGTAACATCGCTTAGCACCATTTCGGCGCCGTAATATTTCTGTATGTTTTGACATTGGATCATCATGGGTTATTTAATCTCCTTCGTCCCATGCCGTCCGCTGCCTTAAGCCCGTAAATCCAAAAAAAAGAAGGCAGCAGGAAATCCTGCTGCCTTCGGTACGCACGTTTAACGTGAGGTTAAGGTAGGAGCGGCATTTCGCAATTGGGTATGGATATCGAATCGTTAAAAATGGACAGACCTATCCCGTTAACGGCTGTGCCAAAGATAATGCCAGACATTGCCAATGGCAGCTGGCTAATCCGATTCCATACAAGCTTGCGATCCACTCTACCCACCTCCTTAAATGTTAGTTATGTGAATTATATAATTAATGATCTGAAAAATCAAGGAGGTTACCGAATCCGGATATCGCCGGACGTTGTCCGCACCTTGACGACGTCTTCCGATTGCTGCGGCGACTCGGGGGCCGTGATGCTGCCGGATTTCGTCCTTAGGTCGTAAACTCCCCGGAACTGCGGGTCTATGGACAGCTTTACGCTGCCGGATTGCACAGCGATGTCCAGGCTGTCCGAACGTTGATTTTCCAAAGTGATGTTGCCGGAGGTCGACTTAAGCTTGCCGTTCCCTGTGAAGTCGGTGAATTTGATATTTCCGGAACCCAGCGAAGCCTCGACGGGTCCTTCCACACCGCTCGCCGTAATATTCCCGGAAGTCGCTTTTGCCGTCAAAGCTC